>NZ_JYJG01000095.1 GCF_000955955.1 Lentzea aerocolonigenes
CAGTCCAAGACTGTGCCGACGTCCCCGCAGAAGGGCTCTCAGCCTGCGCTAACGGCCCCGAAACGCTCCCGGGCCGCGCCGCACGGCTGAGGGGTGGGGGGTGACCCCCGCCGCGTCCGCGGCCCCACCGGTACGTCATAGCTCCTCGCGGTCTGTACGAAACTCGGGCCTTTTCGCCACGTGGCGTCGGCGCTCACGCGGCGCCACCTCGCCGCCACCGCCGGCCACTTCTCACGCCGCGCCACGTGACCGTCCCGCCGGCGACTTCCCTGCGCCGCGCGGCGCAACTCCCCGCCATGCTCACCCGAGGAGGCCCGTCGTTGAAACCTGCCCACGATCCGGCTGACGCCAACGAGATCGAGCTGATCGACTTCACACCCTTCGCCGTCGAGATCCCGCGTCTCGATCAGCTCTCTCCGCCGCGCAAGCGCAAGCGTGAGATCCCGGCCGGAGGAGGTGAGCCGCGCGACTGACCTTCTCGTTGCCCCGTGCACGCGCGCCGCCGCGAAGTACGCGGCCCAGCGCTGGCACTACTCGGGCACCCTGCCCAACGGCAAGATCGCGTGCTTTGGTGTGTGGGAGGACTGTCGGTTCATCGGCGCGATCGTCTACGGCCGAGGCGCGAACAACCACATGTCCAGCCCGTTCGGGCTGACACAAACCGAATGCGTCGAGCTGGTCCGCATCGCGCTCACCGACCACGACTCGCCAGTCACGCAGATGATCGCCGCGAGCCTGCGCCAGCTCCGCGCCGCGTGCCCCGGCCTGCGCCTGGTCGTTTCCTACGCCGATACCGCGCAGGGCCATCACGGCGGCGTCTACCAGGCCGCTAGCTGGCTCTACACCGGAGCGCGCGGAAGCTCGGATGCCTACTACCTGGTGCAGGGCGTGAAGACCCACGGCAGGACCGTGTCCAACTTCGCCCGGTACCGCAAGCGAACGGACGAGACGAGCCTCGACTACGTGCGCCGCACAGTCGACCCGCAGGCCCACCGGATACGGAATCTACCGGTCAAGCACCGGTACATCCTTCCATTGAACAAGACCACGCGGCGCGTGCTGCGGCGGATGCACAAGCCGTACCCAAAGCCTTGATTGAGACTTAGAGGCCAGACGCTCCGATGGAAAGGGCCAAAGGCAGGTCGATTCCTAGCGTAAGCCTCAACATCTCCTTCACGGTCTCGCCGCATTTGCCGGAGTCGATGTACGTCGGGATCTTCCCGCCATGCAGCCACTTGTTGCGCAGAATCCGGTTCTCGTCAAGCGAGGCGTGAAGCGGGGCGGGCAGAACTCCGGCCAGGCCAAGAATTTCAGAAACAATGGACGCCGTGAAGTCTCGGCCGTTCAGCTTTTCTCGACGCTTCTTGCTCACCGTTCCACCTGCTGCCGCGATTTGCTGTTCGTAGTAGCTTTTCCATAGCTGGTTCTGCAATGCCTCGCAAACCGTCCAAAATGCGATGATGGAGCCAGCAAAGTCATGTTTCGTGTGCGCAACCAGGGCTTGGTTAACCAAGACGATGAGGTCTAGCGTGCCGGGCGCCTCGTGTTGTAGGACTTGGTTTAGCAGATCGGCGGCCTTGTCCATCACCGCCGCCGAGACAGCGCCGCCAGCGCGCCACTTGTCCTCCGGCGTATTGGGCAAGCCGAGGATTGCGTTGCCGCCAATTCCATTTCCCGACGGATGCCGGTGGTAAAGATCAGTGTGCGTCAACGAAAAGGGCTCGGCACCGTGGCGCTCTACCGACACGAACGCCGAGTGTAGGGCCAATGCGAACGCATTCATTACGTTGACCCGCACGCGCGTGGCTCGAAGAAGTTCATCGAAATCGAAGGCGGAGGGGGAGTCGCCTTCGTCCCAGTCGGTAAGAGCCGAGGGGTAGCCTGCGAAGTCGAATTCAAAAGTCCCTTGCCGCTGGCCGGAAATCGAGATCCCGGCGTCAATTTCATGAGACCATACCGTCTCGGTAAATACCTCGTGGGACCACGGTCCTTTTCCGGTCATTATCTCTGCCCAGCCCTCAGGCTCCCCGCACAGCCATAGGTCGCGGGTCTGACGTAGGTAGAAACCGGAGATGGTGCCAGCCATCCACAAATGCTAGCGGCTCGCACGATCCGCGCAAACGTGGCCGACCAGGGGGTGAGCGTGGCGATTACCGGTCGTCCGCCCAGCGAGAACCCCCGCAACCGCAATGCGAAGTCCTACGACTGGACCACCGTGGAGAACGTCCCGTGGACCGGCACATCTCCTGATCTTCCGTCGCGCGGTCGTCAGCGCTGGCATGTCGAGACGCGGGCGTGGTGGGAGGCTGTGCGACGGATGCCGCACTGTCGGTTGTGGACTGACACCGACTGGCGGTTCGCGATCGAGACGGCCCGCCTGGTGGACGACTTCTGGCGCGGCGAGTTGAACCGAGCGCCGGAGCTGCGGTTGCGGTCGGCAAAGCTCGGCCTCACGCACGAGGACCGTCTCAAGCTCCGTATCCGGTACGTCGACCCGGTGGACGAATCCGCCACGTCCGCGGCAGATCCTGCCGCCGTGACGCGACTGGACGAGCGCCGCAAGAGGTTGTCTGGTGCCTCGTGAACTCGTCTACGCCCCCGAGCACGACCGCACGCGTTCGCTGGGCTGGTTGGCCTGCGCGTGGATCGAACACTGGGCCGTGCACGGACCTGGTGACGTACAAGGCGATGACGTCGAGCTTGACGACGAGTTCGCCGGGTTCATCACCGACGCGTACAGCCTGAACCGGCAGGGCCGCCGCCTCTACTCGCGTGCCGCGCTCGTGCGGGCGAAGGGCCGCGCCAAGAGCGAGCTTGCCGGGTTCGTCGGCCTGTTCGAGGCGCGTGGCCCCGCCCGATTCGCCGGCTGGGCCGAGGGTGGCGAAACCTTCACGTGGCGGGGCTTCACCTACACCTACTCGCCGGGTGAGCCGATGGGCCGCCCGATCACCTATCCGTACATTCGTTGTCTCGCAACGGAAGAGTCGCAGGCGGGCAACACCTACGACGTCATTCACTTCAACCTGGCACAGGGACCGCTCGGTGAGGACCTGCCTCGCGACGCCGCCGGGCTGACGCGGATCTTGCTGCCCGAGGGTGGCGAGATCATCCCGTCCACCGCCAGTTCGTCCGCAAAGGACGGCGGCAAGGAGAGCTTGGCGATCTACGACGAGCCGCACCTCTACATCACGCCGGAGTTGCGGCGGATGTTCAAGACGGTGGACAGGAACCTGAGGAAGAGGCGCGCGGCCGAGCCGTGGGGACTGCTCACCTCGACGATGTACCAGGGCGGTCAAGACTCCACGCTGGAGACGGTCCACAAGCAGGCCAACGCAATCAGGGAGGGACGCACGCGTGCGTCCCGGCTGCTGTGGGACCACCGGCACGCCCCGGCCGACGTCGATCTCACCGACCTGGACGCGATGGTCGCCGCGCTCACCGAGGTCTACGGACCGGCCGCTGCGTGGATGGACCTGGCCGGGATCGTCGAGAACGAGTTCTGGGACATCGCGAAGGACGTCGAGGAGAGCAAGCGCTACTTCTTCAACGTCGCCGGGGCCGCCGCGACCGCCTGGACCACCGTGTCCGAGTGGGACGGTTGTCTGGACGAGGACGCCCCGCCGTTCGACGACGGCGACACCATCGTGATGATGTTCGACGGCAGCAAGAGCGACGACGCAACCGGCCTGCTCGGCGTGCGCATGTCGGATGGACACGCGGGTGTGCTGCACGTGCAGGAACGCCCCGAGGACCTTCCCGCCGACCAGGCCTGGCAGGTCGACCGGGACGCGGCGGACCTGGCTGTGCGTACTGCGTTCGAGCGGTTCGACGTCGTGGGATTCTTCGCTGACGTCCGTGAGTTTGAATCCTATGTGGACAGTTGGGCGCTGGAGTTCGGCGACGACCTTCTGATCGAAGCCAGCACAGGCCGCAATCGGCACGCCGTCGCGTTCGACATGCGCGGCCGTGCCCAGGAAACCACCCAAGCCACCGGCCGCGCGTTGATCGACATCCGCGACCGCACCCTGACCCATGACGGAGATCTGAGGCTGCGGCGGCACGTTCTCAACGCGCGCCGGTCACCAAACCGGTACGGCGTGACCATCTCGAAAGAGTCGCGGGAGTCCCCGCACAAAATCGACTTGGCCGTCTGCCTGATCATCGCCCGGCACGTCCGCCGCTTGGTGCTCGCCTCGCCCGCGTGGGCCAAGCGTGCACGCAAGCGCGGCGGCAAGCTCCGCGTCTTCACCTGACGCCCCAACACCAAGACAAGGGGGTGACAGGTGGCGCTTACGCGCACGGAAACCGCTGACGTGGCGCAACGCCTGCTCGGCCGCTGGCCGGACCAGACCCGCAACGACAAGATCCACCGGTACGTCAAGGGCGACCACGATCTACCGTTCGCGCCCAAGAACGCGAAAGCCCACTACCTGTGGATGCTGCGCAAGAGCCGGACCAACTGGTGCCGACTGCTGGTGCAGCTCATGGCGCAGAACCTGTTCGTGGACGGCTACCGCGCCACGGACCCGAGCGCCACCGCCGGCGACTCGGCCGGGTGGCGCCACTGGACCGGCAACCGCATGGCGCGCAGGCAAGCCGCCGTGCACCGTGCGGCGCTGAAGTACGGGACGGCGTTCGTGACGGTGCTGCCTGGTGATCCGGGGCCGGTCATCAAGGGCCACTCACCGCAGAACATGAGCGCGTTCTACGCGGACCCGGACGACGAATGGCCCGTGTACGCGCTGCTGAAATCGCGTTCCTACAGCCCGTCCGGCCCGCAGACGCTCTACCGGCTGTACGACGACCAGGCTGTCTACTTCCTCGCCCCGGACCGGGACGGGGCGCTGTCCTACGTGGAACACCGCGAACACGGTGTGGGCGTCTGCCCGGTCATCCGGTTCGTGGACGAGGACGACCTCGACGGCCACACGCCCGGTGTCGTGGAACCGATCCTCGACATTCAGGACCGCGTCAACTTCCAGACGTTCCTGTTGATGGCCGCTTCGCAGTCCGGGGCGCATCGGCAGCGCTGGGCGGCCGGGCTCGAACTCGACGACGGCGAAGAGCCACCGATCGGCCCGGACCGGCTGTTGCACTCGGACAGCCCGGAAACACGCTTCGGCACGTTCGACGCAAGCCCACTGAGCGGCTACGTCGAAGTACTCGAACAGGTGTTGCGGCACCTGGCGGCGATCACGCAGACCCCGCCGCACACGCTGTTGGCGAGCCTGACGAACCTCGCGGCCGACGCACTCGACGCCGCCGAGGACGGACTACAGCGCCGAGTAGGCGAGCGCCGCACCTCCTACGGCGAAAGCTGGGAACAGGTCCTGCGGTTGTGCTGCCTGCTCGCCGGAGATCTCACCGGATGGCAGGACACCACCGCGCAAGTCCGCTGGCGCAACACCCAGTCCCGCTCGCTGGCCGCCGTGGTCGACGCCTGGGGTAAGGCCGTCACGATGCTCGGAGTACCGCCCCAGTCGACATGGGAACGACTTCCCGGAGTCACCGACACCGACGTTCAACGCTGGGCGGCGATGCCCTCGTCAGCCGACGGCCACACGCTGTTGGCCGATGTCCTCGGTCGTGCGACATTTCCCGACTAGTCCGTGCCAGCGTCGTCCGCGCGCGCACGGCGTCTTGTGGATCTCCGCCGGACCTGCTGACCGATTGCGCCTGACGCGGTTCCCTCGTTCAGCGCACGAATGATGTCGGGCCTGTCAGCAGGAGCGGTCTTCCTCATCGCGATGGCGAACCGTAGAAGGCTGCACACTCCCGTGATCGCGGCTGCCAACAGGCCGACCGTCACGGCATTCGACAACATGGCCACCTCCTCGCGCTCGTCGAGCACACGATGGCCTATCGCGTGGCAAGCCAGCAAATAGGCGGCTATTAAAAGAAGTTCAACGTTGTTGTCTATGGAGCGACTGGTTATCGCGCTGACTTGCGCAACAGCTTCGTGCAGCAACCCGCAGCTCTCACTGGCAACCACCAGCCACTCGTACACATTCCAAGAAGTCCGACCAGGTCGTGACTCGGATCACAGTGTTGGTGTGAGGTTGGGCGGTGGTGAATGGCGGTAACGGCTGAGGGCACCAGGCTCACCGATCAGCACCGCCGTGCGCAGGCCAACGACAGCGTCCGCCTGGTCCGCGATGTGCTCGGGTTGTGGTCGTTGCTCGATCCGTTCCGGCTCGACGTCACGGTGTCGGGCTGGAAACGGCGGGTGCTGGAGTTGATCGGCCGCCACCGCTCGAAGTCCGAGCGGGTGGCGCTGGACTACTTCGAGGCGTTCCGCCGCGCCGAGCTCGGCGCCGGCCTCGTGCCGCCGCCCCGGGAAGTACTCGAGGCGGGGTGGCGCGACGCCGCCGAGGTGTCGTTGCTTGTGACCGGCCCGAGCACTATCAAGCGTCTGAGCGCTGCCGGGCTCGACCCGCACGAGGCCGCCGAACGCGCAGGACCGGGCGTTGCCGCTGCGGCGATGCGTCACGCTGCAGGCGGGGGCCGTGGCGCGCTGGACCAGGCGATCCGCCGCGATGACCTGGCGCTGGGCTACCAGCGCATCACGGGCGCGAAAGCGTGCGCGTTCTGCGCGATGCTCGCCTCACGCGGCCCCGTCTACAACACCCGTGATTCCGGGACGCTGACGTTGCGCGACGGCAAACCGGAGCCCTTCCACACCGGATGCACCTGCACCGTGGAGGCCGTCTACGACCCCGCCACCGACCTCCCCGAGACCGCGAAGCAGTTCGCCGCTCTGTGGGACTCCGTGGTCGTCGAGAACGGATTGCAGGGCAAGGAAGCCCGCAACGCGTTCCGGCGTGCGCACGAGGCCCGGATGCGCGCCGCGAAGTAGCTCCGCGGCCTCCCCTGGAAGGGAGGCCCGTGCGGGACGTCGTGATCGTCACCGGCCCGCCGTGCGCGGGCAAGTCCACGTTCGTCGCCGCCCGCGCGGCCCCCGGTGATCTCGTCCTGGACTTCGACCGGCTGGCCGTCGAGCTGGGCAGCCCGCACCCCTACGACCACCCGCCCGCGATCCGCACGGCAGCCCGAACAGAGATCGAACGCCGTCTGTCCGCTGCGGAATCCGGGCGGGTCTGGGTGATCCGCTCCGCACCTCACCTGAACGACCGCGCCGCCCTGGCCACTCGCCTGGGCGCGTCGCGCGTCGTCGTCCTGGCCGTCCCGGCCGAGATCGCCAAGCACCGCGCCCACGCCGACGCACGCCCGGCCTGGACCGCGCACGCCATCGACCGCTGGTGGTCGGCCTACCGCCCCAGCTCGACCGACACCCGACCCGAGGAGGTCCCTCCCGTGACCGCACCCGACCCCATCAGCGCCACCGGTCCCGGCACGGGCGAGCAGGCCGCGCCCGCCGTCGCACCGGAGAGCGCTCCGCCCGCCGCACCGGCCCGGCCGTCCACCGAGGACACCAGCGACAGCGAGTCCCTTCGCGCGCAGCTGGCCGAGGCACAGTCGTTCGCGGCCCGCGTCCCCGAGCTGGAGCAGCGCGCCGCCGACGCCGAGAACCAGCTGACCCGCCTGCGCGTCACCCGCGCGGCCGGGCTGGACGACTCGATCGCCGATCGGTTGCGCGGCAAGGACGAGGCCGAGCTGACCGCCGACGCCACCACGTTCGCCGAGCTGCTCAAGACCCTCGCGGCGGGAGCGTCCGCCGCCCCGCCGGCCTCTGCACCCGCCACGCCCGCCGCGTCCGCGGCGACTGCGCCGGGCCGCCGCCCGGTCGAGGCGCTGCGCCCAGCTTCGGCGGCACCGCCCGCCGAGACCGCCGAGGACGACCCGGCAGCGATCGCGCGGGCCGTGTTCGGCAAGCCGCCCACCCCATAAGGCCCGTTGTCCTAAGGAGACACGCTCATCCCGAACCAGTTCCTCACACCGAAGCAGATCGCCAGCGCGAGCATCGCCGCGCTGGAAAACCAGACCGTGCTGGGCGCGACCGCGTGGCGTGACGCCGAAAGCTCGTTCAGCGGCAAGCAGGGCGACGTGGTCACGGTGCGCACCGACACCGTGGTCGGCGAGGCGCGCACCTTCAACCGCTCCGCCAACCAGCCCATCGTGGTGGACGACGTCAAGGAAGTCGGCGTTGACGTCCGCCTGAACACCTACCTGTACAAGGGAATCAACCTCCCGGACGAACAGCTCACGCTCAACGTCCGCGACTTCACCACGCAGATCGCCACCCCGCAGGCCAAGAGCGTCGCGCGCGGCGTCGAGAGCCTCCTCGCCGCGCAGATGAACGCGCTCACGTCTTCGATCACGCTCAAGGCGGACGGCACCGACGTTCACACGATGCTGATCGAGGCCCGCAAGCGCCTCAACAAGGCGGGTGTCCCCGTCGAAGACAGGTTCTTCGCGGTGAGCGCCGAGGTTGAGGCGATGATCCTCAACGACCCGCGCAACAAGCTGATCCCCGTGGACGTCTCGGGTTCCCCGGCCGCCCTGCGTGACGCGATCATCGGCAAGCTCTACGGGTTCGTGGTCGTGCCGACCAACTACCTCGCGGACGGAAGCGCCGTCGCCTACCACCGCACGGCTTTCCCGCTCGTGACAAGGGCTCTCGACGTCCCGGCCGGTGCGACGTTCGGCGACTCGGTGACCTACAACGGTTTCGCCCTGCGCCTGATCCGCGACTACGACCCCGGTTTCCAGCAGGACCGCAGCGTGGTCAGCACGCTGGCGGGTGCGGAGACCACGAAGGACGACAACGTGGTGAAGCGCGCGTTGCGTCTGACGACTGCCGCGACTCCGTGACCGCCCCGGCCGCGCCGCTCGCGACGCTGCCGGAGCTGGAGACCCGCGCGCAACGCGCCCTCGTCGGCACCCCCGAGGAAGCACGCGGCCTCGCAGCGCTCACCGACGCCTCGGCGCTCGTGCGCGCCGAGGTACCGCCCGCGCTGCTGGCCCCGACCGTCCCGGCCGTGGTCGTGACGATCGTGTGCCAAGCGGCTGGGCGGGCGTTGCGCAACCCGGACGGGTACGCGTCCGAGACCATCGGTCAGTACGGCTACCGGTACGGCGACGCCACCGTGACCGGCGTCTACCTCACCACTGACGAACGGGCCGTCCTGCGCCGGATCGCGCGCCGCTCCGGCCTGCGCTCGACTCGCACCCCGCACAGCGCGGGAGACCACGCCGACCTCCCGGACACCGTCCCTGTCGTCTACGCGGACGGCACACCCGGCGAGCCGATGCCGTGGCGGTTCGTCGAGTACAGCGAACCCCAAGGGGAGGTGCCGCCGCCTGCACCTCCCGCACACGCTGACGATCGTCACTCCGGCTGAACAACCCGACGAGTACGACAACCCCGTGTCCCGATTGGACTACGGACCGGCAGCGTCCCGCCGCACCGTTCGCGGGATGATGCAACCCCGCACGAGCACCACCAGCAGTGAACCCGGCCGCCAGGCCGTCACCGGCTCGTGGTGGCTGTTCACCCTGGACCCGATCGCCGCGCGCGAACGCGTCGAGCACGACGGCCGCGTTTACCAGGTCGAGGGCGACCCCGAGCGTTGGGAGCCCCGGCCTGGTCGAGTTCACTACGAGACGACCCTGACTCACGCTGACGGATAGGGATTCCCTCACGCCGGTTCGCTCGGACGAAGCCCGTCAACGCGCGGATGATGGCGGGTCGCTCTTCGGGCTTTGCTCCCCGAAGGGCAACCACCAAGATCCACACGGGAATGCTCGCAACTACGGCGGCGGTCAGCGGCACCAACAGTTCAAGGTTCACCTTCCAGCTTGTACTGCACGATCCGCTTTCGGCAAAGGGCGGTCACGGCGCTGAGCCACTGTTTCACCTGATCGGTTGTATCAGTACGGGGTCTCTCCGTCCGGGTGCACCATCCGCAGATACCAGCGGGGCACGGTGTGCGCGAACGGCAGCGTCCCGAACGGCGTCTCACGCTCGTACACCACGTAGCCGTGCAGGCGTCCGGTCCTGGTCCGCACCCACGCGTACAACGTCGCGTCGACCTCGTCAGGCAGACCGAAACCCTGCTGTCGCATGAGGTCGGTCGGCTCCACACCCGTGCGCGCAAACCACTTCGGGAACACGTCGTTCCGGTCGAACCGGATACCAACGCCCTTCTCCCGCACCTCGCCGAGATCCAACGGCACCCGCACACCTTCGAACATGAGTTCGATTCTCGGTCGCGTGTCAAGGGCGCCGCAACTCGGCGACTACCACGCTCACAGCCCGGAACGAGGAGGTGACGCCCGGTGGCGGAGTTCCACCGTGACCGCGCTGGCCTCGCCGCGCTGCTCAAGAGCGAACAGGTCCGTGAGTTGCTGCGCGAGGCGGCGCACGAAGTCGCGGCCGAGGTCCGGGCGCAGGGGCACACCGTCGAGGACGGGTCCCCACTCCCGGTCGAGGTACGGGAGGAGACCGACACCGACAGGGCAGCCGTCAGTGTGGCGATCCCGCACCCCGCCGGTGTCGGCATGGAAGCGAAGCACGGCGTGTTGAAGCGTGCCGCTGCGAGTATCGGGTTGCGGGCCAAGGGATTCCGCAAGCCGCGCCGCCGGAAACGGAAGCGGTCGTGACCGCCGCCGGTGTGCCGGTGCCGGTCGACGTGGTGGAACTGGTGGTGCGGCTGGTGCGCCGCCTGCTCGCGGGAAACGCCGGCGAGATCGTGCGCGGCGTGCAGGTCGCCACGGAAACCGGACGCGGTCACAACGGCGGCCCGCCGTCGTTGCCGTGGCTGCTGGTCGCCGCCGATGACCATGACTGGGACTGGCCGGTGATTCAGACCGCCTCGATCCGGATCACGTGCTGGCACCGCACCGAGCACGCGGCGAAAGCGTTGGTAGCGCTCGTGATGGGCCTGCTGTGCGCTCGCCGCGCCTCGGGTGCGTTCCTCGCCGCCGAACCCGACACCGCCCCGATATCCGGGGTCGACCCGCACACCTCCGCGCCACTCGCGTTCATCGTCGTCACGGTGACCGCCCGCGCCTCGACGCGCTGACCACATCCCGCGCAATCCCACACACCCGCTTGCCCGCCTCATTGACTGGGGGTCGGTGAGGCGGGCTTCCCCCTTGTCCTCATTGGAGAAACGCCCTTGGCTATCAACACGAGCCTGGTCCGCGTCGCCGGAACAGGCGAGCTTTCCCTAGCCCCACCAGGAACCCCGGAACCCACCGACGCCACGACGGCGCTGCCCGCTGTCTGGTCCGGTCTCGGCCTGACCACCGAGGACGGCGTGACGCTGGCCCGCAAGGTGGAAAAGGAGGGGACGGCGCACTGGCAGCGCATCACCCCGGCCCGGTACATCATCAAGTCCCACGAACTGACCGTGAAGAGCGTCTTTCAGGAGACCAAGGCACAGGTCCTGTCCGCCTACTTCGGCGGTCTGGTGTTCGCGGAGACAGCGCAGGGCAGCAAGAAGTACCGCGCTGAGATCAGCACGCTCCCTAAGAGCGACGTCCGGGCGCTGTGTATCGACTGGACGGACGCGATCAGCGAAACCGAGATCTACCACCACCGGCTCTACGTCCCGCGCGCCGAGGTCTCCGAGACCGACGACGCCCAGTGGTCCCGGACACAGGAAGCCCGTTGGGGCATGAGCTTTTCCGCGCTTGCCCCGCCCGGATCGTCCACCACCCTGGCCGTGTGGCTGACCGACGATCCGGCCGTCATCGCCGGACTCGGCTCGTCCTCACTGGCCGTCGCCCCTGACAAGTCCTGACCCGTCGCCCGATCCTGTTGGAGGACAACCACGTGAGCACACGGCAGCGTGCCGCCGCCACCAAGGCCAAGACCACCCGCGCGAAGACCGACGTGACCGTCGAGTGGCGCGGCGAGACGTTCGCTCTGCCGACCGCCGAGGACTTCCCCCTTGACGCACTGGAGGCTGAGGAGGCGGGCAAGCATCTCACCGCCCTGCGCATGATCCTCGGAGAGCAGCAGTACAAGGCATGGCGCGCGCTCGCGCGCACCGCCAAGGACGCCGAGGAGTTCTCTGCGGTGGTGATGGGGGAGCTGGGTGCGGGAAACCGCTGACCGTCGCTCAGCTCTTGAGCGACGACCGCACCGCCGAAGCACTCGAAGTCGACCTGTTGCGCCACGGGGTCGACCTGCTCGACCTCTACCGCGGCGAGCTGGAGTTCCGCCGCGTGTGCGCGCTGGTCACCCACCTGCCCCCGGATTCGGCGCTGTGGCGCGCTTTGAGCCCCGATGGGCGGTGGACCCGTGCGGACGTGCTCGCCGCCGCCACCGAACGACGTCTCACCGCTCTGTGGGCGGCCGTCGCCGCGCTGCTCGGGCACGAGGCCACAGACGACCAGCTCGCCTCACCGCTCGACGCGCTCGACACGCACAACCCCGGCCCGGCCCCGACCGCTCCCGCGAAGGGAGGGGAGCGCGACACCACGGCCGCGCGGCCGTTGCGTGAGATCGCGCTGATGATGACGAGGGAGGCGTGACCCTCTCTTGACCGCCATCGGTCACGCCTACCTCAAGATCATGCCCTCGTTCGTCGGCATCGGCCGCGCGGTCACCAAGGCCGTGCGGGAAGCCGAACGCGAAGCGCCCAAGGTCCAGTTGGACGCCGAAGTGCGCCGCGCGGACCTCGTCCGGCAGATCCGCACCGCTGCCCGCGAAGCCGAGCAGCAGCGCGTCACCCTGCCCACCCTGGCCGACACCGGCCCGGCCGGGCGCGAACTCGACCTGTTCCGCCGCGCCGAGTCCGGCAAGGACATAGACCTGCGGGTCACGCTGGACAAGTCGCTGGGCACGGCGGTTCGCGCGCTCGGGTCGCTGGACCAGAGCGTCAACCGGTCCACGGCGAGCATCACCCGGCACACCGCCACTGTGGGCACGTCCACCCTGCGCTACGCCGCCCTGGCCGCCGCAGCAGGCCAGTTGGTGACCGTCCTGGGCGGACTCGGCGGCGCGGCCGTCGCCGCCTCCGGGTCGCTGCTGCTCGTCCCCGCTGCAGGCCTCACTGCAGCGGCGGCGCTCGCCGTGCTGCGCATGGGCACCAGCGGACTCGCTGACGCGTTCGCGGAGACCGACCCCGCCGCGTTCGCCGAGGCCATCGCGAAGATGCCCCCGCACATGCAGGCGACCGCCCGCGCCGTGCGGGAGATTCAGGGCGAGTTCGGGACCTTGCGCCTCGACGTCCAACAGCGACTGTTCGCCGGTCTCGCGCGTGAGGTGTCCGACCTCGGTGCGTTGCACCTGCCCGCCGTGCGCACCGGCCTCGGGGAGATGGCCGACGCGCTCAACCTCTCCGCACGCGGCTTCGCATCGTGGGGCCGGGAATCGCGCACGGTCAACGACGTCCGCCTGATCCTGGACAACTCGTCGCGCTCCATGAGCGCGCTCGCCGGTGGCGTGTCGCCGGTCCTGTCGGGACTGCGCGACATCGCCGCCGTGGGCTCGGGCTTCCTGCCCGCGCTGGCCGAAGGCCTCGCCCAGGGGGCAACGAACTTCGGTGAGTTCATCGGCCACGCACGGCAAACCGGCCAACTGGCCGGGTGGATCTCCTCTGGTCTGTCCACGCTCGGCGAGCTGTTCACGTTGCTGGGAAACATTCTCCAGATCATCGGCGCTGTCTTCATGGCCGCGAACTCCGGCGGCGTGAGCCTGCTCGGAAACCTCAACACGCTGACCGGCGCACTCGCCGCGTTCCTCTCCACGGGCGAGGGAAGCGTTGCGCTGCAACAGATCTTCTCCGGTCTGCGGGCGGTGACAGCGGCGTTCCTGCCGTTGTTGCTGGCTGTCGGCAACGCGATCGTCACCTACGTCGCCCCGGCGATCGAACAGCTCGGACCCGTGATCGGGGTGGCGTTCGGCACCCTGGCCGCCGCCGCAGAACCGGCCGGTCGGATTCTCGCCGCGCTCGCGCCACTCGCCGGCGTCGCGGCGCAGGCCCTCGCCTCGGTACTCGTGCCCGCACTGACCGCCGTGTCCGGTGTCGCCGCCGAGCTGGCCCCGGCTATCGCCGAGCTGGTCGCCGAGGTCGTCGGCGGCGGACTCGCGGGCGCAATCCGTGAGCTGACACCAAGTCTGATCGAGCTGGCCCGCGCAGCGGCCCCGCTGATCGTCCAATTCGGACGGCTCTTGGTCCAGGCACTCCAGATCGCCGCGCCCGCCCTGGCCTCGCTGCTCCGGGTGCTGACGCCCGTTGCGGCCGCGATCGGCGGCACGCTGCTCGACGCGCTCGCCGCCGCCCTGCCCCTGGTCGGCCAGCTCGCCGACCTCTGGGCTCAGGTCCTACTGGCCGGGCTGCAAGCCGCCCTGCCCGTCCTCCCGGTCGTCGTCGAGGTCGTGCGCCAGCTCGCCGACGTCCTCGGCAACGGTCTGGCCACCGCCACACCTCAGCTCGTCGAGCTGGGCCGCCTGCTCGGCGAGACGCTTCTCATTGCCCTGCAAGGACTTCTTCCGATTCTGCCGCCCTTGGCGGAAGCGTGGATGCGGGTCTGGTCCGAAGGCCTGCTGCCGAACTACCCGCTGTTGCTGCGCCTGGTCGTCGAGGTCCTGCCCGCCCTCGTCCAGATGATCACCGCCGTGGTGCCGCTGGTGACCCAGGCGGCCGACGTGCTCGCCACCTGGGGCGGCATGGCCGCGATGGTGTCGGCCCGATTCCAGGACGACCTGTTTCCCGTACTTCGGTTCCTGCTCAACGAGATCGTGATTCCGATCTTCGGCAACATCGTGTCCACTGTGTCCGGTGCGCTGCGCATCCTCCAGGGCATCATGTCCGTCGCGATGGGCCTTGTCACCGGCGACTGGTCGCGTGCCTGGTCCGGCGTGCGGGACATCGTCTCGGGCGCTCTCCAGTTCGTCCGGGGCGCGGCCGACATCATGGTCGGCGGGCTGATCACGCTGCTCGGTTCGTTGCCGGGCCGGATGATCGGCGCGCTCGGCGATCTCAACGGGCTGCTGGTCGAGGCGGGCAAGAACCTGATCCGGGGCCTGATACGCGGTATCGACGCCATGATCGGGTACCTGCGCGACAAGCTCAGGCAGGTCACGAACCTGTTGCCCTCGTGGAAGGGCCCGCCCGCCAGGGACCGGGTTCTGTTGCGGGACAACGGTGTTCTCATCATGCGCGGACTCGTTGACGGGTTCGCCCGTGAAGAGCCCGCAGTCCGCCGCTACCTGTCCGGCCTGACCGAGCGCATCCCCGAGTTGCCCGCGCCACGATCGGCGCTGCCCGCCGGCCTCGACTCGCGCGGCGCAGCCGCACAGCAGGTCAGCACGGCGGACTTGTCGAAGTTCCTCGACGCGGTCACCGCCCTGTCCGATCGGCCGATCGTCGTGCAGGTCGGCACAACCGAAATCGCCCGCGCCACCGCAGACGGGGCACGGGTGCTGTCGAGGAGGTGAACCCCGCTGGAATCACTGTGGATCGGACCACCCGGCCGCCTGCGGGAGATCACCGACGCCGCCACCGACCACGACCGCTCGATCGGACTCGGCGTGACCGAGTTCCGATCGTTGGCCGGGAGCGTCACCGTGACCAGCCTGGCCACGCCACCGCGCCGGATCTCGCTCAGCTTCGACAGCCTGACCGAGGACGACGCGCGATGGCTCGAAGCGCTCGCACGCCGCGTTACCGGTCCAGCTCCGTTCGCCGTGATCGAACCGGTCGCGCTGAACCTGCTCGACGGGCCGCAGTCCCAGGGCTACGGCCCTCTCGGCGCCTACGAAACCAACGGTGGCGGCGCGCTCTCCCAACGGGCTGACCGTCAGGTCACCATCGGCAACACCTCGTCCACGTCGGCGCTGAGGTGGCGGCATCCGTACTGGAGTGGCTGGCCTGTCGTAGCCGGTGCGCGGCTGGGCTTCGCCGCCGCGCTCGCCCCGCTGTCCGGGGTGTGCGCGCTCGACTACCTCGACGCGGGCGGCGCCCTGCTCGGCAGCTCGCCGCAGGGCGTCACCGTCTACGACCTGCCCCCGGCCGGAACCGTGTTCGTCCGCCCGACCGTGCGCCTGGTCGCCTTGCCCGCGCCCGTCCTCGTCGGCCCCGCCTGGCTGAGCATGGACGTCCCCGCGCAACCAGGCGTCCCGGTACCGCTCGGCGACGGATGCCCAGCCATGACCGTCACGTCCTACAGCGACAAACCACGCCCGTGGGGACGAGACCTCTCCCTCGACCTGGTGGAGGTGCGCCGTGCTCGAAGCTGACCCCGCTCTCGTCGCCGCCCTGGCCGCGACCGAACGGCAGAACACGACCCTGACCCGCTTCGGCGGCAAGGACCTGACCGAGCAAGTCACGTCCTGGTCGCTGGACCGCGCCTACGCCACCGACCTCCCGGCGCCGATGCGCGCCGTGCAGGGATCGGCGGCGGCCGAGCTCCGGCTCACGCTGTCCGGCGACGGCGAGCAGACCGCCACCCAGCTCTACAGCCCGTATGCCCCGCACGCCACGTCCGACATCGTCCGGCCACGGCAATCGGCGGTGCACGGCTGGGGCCTGGACACCAGCGTCCTTCCGGCGTTCCGCGGCTCCGTCCGTGACCGCGCCGCCGACAGCGCGACCGGCACTGTCACCGTGTCCGCACTGGACGCGGCCGAGCGCCTGCGCGACGCCGCCCGGCTCCCCGTCACCGTGACCGCCACGGCAGGAAGCCCGATCAGCTCGGGCGTCTGGGTAGTGGACCACCTCCTGCGCAACGCGGGCATCCACTCCGCACCGCCGCCGCGTGAGGACTGCATCCTGTACGCGAGCCTGCACGGCGGCGTCACACCGGACATCGGGTTCTACCGCCAGCACTCCGGCGTCACGGGCTACACCCGCACGAACGTTCCGTGGGAGATGGCCCCCACCACCAGCAACGAGTACACGATCCGCTGGGACCCGCGCACCCGAACCACCGTGCCCGGACGCGGCCTGTTCATGGAGACCTGGGCCGACACCACCAGCGCAGCCGCCTCGGGCAAATTCACGCTGATGGCGTTCTACCAGGCCGACGGCGCCACCAACCAAGTCCGCATGATCGTCGACTTCGCCCGTGACGAGGTGTGGCTGGGCACCAACGCCAGCGTGGTCATCTTCACCCGGCCCAACATCTCCGGCCGGGGGCGCTGGCACATCGGCGTGTACTGGCAGTTCGACGGATTACAACCCCGCGCGTGGCTGTACCTGTCCGGCCCCGGAAACCCCTACACGGTCGACGACACGTCGCTGTTCGACCCGATGCCCCGCAGCAACCTGAACTACGTCCAGCTCACCTCCGGTGTGCCGTGCGAAGCGGTTCAGGTGTCCATTCGCAACAGTCCACCCACACAGGCCGAGTTCGAGCAACAGGGCTGGACACGCGGCGCGGTGCTCGACGAGATCGGATCCGAACTCGCCGCCATCCCACCGGTGAACGGCTCGGCATGGGACGTCATCACCGACGTCGCACAGGCCGAGCAGGCAACCGCCGAGTTCGACGCGCTGGGCATCTTCCGCTGGCGCACCAACCGCAGGTTCCTCAACCCTTCCTTTGACAAGGTGCACGTGGCGACCAGCGAACGCGAGATCGCCAGCATCAAAGTGTTCGAGGCGATCGACAACGTCCGCAACGTCGTAGACGTCCCGTATCAGACCTACCAGCCCGGCACCGCCGCCCTTCGGTTCACCGAACCCCGCGTACAACAGATCCCAAACGCGTCCCTCTCACTGACCTACGAGTACGACGTCACCGAGTACGACTCCGCACCACCCGTCGTCTACGTGACCACCCCACCCGAGAACACCTCACGCGTGCGGTTCGCCACCGACCTCGACGGTCGGGCCGGTGTTCACGGTGCCGTGGAAACCACGGTGGAGCGCGACGGAACCAAGCTCACCGTGACGTTCCGCAACGTGCTCAATCAGCACTTGGTGCTCGTCACCTCCGGCGGGGCGTCATCGCTGGCCATCTACTCCACCGGTCTGGCGCAAAGAAGCCCGTCGCGGATGTCGTGGCGCAGTACCGACAACCCCAGCCGCGCCCGCTACGGCCCGCAGGTCTACCAGGTCCCCGCGACGCCGTGGATTCAGACCTTCCAAGCGGCCCGACGCGTGGCTAACTACCTGCTCTCGGTCGCCTCGGCTCCGCTGCCCACGCTCGGAGACGTCGAGATCCTGCCCGATCCCCGCATCGAACTCGGCGACCTGGTCGCCGTCATCGACAACGTCGGCGCACGCCTGTCCCTGCTCGCATGGGTAGTCGGAATCCGGCTCAGCGGTGACAACACCGGCAGCATCAAACAGATCCTCAGCCTGCGCGCCATCGACAGCCCCGGCCCGCCTACCGACACCGGCCTGTCACCAGACCCACTACTCGACCCCGGCGCCCGAGCGCGGCTGCTCCGTGAAGGCATTCGCGTCCCCTAACTCCCAAACCCACCAAGACCAGCGCCCGTCATCACTCCCGGTGGCGGGCGCTTTGTCATGCCCACCAACAGAAAGAGAACGAATGGCCTGGCGTGTAGCGCGATCCCTGCTCACCCTCCGAGACCAGATCAACGCCGCGTTCCCCAACCGCAACAAGGCATCCGACGGAACGATCGGCGACGAGAACCACGACTCCACAAGCGACCACACCCCGTGGTACGGCGGCATCGTCACCGCACTGGACATCACCCACGACCCCGCCCACGGGATGGACATCGACAAGTTCACCGACCAGCTCGCCGCGAGCCGCGATCCCAGGATCAAGTATCTGATTGCGAACGCGTTGATCCTCGACTCCCGACCGCCGTACAACCCGTGGAAGTGGGTGAGGTACAACGGTTCCAACCCGCACCGTTCCCATGTCCACATCAGCGTCATGGACTCGCCGCTGTGCGACGACCCGCGCCCGTGGAACATCCCGATGCTCGGCGGCGCGACTGCTCCGCCGCCGCCCCGGCCGCCGACATACCCGACGTTCCCCTTGCGCCGTGATGAGTACTTCGGCGACATCGCGGGGCCGCGTGAGTCTCACGGCGGCGCACCTGTGAGCCAGGGCGGCATCCCGAACGAGGCGTACTACGTCAAGCTCATCCAACAGCGGATGCAGCAGTGGGGATACGCGCCGACCTACCCCGGCTGGGCGGACGGGATCTACCAGCGCGAGACCACGAACGCCGTTGCCGCGTGGCAGCGCGCGAAGGTCCCCGGCACCACCAGGTTTGGTGAGGTCTGGTGGGACGACTGGGCGATCCTGTTCCGGTGACCCGGCGCGCTGCGGCGCTGCTGCTGGTCGTCGTTCTCCTCGGCGGCACAACGGTTTCCCTGTTCGTCGAGCCGAGACCGCCGCCCGAGGCGGAGCCCCCGCGGCTTACCTCCGCCTCGTCGCCGGCCTCTCCCGTCGCCACGACGACGACCGCCGCACCCCCTGACCCACCCGCCCCACCGGTTCCAGCGCCACCGCCGCGCGATCCGATGCCGGCGTGCGGCGTCGCCACCGCCGCCCAGCTCGACCGGTGGATCGACCAGGCATCCGCCGCACTGGTCTGGCACGGCGAAGCGCCGATCACCGACCGGGCCGCCGTGCACCTGATGATCGCCTACGAGTCCAGCGCAAACCCCTGCGCCATCAACGAATGGGACTCGAACTACTGGGCGGGGACCCCGTCCAAGGGCCTGATTCAAGCGATCGGCCCGACTTTCTCGGCGTGGCAGTTGCCCGGTTACCCGGACATCTACCACCCGGTGGATTCGATCATCGCCGGAATCCGTTACGCCCGAAACCGATACGGCAGCGAAAGCCGCGTTCCCGGCGTTGTCAACGTCCGCGCTGGACGCGGCTACGTCGGCTACTGAACCCTTACCCGAGGAGAACAACTCTCTTGTCCGCCACTGAATCTCGCCCGCGCCCGTTGCGCACTATCGCGTCCATCGTCGGTGGACTCACCGCCCTGGTCTCCGGCCTGGTCGGCTCTGGCCTTCTCAGCACCGACCAGGGCAGTGCGATCACGGGTGTGATCAACGCCGTTGTCGTGCTGCTCGGCACGCTCGGATTCGTCCTGAGCGCCGAGCGCAAGGTGACCCCCTTGTCTGACCCCCGAGATAGCGCCGGACGGGCTCTCGTGCCCTCTGAGCGCGAGGGAGACACCTGGTGACCAGCATCCCCGACCCTCGAACGGTGCTCACGGCCGAAGACCTGGCGACGGCCCGTGCCAGGGTCGCAGGAACACCGAGGCTGTCCCCGGCGCAACTCGACCTCGTCGCCGCCGTGTTCCGGCCTCACGTTCGTGACGCCCTTGCCGGGCACGGGCCGAACGCCTAGCCGGATATGAAGAGACCCCCAGTCCCGACTACGGGACTGGGGGTCATTCGTGCGTTGGAGCTGTTATGCCGCAGGCACCGACTCGTCGGACGCGTCACTGGTGAACAGGAAACCTGAGTCGATCGTCTCGGTTTCCAACCCGTTGCGAGGACGGGTCTTCGCCCGGTTCATCCTCGGGCGCATGATCGCCCGCAGGATCTCGCGCTGTTGCGCGATGTCCAAACCGAGGAAGACCCCACGGGCATCGGGACCGATGACTTTCGACAGCACCGGCGGCAACGCCGCGCGCTTGGCCCGTTCGTCCGCTTTCTTGATCTCCGGAAGTAGGGCCGCCTCGAACATCGCGAAACTCTCACGTGTGATCCGGTCCGCCAGGACGTCGTCCCGGAAACCGTCGAGCTTCGCGCGCAGACGCTCGGCCTCGTCGAGTGCTTCAGCCGCCGTGTCAACAGGCTGGTCGAGGCGGAACAACTGAGCCGCGTCCTCACGCTCAAGAAGCTGAATCGCCTGCTCGGTCAGCCACGCTTCCACCAAGTCCTGGCGGCGCGAGACACAACCTCGGTCCATGCACCCGAGGCGGCGTCCTTTGGCCGAGTTGCGCGACTCCAACCGCCCGTCACACACGCCGCACCGCGCGATGCCCGTCCACAAATGCTTCGCTCGGGTCCCTTCCCGATGCGTCGCGCGTGCAGGGTCCTCCAGGATCGCGAGAACCTTCACGTGATCATCCGGCGAGATGATCTCTTTCCACGTGACCGGAACCGGCTCCATCCGGAACCCCTCCGGCGCAGTCGGGTCCATCACCTTGTGCTTGACGACCTTGCCCAGATGCACCCGCATCCCAGCACGCGGCTTGGACTTGACCACATTGCGCACCTTGGTCCCGTCCCAGCGGGACGCCACCACGTAAGAGATGCCACGCCGGTTGAGGTCCCGGCCGATCTCCTTTGGAGCCTCACCCGCGTGAACTCGCATCACCACGGCAAGCGCGCACTTGTGTTGCTTCTCCGTGAGTGACTTCGTGAACCGATGCCACTCAAGATCGTTTTCGTAGGTGGCGGCGAGCTTGAGGACCTTGCGCCGGTCCCACCTTCCCTCGTGAGGACAGGGCACACCCTCATCGTTGAGAGTGTTCGCGATCCAACGGAGGTTCTTGCGCTCCTTGACCCACTCCACCATCCGCAGGATGGTGGCGGACTCCTCCTCGACGATCACCCACCCCAACGGTTCGCCGGTCTCAGGGCAGTACGTGGGGCGATACCCGTAGGCGGGATGCCCGAAGTAGTCCCCGCGCTTCGCCCGCTGGCGGACACCGCGACGCGAATGGATCGAGATGTTGTCCGCCGCGCCTTCCGCTTCGGCGGCGTCGCGTGCTGTGATCTTGCGGTCCACGGGGTCGGTCATGTCGTAGATGCGACCGCCGTATGCCCAGTACGCACCCGTCTGAATGCAGATCTTCCGAAGCTGGACGTACATCTCAAGATCTCGTTGCGCTCGGCTGCTGTCGAAAGTCCACAGCAGGTGTGCGCGTCCTGACTTGAGGTCGTCCAGTGCCCGTTCGTAGTCGTCGCGGCGATCCTTGCCGAAATGCGATCCGCTCAGGTTGTTATCGGTGTAGGTGCGAAGGTGGGTGATGCCGTTTTCGTCGAAAAACTCCTCTCCTTCATCGTCCTGCGAAGCAACCGAGATCTCACGCCCGCTTGAGTCCTTCGAAGCGCGAAGGTAGCGAATGCCGACGAGCTTCGAGATATCGCGCAACTGTGGGCGAGCGCGGTTCCTCAACAACGGGTTCAACGTTGCTGTGCTCACGGATTGACCCCCATCTGATCAATCTGAGCGTATCGCGGCTCGCTCGAACAAGTGGCGCCAATTGTCCGAGCAAGGGCGAGAAACTGAGTTGCGCAAACCTGCGCTTGCCTACTCAATGACAGGCCGTCGCCGTCGGTCACGACAGATCGACGATATGCGATGATCCGGGGTGGATAGATGCGCTCTTCGCGCTCTCGGGAATTGCTCACGGATAATGACAGTAAGAACGAACTTAGCGTTCGACCACTACTACGGGACTCTTCGCGGCGTGCGCGGCTTCTCGGACCGGAATGCGTTGCGCGGCGTTTTCTCGCAGTCGGGCGTGCTGCCGTTCCCGGTGCGTGAGGCGGCTTCCGGCCGGGACATCCAGTACATCGGCGACCTGGACCACAGCTGGAACGGCGGGCACACGGCGTTGCGCGGCGGGTGGAACGACAACTGGGTGCCGGCGAAGACCGCGGCGACGATGGCGTTCTACACGCGGCAGGACCTCCCGTTCCACTACGAGCTGGCCGACACGTTCACGTTGTGCGACGCCTACCACTGCTCGGTGCCCTCTTCGACCTCGCCGAACCGCAACTACTGGGTGTCCGGGTACACCGGTTTCGAGCCCGCCGGCGGTCGTGCGACCGGGAACGCGGCCTACAACGAGGACAAGCACGCCGGGTACTCGTGGAAGACCTATCCCGAACGCCTTGAGGCGGCCGGGAAGTCGTGGCGGGTGTACCAGGAGTGGGACAACTTCCAGGACAACAACCTGGAGTTCTTCGTGCGGTTCAAGGAGATCGCGCGCAAGGTGCTGCCCGCGGGGTTCAAGTCTCTCGGCAAGCTGTACGGCACCGGTGACCCGGCGTTGATCGGTTCGATCGACCTGTCCGGCCTGACCGCGGCTGAGAAGTCCTTGTACTCGCGCGGATTGCAGCGCGTTCGCCCTGGCGGCCTGGGTGAGGCTTTCCGCGCTGACGTTGCCGCCGGTCGTCTTCCCGCGGTCTCCTATCTTGTTCCGTCCTCTGTGGACTCCGAGCATCCCGGCGCGTCTTCTCCCGCCGCCTCGGCCTCGATCACCTACCAGGTGCTGGACGCGTTGGCCTCGAACCAGGACGTGTGGGAGTCCACGGTCCTGTTCATCACCTACGACGAGAACGACGGCTTCTACGACCACGTGCCGCCACCGCGCCCGCCGCTGTCGGTTGCCGACGAGTACGTGGGCGACCGGCCGTTGGGACTCGGTGCGCGCGTGCCGATGACGGTCGTCTCGCCGTGGTCCGTCGGCGGGTACGTGTGTTCGCAGGTGTTCGACCACACGTCGATGACGCAGTTCCTGGAGAAGTGGACCGGTGTCCGTTCCGAGGAGATCTCCGCGTGGCGCCGTACCGTCACCGGCGACCTGACCTCGGCCTTCGACTTCGACCGCCGCCGCACGTGGCCAGAGGTGGGCGAGCCGGCCGCCGTTCCGCCCGCCACGCCGCGCTGGCGTCCCGCGCCGCCGTCGTCGCAGAAGATGCCCGAACAGGAGGCAGGCCGCAGACGTGCGCGCGCCCTGCCGTACCAGCCCGACGCGTCGTTGCGCGGCTCTTCCCTGGAGATGACCAACTCGGGTTCTGCCTCGGTTCATCTCGCGCTGTACCCGTACTCGGGCCAGTTCGCCGTGCCGCAGCACTTCGACGTCGCTGCTTCGGCTTCTCTCGAGGTGACCGGCGATCACGACCTGGTGCTGCTCGGCCCGAACGGTTTCCGCCGTGAGTTCGCTGGTTCTGCTTCTGACCGTGCGCGCGTGTCGTCGTCGGTGCGCGGCTACAGCCGTGTTTTGACGTTGACCTTCGAGAACACCGGCACCTCCCGCCTGACCTTCGTGCTGGGCCGCCGCCGCTACGTCGTGCGCCCCGGCCACCGGCACGTGATCCCGTGGCTGACCGTGATGAACTCGGGCTGGTACGACCTGACCGTGACGGTCGAGGAGGAGCCCGCGTTCCGCCGCCGCCTCTGCGGTCACATCGAGAACGGCCACGAGTCGATCTCGGGCTGACGCCTCTTCGGCGAGGCACGGCGCGTGACTGTCGGGGCTGTCTGATAGACCAAGAGCATGAGCGCGAAGACCGGGGCAAGACGGGGCGAACGGGTCCCCGCGGCCGAGTTGCCGGTCGCCCGCATCGTGGTGGACGTGCCGCTGGCCCACCTGGACCGCCCCTTCGACTACGCGGTTCCGTCCGAACTGGACACAACGGCCGTCCCAGGCTGCCGTGTCCGCGTCCGCTTCGCGGGCCAACTCGTCGACGGCTACCTGTTGGAGCGAGCCGAGACCTCCGACTACGAGAAGAAGCTCGCCTTCATCGAAAAGGTCGTGTCACCCGAACCGGTGCTCTCGCCGGACATCGCCGCCCTGGCCCGCGCGATCGCCGACAGGTACGCCGGCGGCATGATCGACGTCCTGAGGCTCGCGATCCCGCCCCGGCACGCCCGCGCGGAAGCCGCGGCGTCGGGCACCCCGGCCCCGCTGCCCCAGGTCCCGGCCTGGGTCAGCGCGCTTCCCGAAGCCGCCGCCCCGGCTGTGGACGTTCCCGCCACGGGAGACGACCTCCCGCAACCGGATGCCAGGGCTTCGGAGCCGGTCGCCCCGCCGCCCACGGGCGCGACGGCCTCAGCGCCCGCAGACCCGCCGCCCGCCTCTCCCTCCGCCCCCGAGGCTTCCGCGTCGCCTGCCTCTCCGGTGACGCCTGCTTTTGTCGCGTCGCCCGAGTCGCCCGCTTCTGTCGCGTCGGCTGAGTCTTCCGGGGCGTCCGTCTGTTCCGCCGTGCCTGAGTCGTCCGCGTTGCCTGCCTCTTCCGCGTCGTCCGGTTCTGTCGCGTCGGCTGAGTCTTCCGGGGCGTCCGTCTCTCCCGCCGCGCCTGAGTCGCCCGCGTCGCCCGCCTCTCCCTCCGCGCCCGGCCGGTCCGCGCTGCCCCCGGTCCCCGCGGACGCCTGGGCCCGCTACCCACGCGGCCCCAAATACCTGGAAGCCCTCCGCACCGGCCGTCCCGCCCACGCCGTCTGGCAGGCGCTCCCGTCCGAGGACTGGCCCGCGCGCCTCGCGGAGGCGGCGGCCGCGGTCGCGTCCACCGGCAAGGGTGTCGTCATCGTCGTGCCGGACCACCGCGATCTCGCCCGCGTCGCCGAGGCGTGCGGCCGGCTCATCGAAGGGGTGGTGACCCTCTCGGCCGACCTGGGGCCGTCGGAGCGGTACAAGCGCTGGCTCGCGGTCCGGCGAGGCGTGGCGCGGGTCGTGGTGGGCACGCGCGCCACCGCGTTCGCCCCGGTGGAGAACCCCGGGTTGCTCGTGGTGTGGGACGACGGCGACGACCTCCACGTCGAGCAGCGTTCGCCGTACCCGAACGTGCGCGATGTGCTGGTGCAGCGCGCGCACATGTCCGGGGCGGCGCTGCTGATCGGCGGGTTCGCGCGCACCGCCGAGGCGCAGCTGCTGGTCGAGACGGGCTGGGCGCACGAGATCGTCGCGTCCCGCGAGACGTTGCGGGCCGTGGCGCCGCGCGTGGTGTCGGTGGGCGACAACGAGTGGCAGGACGTCAAAGACCCGGCCGCCCGCACCGCGCGGTTGCCGTCCATCGCGTTCGACGCGGCACGGTTCGCGCTGACTGATTCGCCTGTGCTCATTCAGGTTCCGCGCCGCGGCTACGTGCCCGCGCTGGCGTGCGGGCAGTGCCGCGGACCGGCGCGGTGCCGGAGGTGTGCGGGACCGCTGGCGTTGCCCGGCGGCACCGAGGACAGGCTGCCGAAGCCCGCGTACTGCCGGTGGTGCGCGGCCACGGAGGCCGCCTTCCGGTGTCCGACGTGCGGCTCGCGCCGGTTGCGCGGGCAGATCATCGGTGCCCGGCGCACGGCGGAGGAGCTGGGACGGGCGTTCCCAGGGCACCCGGTCCGGACCAGCGGCGCGGACGAGGTCCTCACGAAGGTGCCAGGGAAGCCGGCGCTGGTGGTGGCCACGCCGGGGGCCGAACCCGTCGCCGAGGGCGGGTACGGCGCGGTGCTGCTGCTCGACGGGTGGGCGTTGCTCGGGCGGGCCGACCTCCGGGCGTCGGAGGAGACGCTTCGCCGGTGGATGACGGCCGCCGGACTGGTGCGGCCGGGCAACGGGCGCGTGGTCGTCATCGCGGACTCCGCGCTCACCCCGGTGCAGGCCCTCGTGCGCTGGGATCCGGTGTGGCACGCCGCCACCGAGCTCGCCGCGCGCACCGAGCTCGGGTTTCCGCCCGCGGTGCGGATGGCGACCGTCGACGGCACCCCGGACGCGGTGAACGCCCTGCTCGACGAGCTGCACCTGCCGTCCACCGGCGAAGTCCTCGGGCCCGTGCCGCTCGGCGACGACGAGACCAGGGAACGCGCTCTGGTGCGGGTCGCGCGCACCGAGGGCAGGCAGCTGGCCGCTGTACTGGCCGAGGCACAGGCCGTGCGGACCGCGCGCAAGGAGCAGGAGCTGGTGCGGATCAAACTCGATCCGCTCGAGGTGCTGTAGCGCGTCGAGCGGCCTGGACGCTCAGCCCTCGTAGTACGAGCGCAGCTGGGCGATGTGCGCGCGGATCTCCTCGTCGGTCAGCTTCTCGTACTCCAGGTACTCGCTCATGTACGTCATCAGGTCGCCGCGCTCGGGGTGGTCCTCGCTCGCGATCACGTGCGCCGTCGTGCCCGCGATGCCCGCTGGGAACAGCAGGAAGCCGTCGATGCCCGCCATCGTGTCGAAGGAGGCGTTCTTGGCCTCCCACAACGTCCAGACGTCCTCCTCGCGCCCGCACTCGGCGAGCAGCAGCGCGGCGAGACCCATCGTCTCGCTCAGGCCCCAGCCCTCGCGGTGGGACGCCGTCTCGGCGGCCAGGAGGTGGCGCAGCAGGTCCGCGTCGCCTTCGCGGTGGTCGCGCAGCAGCAGGCGAAGCGCGTCGTCGCGGTCAGCCTCGTCGAGCGGGGTGTTCGCGAAATCCGTTCGCAACCGGTCAAGATCGATCACCCCCGCACCTTATGCCTTCCTCAAGGAGGGTTGCATGCGGTGTTAAGGGAGGATGAAGTGTGCGCATGTTGCGAACGGTCGCCGCCTTGACGCTCTCCGTCGTACTGGTCGCCCCTGCTGCTGCTCAGGCAGGCGCGGCGGAAACACCTCCACGCGTGCCCGAGCAGGTCGGCAGGGGCGGTGCCGTCTCCAGCGTCGACCCCGACGCGTCCCAGATCGGTATCGACGTCCTCCGCAGAGGAGGCAACGCCGTCGACGCCGCCGTCGCCACCGCCGCCGCGCTCGGCGTGACCGACCCGTTCTCCGCGGGCATCGGCGGAGGCGGCTTCTTCGTCTACTACGACGCCCGCACCGGTCGGGTGTCCACTCTGGACGGACGCGAGACCGCCCCGCGCGCCGCGACCGACCAGCTCTTCGTCGAGAACGGCACGCCGCTGCCGTTCGCCGAGGCGGTGACCAGCGGTCTGTCGGTGGGCGTTCCCGGTACGCCCAAGACCTGGCAGCAGGCGCTGCGCAAGTGGGGTTCGCTGAACCTGCGCGAGGCCATGGCGCCCGCGGAAGCGTTGGCACGGCGTGGTTTCGTCGTGGACCAGACGTTCAACACGCAGATCGCCAACAACGCCGCGCGGTTCGCCGACTTCACCTCGACCCGCGACCTCTACCTGCCCGGCGGTCAGCCGCCCGCGGTCGGCAGCACGTTCCGCAACCCGCAGCTCGCCGACACCTACCGCGAGCTCGCCCGCACCGAGCTCGCCTCCCTCTACGGCGGGCAGGTCGGCCGCGAACTGGTCAAGGCCGTCCAGCAGCCGCCGGTGGTGCCCGGCTCGACCCGCAACGTCCGCAAGGGCGCCATGGAGATCTCCGATCTGGCCCGCTACCAGGTCGAACGCCGCGAGCCGACGCACACGCGCTACCGCGGCCTCGACGTGTACGGCATGCCGGCCCCGTCGTCCGGCGGCACGACCGTCGGCGAGGCCCTGAACATCCTGGAGTCGACCGACCTGGCGAACGTCTCCGACGTCCAGTACCTGCACCGCTTCCTCGAGGCGAGCCGGCTCTCGTTCGCCGACCGCCTGCGCTGGGTGGGCGACCCGGCCTTCAGTCGCGTTCCTACCGACGGCCTGCTCTCGCAGAAGTTCGCCGACACCCGCGCGTGCCTGATCAAGTCCGACACCGTGCTGTCCGCGCCGCAGCCGGCCGCCGACCCGGACAACCCCAAGGCGTGCGAGGCCACCGCGGGCCCCTCGCTGCTGCGGGAGGACGCTGAACGCACCACGCACCTCACGGTCGCCGACCGATGGGGCAACGTCGTCGCCTACACGCTGACCATCGAGTCGGAGGGCGGCAGCGGCATCGTCGTCCCCGGCCGCGGCTTCCTGCTGAACAACGAGCTCACCGACTTCGAGTTCGTCGCGCCGACCCCCGGCGTCCCGCACCCGAACCTGCCCGGCCCCGGCAAGCGCCCGCGTTCGTCGATGGCCCCGACCATCGTGCTGGACCACGGCAAGGTCAAGCTCGCCGTCGGTTCACCGGGCGGCGCGACGATCATCACCACGGTCCTGCAGATCCTGACCGCACGCCTGGACCGCGACATGTCCCTGCTCGACGCCGTGGCGGCCCCGCGCGCCTCCCAGCGCAACTCGGCCACGAACACCACCCCGGCCGAGGCGGAGTTCATCGCCGACCAGGAGGTCGTCCCCGGCCTGCAGGCGATCGGCCACAAGTTCAGCCTGAACGCCGAGATCGGCGCCGCGACCGGTGTCGAACGCGCGAAGGACGGCCGCTGGCGCGCGGTGGCCGAACCGAAGCGGCGCGGTGGAGGTGCGGCCCGCGTGGTGTGGGTGGGCTGAGCCTGTCGTTGTGGCTCCCTGTCCTCGTTGTGCCCGCCGTCTACGGTGGCGTCAGCAGCGGGGACAGGGAGTTCGTTCATGGTGAGGCTGGACCGTCTGGTCAACGTGCTGGGTGGCTACGGGGTCCGGTTGTGCTGCTGCCCCGTGCCGCGCTCGGCGGAGTTGCGCGGTGTGGTGCTTCGTGACGTCACCGACGACCGCGCCGAGGTCGGCGACGTGTTCCTCGCCGTCGGTGCCGAGTCGGTGGCCGACGCTGTGCGATGGGCGGTGACGGCGCGTGCTCTCGTCGTGCTCGTCCGGGGTGACGAGGAATTCCTGGCGGATGCCGTGGCCGTGGGGGAGGCCGAGGGCGTCGCGGTGATGCTGGCCGATCCGGCACTGTCGTGGAGTCAGCTGGCCGGCGTGGTCTACGGGCTGGTGCTGGAGGGGCGGGAAACCGAGTCCGGGCGCGGTCCCACCGACCTGTTCGCCCTGGCGGACAGCCTCGCCGACGCCACTGGCGGCGCGGTGACCATCGAGGACCCGCTGTCCCGCGTGCTGGCCTATTCGAGCCCGCAGCAGGAGGTCGACGCGGCCCGGCTGGAGACCATCATGGGCCGGCAGGTGCCCGCGTGGGTCCGGGAGTTCTTCGACGCGGCGGGAGTGCGGGCGCACCTGCTGGCGTCGGACGAGCCGCTGTTCGTCGCCGGGGAACCCGCGCGGGGCCTCACCGGGCGGACGGTCGTCGCGGTCCGGGTGGGCCGGGAACTGCTGGGCGCGGTCTGGGTGGCGTGCCCCGGCCCGTTGGAACGGGCCAGGCTCACGGCGCTGACCGACGGTGCCCGGACCGTGGCGTTGCACCTGCTGCGGTTGCGGGCGAGTGCCGATCTGGAGCGGCAGGTCGAGTCCGAGCTGGTGTTCCGCCTGCTGGAGGGCACGGCGGACGCGGCGACCGTGGTCAGTCGGCTCGGATTGCCGCCGGGCCTGGCGAGGGTGGTCGCGGTTCGCGCGCATGTGGGCGACGAACGGCACGCGGCGGTGCTGCTGGCGTTCGAACAGGCGACGACCGGGTTCGGCTGGTCGCGGCCGGGACGCAGCGCGTTGTCGGGTACGGGCGTCTACACGATCCTGCCGGGGGAGCGGGTGGCCGCGGCGCGGGACTGGCTGGCGGCGCTGACGGCGGCCCTGCCCCCGAACGTGGTCGTGTCGGCCGGCATCAGCTCGGTCGCCGAGGCCGCGGACCTGCCCGCCGCCCGGCAGGAGGCGGACGAGTGCCTGGCACTGCACGAGACGCGGACCGGTGGCACCGCGCCGCCCGCCTACGACGAGTCGTGGGACGAGATCCTGCTGCAGCGCCTGCGCACCGCGGCACGGGTCGGCCGGACGCCCGGGCGTGGGCCGGTCGCGGAACTGCGCAGGCACGACGCCGAGCACGGCACCGGCTTCGTGGCGACGTTGCGGGCGTGGCTGGAGGCGCAGGGTGATCTGGCCGCGGCGGGCGAGCGGCTCGGCGTGCACGGCAACACGGTGCGCAACCGGCTGCGGAAGATGAGCGACGTGACGAGTCTCGACCTGGACGACGCGGGCAAGCGGGTCGCGATGTTGATCGACCTCGCGGCCACGGTGTCGGAAACCGACAACCACTGACCCCTCAATTGTGCGGAACGGACAGCGGGTTCGTGTTGCGGCCGCCGCATCCTGGCATCAGGACAAGCGATGACAGGAGGCCGGAATGGTCGGCGTCGAACGCCTCGATGGCGGTCCACGCTCCGCAGTGGTGGTCGGGGCGGGTGTGGTGGGGCTGTCCACCGCGTGGTTCCTGCAGGAACGCGGCGTCGAGGTCACGGTGGTCGACCGGGCCGGTGTCGCGGCCGGTGCCTCGTGGGGCAACGCGGGGTGGATCGCGCCCGGACTGGCGATCCCGCTGAACGAACCGGCGGTGCTGCGCTACGGCCTGCGGTCCCTGCTCAGCCCGGCCGCGCCGCTGCACATCCCGCTGACCGCCGACCTGGGCCTGTGGTCGTTCCTGACGCGGTTCGCCGCCCACTGCAGGTGGTCGTCGTGGACCAGGGCGGTCAGGGCGAACCTGCCCCTCAACGAGGAGAGCATCGAGGCCTACGACGTGCTCACGGCCAATGGCGTGGAGGCACCCACCGTCGACGCCCCGATCACGGCCGCCTTCACCTCGTCCGCACAGGCCCAGAGCCTGGTGCGAGAGCTGCACAAGCTCGCCGCGGCGGGACAACCGGTCGAGCACACCGAACTGTCCACATCGGACTTGCGAAAGCAGATCCCGTTGGCGTCGAACGCACTCACGGCCGGAGTGCGCATCGAGGGGCAGCGCTTCGTCGATCCCGGCGAGTTCGTGCGGACACTGGGCCGCTCGGTCGTCGCCCGAGGAGCCACCATCCGTTCGTTCGAGGTGGCCGACATCGCCGTGGACAACGCCGGCGTCGTCGTGAAGGCCACTGACGGCAACGCGATCTCCGCCGACGCCGCCGTCGTGGCCACCGGTGCCTGGCTGCCTCGGCTGGCGTCACGGTCCGGTGTCCGCACGCCGGTGCGGGCCGGGCGCGGGTACTCGTTCACCGTGCCCGTGCGGGAGCCGGTCGACGGCCCGGTGTACCTGCCGGAGGTCCGCGTGGCGTGCACGCCGTACCAGGGCGGGCTCCGCGTCGCGGGCACCATGGAGTTCCGCGACCCCGACGCACCACTGGACGAGGCACGCGTCGACGCGATCATCGCGTCGGTCCGGCCGCTGCTCGACGGTGTGCGCTGGGACGACCGCACCGACGTCTGGGTGGGCCCGCGCCCGGTCACGCCGGACGGGCGCGCGCTCATCGGCGCGACCCGCACCCCCGGCGTCTACGTCGCCGGCGGGCACGGCATGTGGGGTCTGGCGCACGGGCCGATCACCGGACGGCTGCTGGCCGAGCAGATCACGACCGGCAAACAGCCCGCCGCCCTGCGCGAGTTCGACCCGCTGAGGTGACGCCGTGGAAGCCGGACACACGCCGCTGACCGAAGACGAGCGCACCGAACTCGAGTGGCTGCGCACGGAGAACGACTTCCTCCGCGTCCAGCGCGACATCCTCCTGCGCGTCGCCACCGGCTACGCCCACGACGTCGAGACGATGCTGCGCCGCCGCCACCACTGACCCTCTCCCTGTCCGTGCGGGTCGCGGGCCGACGAACCCGATCAGCACGGACGCCCCCGCCGTCAGGGCGGTACCTCCCCCAGACCGCCCTGACGGCACTTACACCCGGAGGCACCTCGCCATGACCGCACAACGCCTTTGGCTGACACCGCAGGCACACCACCGGCTCCGCAACGAACTGACCGCCCTCCTCGCGCCGGCACCCGGCCAGCGCGTGCCGGACCGGACACGGGACCTGCGCATCCGCGAGATCAGCGACCTGCTCACCAACGCGGTGGTGGGCGAGGACCCTCCCGACGACGGCATCGCCGAACCCGGCATGGTGCTCACCGTCCGCTTCGACGACACGGGCGAGACCGAGACGTTCCTGCTGGGCGTGCGCGGAGCCGAGCACGGCACGATCGAGGTCTACTCCGCGGACTCACCACTGGGAACGGCCGTGCACGGCGCACGCCCCGGCGAGCAGCGCGCCTATCGCGTGCCCAGCGGTGCCACGGTTCGCGTCACCCTGCTCAACGCCGTGCCCTACAGCCTCGTTCGCGGCCGGTGAAGTCCAGGAGGTGTGCCGTGCTCAGTGACCACGAACGCGAGACGCTGTGCGAGATCGAACGCCGGCTCCGCGACGAGGATCCCCGCCTCGCCCAGGCCCTCGAGAACGCCGAACAACCCCATGTTCGTGATCGCCGCGGTCTCGGCTGGTCAGCCGTGATCATCGCCGCCGGCCTACTGGGCGCGCTCATGCTGACACTCGGGCAACCCGCGGCCGCGCTCGTGTTCGCGCTGACGGCCGGGTGGGCTTGGGGACGGCAACGCCAGATCTGGCCCGGCAACCGCCCCTGACGCCACTCACGACGCGCCGCGGACTGTCAGACCCCCTCACTAGTATTGAAATTGGGGGAACCCGGCCGGTGTCGTGTGTGTGGTGGGCGCTATTTGTTCGTGCGGCCGTCGATGGCTTCGCGGATCAGGTCGGCGTGACCGTTGTGCTGCGCGTACTCCTCGATCATGTGGATGTAGAGCCACCGCAGGGAGATCTCACCCCACCGCTCGTGCACGAAGGTGTCGTCGAGGTCCCGCGTCGCTCCGGCCGCGCGGGCCTCGTCCATCTCGGCGACCAGGTCGGCGTACTCGGCCGCGGCGCGAGCCGGGTCCATGTGCTCGAAGGCGGCGTCCCAGTTCGGGGGCTGTGCGTAGCGGGGCTTGATGTCCTCGCCTGCCAGCCGGATGCGGAACCAGACGCGTTCCACGTCGGCGAGGTGGCGGATCAGGCCCAGCAGCGTGAGGTTGGACGGCGGCGTGGACGGCGTGGCGAGCTGCTCGCCGGTCAGTCCCGCGCAGTTCTGCAGGAACGTGGCCCGATGGCGGTCGAGCCACGTCTCCAGCATGGGGCGGTCCGGCCCGACGAACGGCTCGTCGGGCAGCGCTGCTTCCGGTGCGGTCCAGGTCATGTGTTCCGACCTTAGGTAACGCCGCCCGTGTAGACGATCTGTTTGTCGGCGTTGCGGGCCGTGACGTGCACCGTGTCGAACGATATGCGCGCACCGTCGCCTGGGAGTGTGACCATGAAGAAGCCGTCGACGACGTCCGCGGTCACCGGTGGTCCACCATCGGCGGACACCTCGACCGTCGTGGCAGTGCGGTTGGTCCGGACGGCCAGGACGAAGGCACCATCGCCGGCGTAGCCACCGACCATCTTCGCGCCCTGCAGGTCGGGCGGAGCCGTGGAGATCTGGTGCAGCGCGCCGGAGTTGCCAGGGCCCGGCGAGAAGAAGCAGGTGGCCCATTCGCGGTTGGCGCGGTGGGCGAGCAGAAGGCCTGTCTTGTCGGCAGAGCCGTTGGCCAGCAACGGTTGCCAGCCCTGCAGCTCGTCGGACCTGGTGCCTTCGGTGGCGGCGTTGTCGGCGCACCTGGCCAGCAGGTTCACTGGAGCCGACGGGCTGTCGTCACCGCTTTCGAAGCTGTCTGCGCTCTCGGCGCCAGGGAGCTCGGCGCTGGGCGGCACCGGCACCGTGCGGTCTTCGAACACGACTTCGGTGATGCTGAGCGGGGTCGCCGAATAGGTGACGAAGAAGTCCGGGGTCACGACGGCGTCGGTGGAGGCACGGCTGTAACCGTTCTTCGCCTCGCGGACGCGGGCCGTGCGCGCGCCGAGGGGCGGAACACCCGCGGTGATGTTCTTGGAGCTGAACGTGACCGAGCCCGCCTCCAGCTGGACAGGCGCGGCGTTCGGCGGGACGACGCGGGCACGCGACCTGGTCAGCTCGCAGAAGCGGTTGTCCTTGCCCCGCAGCACCTTGCGGCCGTCGAACACGACCATCTGGGTGGACGGCCAGTTCTCGTCCTTCAGCGCGGCGCGGCAGCGGTTCAGGTCCTGGAGGGACGGCGCGACCACGCGGGCGTTGCCGGGATCCGCCCGGTCGACGAACGACTGCGTGAACGTGACGCCGCCCGCGACGAGGAGTGCGACGCCCGCGGCCACGGCGAGCGGGGTGTGGTTGCGGCTCGGGCGGGCCTCGGCGAAGTCCGGACGCATGCGTTCCTTGATCTCAGCGGGCAGCTTTCGGCGAGGTGGCAGGTCGATCGTCATCACTCCACCCCCAGGGTGTCGTCGGCGAGTTCCTTGCGCAGGCGGGTGCGGGCGCGGGAGATGCGCGAGCGCACGCTCACCTCGGCCACGCCCAGTGCTTCCGCAGCCTCCGCGACGGGCAGCTCGCCCAGCAGCACCAGTTCGACGGCCTCGCGTTCGGCGCGGGGGAGGCGTTCGACGGCTGCCAGCACTCGGCTGAGGCGTGACTCGTGGTCGAGCGACGACGCGACCTCGTCCGCGTGGTCACGCTGCACGTCGTTGCGGGGCACGCGGAGCAGGAGCCGGCTGAACCGGGCCTTGCGGCGGAACTCGGAGCGCGCCAGGTTGCCCGTCACGGTGAACAGCCACGGCAACGCGCTGTCACGGACCAGTGTCATCTCGTTGCGGCGGCGCCAGGCCGTCAGGAACGTCGCCGACGTCAGGTCCTCGGCCGTCGACCACGACGCCGTGAGCCGGTAGGCGTGGTTCCACACCGCCTCGGCGTAACGGTCGTAGAGCTCGCCGAACGCGTGCTCGTCACCTCGTGCCCACAGATCGGCGTCCGACGGGGCGTCGTCGCGCACGGCGGCCGCCCCCTCCCAGCTCGGTCGCATCAGCCTCATGACCTGGAGGTGTCCACCTTCCGGCCGAGTGTTGCACGTGATCTTCCTACCTCGGGCTGATGACGGCTCGATACTGCAAGCCGATGTGGGCTGACCTGCGCGAACGGCACAGTTGTGACATGACGACGACAACTGTTGGCACCACGGCAGGGACTCACTTCGACTTCCACGCGATCTTCCGCCCCGTCTGGACGGCGCTGCGGTTCACCGGCCACTTCGTCGCGGCGCTGGTCGGCGTGATCTTCCTCGGCAGCGCGTCCGAGCACTGACCGCGCTCCTCGTAGACTGGCCTCCAGTCCACCACGAGGAGCACTGCGTGACCGTCCAACCCATCCGCCTGTTCGGCGACCCGGTGCTGCGCACCGCTGCTGTCGAGGTCACCGACTTCGACAAGGAACTGCGCACCCTCGTCAAGGACCTGTGGGACTCGATGCAGGACGCCGGCGGAGCGGGACTCGCCGCGCCTCAGCTCGGCGTTGGGCTGCGCGTGTTCACCTACCACTGCGACGGCTTCGCGGGACACCTGGTCAACCCGACGTGGGACGTGGTCGGCGAGGAGATGCAGGAAGGCCCCGAGGGCTGCCTGTCCATCCCTGGCATGTCGTGGGACTGCAAGCGCCACCTGCACGTCGTGGCCAAGGGCTGGAACATGCACGGTGATCCGGTCGAGGTCGAGGGCACCGAGACCCTGGCCCGCTGCATCCAGCACGAGACGGACCACCTCGACGGCGTGTTGTTCCTGGACCGCCTCGACGCCGACACCCGCAAGCTGGCCATGAAGGAAATCCGGCAGGCCGAGTGGTTCGACGGTACGGTCCCCACCTTGAAGCAGAGCCCGCACCCACTCTTCGGCAGGTCCAGCTGACCATGCGACTCGTGTTCGCCGGTACGCCCGAGGTCGCACTTCCCTCGCTGCGCGCCTTCATCGACTCCTCCCGCCACGACGTCGTCGCCGTGGTCACCCGTCCCGACGCCCCCTCCGGCCGTGGCCGAAAGCTCGAGCGCTCACCCGTCGCCGCGCTCGCTGACGAGCACGGCATCGAGGTGCTGACGCCTGTGAAAGCCGGCGAACCCGAGTTCCTGGACCGCCTGCGCGCACTCGAACCCGACCTGTGCCCGGTCGTGGCCTACGGGAACCTGCTGCCGCAGCGGACGCTCGACATTCCCGAGTTCGGCTGGGTCAACCTCCACTTCTCCGTGCTGCCCGCGTGGCGCGGCGCCGCGCCGGTGCAGGCCGCCGTGCGCAACGGCGACGACATCACGGGCGCCTCGACCTTCCGCATCGTGAAGGAGCTCGACGCGGGCCCGGTGTTCGGCGTGGTGACCGAGAAGGTCCGCGACCGCGACACCTCCGGCGACCTGCTCACCCGGCTGTCCGAGTCCGGCGCCCAGCTGCTCCTGTCCACTGTGGACGGCATCGAGGACGGCACTCTGCGCGCCGTCGAGCAGCCCTCCGACGGTGTCACCTACGCGGCCAAGATCACCGTCGAGGACGCGCGCCTCGACTTCACCACGCCCGCCGTGGCCGTGGACCGCCTGGCGCGCGCGGTCACGCCGGAGCCCGGCGCGTGGGCCGAGTTCCGGGGCGAGCGCTTGAAACTCGGTCCGGTGACGCCCGTGGACGACGTGACGCTGCCCGCCGGCGAGGTGCTGGTCGAGCGCAAGCGCGTGCTCGTGGGCACGGCGACCACCGCGGTCGCTCTCGGTGACGTGCAGGCGCAGGGCAAGAAGCGCATGGCCGCCACCGACTGGGCGCGCGGTGTGCGCATCGAGGCGGGGGAGCGCATCTCATGAAGCGCTCGACCATGACCCGTGGTGTGACCTCCTCATCTGGTGTGTGGCGCGCGGGTTTTGCGCGCGTGGGCTCGGTATTCGGTTGTGGCGCGGCGCTCGGGCGCGTGCCGGCAGAGACTTATTCGGCGGGCGTTGGCCTTGCTGTCGCAGGAGAGTGCATCGCATGACCGGCCACTCACGTGGAGCTTCCAAACCTTCTCGTCCGAGCAGGCCGCACCCGCCGCGCCGGCGGACCGGGCCCTCACGGCCACCCGTGGAGGACCCGGCACGCCTCGCGGCGCTGGAGACGTTGCGGGCGGTGCGGCAGCGCGACGCGTACGCGAACCTCGTGCTGCCGGCACTGCTGCGCGAGCGCCGCATCACCGGCCGTGATGCCGCGCTGGCCACCGAGCTCACCTACGGCGCGTCGCGAGCCCAGGGGCTGCTCGACGCCGTCATCGAGGCGTGCTGCGACCGGCCGTTGTCCGAAGTGGACGGTTCGGCGCTCGACGCGCTGCGGCTGGGTGCGTATCAGCTGCTGCGCACCCGGATTCCGTCGCACGCCGCGGTCGCCTCGACCGTCGACCTCGTGCGGGCCGAGCTCGGGTCTGGCATCGCCGGCTTCGTCAACGCCGTCCTGCGCCGGGTCTCCGAGCAGGACGAGGCCGCCTGGGTCGACGAGCTCGCGCCCGACCCGGACACCGACCCGATCGGCAACCTCGCCTTCACCCACGCCCACCCGCGCTGGATCGCGCAGGCGTTCGCGGAGGCTCTCGGCAGCCGCGAGGAGCCGCTGAAGCGCGCCCTCGAGGCGGACGACGCCAGGCCCGCCGTGCACCTGGTGGCACGGCCCGGCGAGGTGAGCGCCGACGAGCTCGCCGCCATCACGGGCGGCGACGTGGCGCCGTACTCGCCCTACGGCGTGCACCTGGAGGCCGGAGCGGGCGACCCGGGCGATCTCGAGCCCGTCCGGGAACGCCTCGCCAACGTCCAGGACGAAGGCAGCCAGCTGTGCGCACTCGCCCTCACACGCGCGACCCTAGAGGGCAGTGACGACACTGGTACGGACGACCGCTGGCTGGACCTCTGCGCCGGACCCGGCGGCAAGGCCGCGCTGCTCGCCGCACTGGTCGGCCTCGAAGGCGGCGAGCTGATCGCCGTCGAGAAGGCACCCCACCGCGCCGAGCTCGTGCGCAAGCTCACCTCAGGCCTGCCGGTGACCGTGCACGTGGCCGACGGCCTCGAGACCGACTTCGTCGAAGGGGCGTTCGACCGCGTACTGGTCGACGCGCCCTGCACCGGTCTCGGTGCCCTGCGCAGGCGCCCGGAGGCGCGGTGGAGGCGCCAGCCCGCCGACGTCGGCACGCTCACGAAGCTGCAGCGCGAGCTGCTCACCGAGGCGTTGCGACTGGTGCGACCAGGCGGCGTCGTGGCTTATGTCGTGTGCTCACCTCATCTCTCTGAAACCGTCGGGGTGGTGGCGGACGTCGCCCGGCGAACCGGGGCGGAAGTGCTGGACACGCGGGAGCTCTTCCCGGGAGTTCCGGACCTCGGGGAAGGCCCGCACGTCCAGCTCTGGCCCCATCTGCACGGCACCGACGCGATGTTCTGCGCGGTGCTGCGACGCCCAGTTCGAGCGCTCGGGAATGACGCTAGCGACGGGGTCTGACAGGTTCGGGCCCGGTGGGCCCCAGATCGGGGTGCGACGGTGTCGGATTCACCGGTTCGGGTGATGGCCGGTGGGTGCGGACGCTCGAGCTCCTGGTGAGCGGCAGGTCGGGCACGGGGCAGTCGACCGTGCTCAACCTGTTGGCGCAGAAGGGTTTTCGCGCGGGGGTGGAACGGCAGGCGGTGCTCGCCCGACCATCCCACCTAAGATCGCCCGCATGACACGTGGGCTGCTCGGACTGGTGGCAAGCGGCTGCGGCGGCGTCGAGACCTGGTTCCGCACCGAGCTCGCCGAACCCGCGGCACAACGGGGCTGGCGCCTCGCGATCACCCTCACGCCGACGGTCGTCCCGTGGTTCGAGGAAGCGGACGAGCTGGACAAGCTGCAGGCGCTCACGGACCTCGAGGTCCGCTGGCACCCGCGGATGCCGAGCCAGCCCAAGCCCTACCCGACGCCCGACGCGTTCATCTTCGCCCCCGCCAGCGCGAACTCGGTGGCCAAGCTCGCCCTGGGCATCGGCGACAACCAGGCGCTGACCGCGTTGAACGAGGGCATCGGAGTCGAGGGCTGCAAGGTCGTCGTCATGCCCCAGGCCAGCGCGGACAAGCGCCGGCACCCGATGTGGGACACGCACGTCGAGACGCTCACGAAGGCGGGTGTCGTGGTGGTCACCGACGTGGCTCCCGGCGCGCTCCTCGACCTGCTCGAGTCGAGTTGAGCCGTCAGCCGTAACGCTCGGAGGAACCGAGCGGACAAGGCGAGCGTGAATGCCATCGCACCCGCGATCATCGCGGCGGTCGCCGCGCTCCTCGGTGCCACGCTGGGAGCCCTGGTCGAACCGATCAAACTGTCCGCAGCGCGCCGGGCACGCATTCGTCAGGAGCGACTGGAGCGATGCGCCGAGACTGCCCACGAGGCTCGAGGCCTCGCAATTGCGGTGAACCGGCGCCATCGAGGCGAGCACATCGGTGGTGGCCAGGACGATTGGACCGAGATCGCAGAGCAGCACCACGTCGCGCGGGCGAAGCTGCGAACGATCACCGCGGTGCTCAAGATGCTGGGTCCTGATGAGCTCGCCGAGGCGGCCGTGAAAGTCCACGCGGCAGACGAGACGCTGTCCGTCGGGCGCTTCGAGGAATCGCCTGCCGCCCCGGACGGCCGACCGATCAGCATTCCTCCTCAGCTGCTGGCGTTCAGAGACGCGCTCGACGCCGCGGTGTCCGACTTCGCGGACATCGCTCGAAGGCACGTGTGAGGACAGGACGTCGAGACGCTCACGAAGGCGGGTGTCGTGGTGGTCACTGACGAGGCTCCCGGCAGGCTCCTCGACCTGCCGGACACCTAGACTTCACCCTTGTGGTCCACACGCCGATGATCGCCCCCAGCATCCTGTCCGCCGACTTCGCGCGCCTCGCCGACGAGCTCGCCGCGGTGCCCACGTCGGACTGGATCCACGTCGACGTCATGGACAACCACTTCGTGCCGAACCTGACGCTCGGCCTGCCCGTGGTGAAGTCGCTGCTCAAGGTCACCGACATCCCGATCGACTGCCATCTGATGATCGAGGACCCGGACCGCTGGGCCATCGGGTACGCGGAGGCCGGCGCCTACAACGTGACCGTGCACGCCGAGGCCGCGAACGACCCGGTCAAGCTCGCCAAGGACCTCAAAGCCGCTGGTAGCAAGGCTGGTCTCAGCATCAAGCCCGGTACGCCGCTGGAGCCGTACGTCGACGTGCTCAAGCACTACGACACGCTGCTGGTGATGTCCGTGGAGCCCGGCTTCGGCGGACAGAGCTTCATGGCCGACGTGCTCGAGAAGGTGCGGCAGGCCAGGCATCTCGTCGACACCGGGCACCTCAGGCTGCTCGTGGAGATCGACGGCGGCATCAACGCCGACACCATCGAACAGGCCGCGCAGGCCGGGGTGGACTGCTTCGTCGCCGGGTCCGCCGTGTACGACGCCGCCGATCCGGGCAAGGCCGTCGAGGCACTGCGCGCGCAGGCAGCCGGCGCCCAGGGGATCAGGACCACGTGACGCCCGAGGACGCGATGGTGCTCGCCATCGCGGAGAGCGAACGGGTGCGGGGCACCACGAGCCCCAACCCGCCGGTCGGGTGCGTCATCCTGGACGAACACGGCAAAGCGGTCGGGTTCGGCGGCACCCAGCCACCCGGTGGTCCGCACGCCGAGGTCATGGCGCTCAAGGAGGCCGGGACGAAGGCCCAGGGCGGCACGGCGGTCGTCACGCTCGAGCCGTGCTCGCACTTCGGCCGCACGCCGCCGTGCGCGGAAGCGTTGCAGGAAGCGGGCATCAAGCACGTCATCCACGCGGTGACCGACCCGAACCCCAGAGCGGCGGGCGGCGCGCGACGTCTCGAAGAAGCCGGCATCACGGTCGAGAGTGGTCTACTCGCTGATGAGGTCAGCAACGGACCACTGCGCGCGTGGCTGCACTACGCGCGCACGGGACGCCCGCACGTCACGTGGAAGTACGCGGCGTCGCTGGACGGCAGGGTCGCGGCACAGGACGGCACCAGCCGGTGGATCAGTTCGGAGACCTCCCGCAAGGAGGTGCACGACATGCGCACGAAGCTCGACGCCATCGTCGTCGGCACCACCACGGTCAAGAAGGACGACCCGGCGCTCACGGCCCGCGACGACGACGGAATGCCGTTGCCCCGCCAGCCGTTGCCCGTGGTCGTGGGCATGAGCGACCTGCCGGACGGGGCGAAGCTCCAGCACACCGCGCTGCACCTGCGCACGCACGACCCGGACGAGGTCCTGCGCGCGCTCGCCGAGCGCGGGGTCGTCGACGTGCTGCTGGAAGGCGGTCCAACTGTGGCCGGCGCGTTCCTCAAAGCGGGCATGATCGACCGTGTGCTCGCCTACATCGCGCCCGCGCTGCTCGGGGACGGCCCCGCTGCCGTGCTGGGCGCCGGCGTGTCAACCATCACGGACGCTGTCCGGCTGACCGTGGAAGACGTCACCATGAGCGGACCGGACTTGCGGATCAGCGCGGTTCCGCAAATTTAGGAGGAACGGTGTTCACCGGGATCGTCGAGGAACTCGGCCACGTGGTCGCGGTTCAGGACCTGCCCGACGCGGCGCGGATCCGCGTCTCCGGGCCGATCGTCACGAGCGACGCGAAGCACGGCGACTCCATCGCGGTGAACGGCGTCTGCCTCACCGTCGTGGAGGTCGAGGACAACACCTTCACCGCTGACGTGATGCGCGAGACCCTCACGCGCAGCAGCCTCGCGAAGATCGCGGAGGGCGACAAGGTCAACCTGGAGCGCGCGGCCGCGGTCGGCCAGCGCCTCGGCGGCCACATCGTGCAGGGTCACGTCGACGGCACGGGCACGATCCTCGCGCGGGAGAAGGCCGAGCACTGGGAGATGGTCCACATCGGACTGCCACCCCAGCTCGCCCGCTACGTCGTGGAGAAGGGCTCGATCACCGTCGACGGCGTCTCCCTCACGGTTGTCACTGTGAGTGAAGACCAGTTCACGGTGAGTCTCATCCCCACCACGCTCGACCTCACCACGCTCGGTCACCGGCTGCCAGGCGACGCGGTGAACCTCGAGGTCGACGTGCTGGCGAAGTACGTCGAACGACTGGCCGTCCCGCACCTGCGGGCCATTGCGGGCGAGGAGGCCCAGTGAGCACCGACTTCGCTGAGATCGAGCGGGCGATCAAGGACATCGCCGCCGGACGGCCCGTGGTCGTGGTCGACGACGAGGACCGCGAGAACGAGGGCGACCTGATCTTCGCCGCCGAGAAGGCGACGCCGGAGTTGCTCGCGTTCATGGTGCGCTACACGTCCGGCTACATCTGCGTGCCGCTCACCGAGTCCGACTGCGACCGGCTCGACCTGCCGCCGATGTTCCACACGAACCAGGACGTGCGTGGCACCGCGTACACGGTCACGGTCGACGCGCGTGAGGGTGTCAGCACCGGCATCTCGGCCGCGGACCGCGCCCGCACGATCCGGCTGCTCGCCGACCCGACCTCGAAGGCCAGCGACTTCAACCGTCCCGGTCACGTCGTTCCGCTGCGCGCGAAGGCCGGTGGCGTGCTGCGCCGTCCTGGCCACACCGAGGCCGCCATCGACCTGGCGCGCCTGGCCGGGTTGTCGCCCGCCGGTGTGCTCTGCGAGATCGTGTCGCAGAAGGACGAGGGCGACATGGCCCGCCGCGACGAGCTGGAGGTCTTCGCCGCGGACCACGACCTCGCGATCATCACCATCGCGGACCTGATCGCGTACCGCCGCCGCGTCGAGACCCAGGTCGAACGCGTCGCGGAAGCCCGGATCCCGACCGCGCACGGCGTGTTCACGGCCGTCGGCTACGACAGCCTGCTCGACGGCATCGAGCACGTCGCGCTGGTGTACGGCGAGATCGGTGACGGCGAGGACGTGCTGGTGCGAGTGCACTCCGAGTGCCTCACCGGCGACGTCCTCGGCTCGTTGCGCTGCGACTGCGGCCCGCAGCTCGACGCGGCGATGGAAGCCGTTGCGGCGCAAGGACGTGGCGTCGTGCTGTACATGCGCGGGCACGAGGGCCGCGGCATCGGCCTGATGCACAAGCTGCAGGCCTACCAGCTGCAGGACCAGGGCGCGGACACCGTGGACGCGAACCTCGCGCAGGGCCTGCCCGCCGACGCGCGCGACTACGGCACGGGCGCGCAGATCCTCGTGGACCTCGGCATCAAGTCCATGCGGCTGCTGACGAACAACCCCGCGAAACGCGTCGGCCTCGAGGCTGGCTACGGTCTACGGGTGCTGGACCGGGTGCCGCTGCCGATCTCCCCGAACCCGGAGAACCTGCGGTACCTGCGCACCAAGCGCGACCGGATGGGCCACGAGCTGAACCAGCTGGAGCAGTACGAGGCCGTCGTTTCCGCTACGGAGGACCAGGAATGAGTGGCGAGGGCCGTCCAGAGCAGACCCCGCTCGACGGCAGTGGCCTGAGCGTCGGGATCGTCGCGACGCGCTGGAACAGCAAGATCACCGACCAGCTCCTCGAACGTGCCCTGAAGGCCGCAGAGGAAGCCGGTTGCGCCGACACGACCGTCGTGCGCGTCGCGGGCGCGATCGAGCTTCCCGTTGTGGTGCAAGAGCTCGCGCGTCACCACGACGCCGTCGTCGCGCTGGGCGTGGTGATCCGCGGCGGCACCCCGCACTTCGAGTACGTGTGCGACTCGGTGACCGACGGGCTCACCCGCGTCGCGCTGGACGAGTCGACGCCGGTCGGCAACGGCGTGCTGACGTGCAACACCGAGGAGCAGGCCGTGGCCCGTGCCGGGTGGCCGGACTCGGTGGAGGACAAGGGTTACGAGGCGACCGCGGCCGCGATCGACACGGCGCTGGTGCTGCGCGGGCTGCGTCAGCCGTGGACCGAGCGGGGCTTCGAGTGACCCCCGAGTTGAACGCCGTGGTGTTCCGCCCCAAGAAGATCCGCCGCGTCGCGTGGGCGTGCGCGGTCGGCCTGATCGCCGTGTTCACGGTCGTCGGGCTGCTGCTCGGCAACACCCCGACCGGCGTGATCTTCCGGGCTTCCGACCAGGTCGCGATGATCGTCCTGGGCTTCCTGCTCGCGGGCGGCGTGCTGCTGCTGACCCGTCCGCGCGTCACCGCCGACGCCTCGGGTGTCGACGTGCGCAACGTCGTGACGTCCCACCACTTCGAGTGGAAGGACGTGCTCTCGGTGAGCTTCCCGGACGGTGCCGCGTGGGCGCGTCTGGAGCTGCCGGAGGACGAGTACATCTCGGTGATGGCCGTGCAGGCCGTGGACCGCGAGTACGCCGTCTCGTCCGTGCGCGCGCTGCGTGAACTCCACAAGGCCGCGAGGAGCTGACCGATGAGTTCTGCCGGCTCTGCGAGTCTTCACCACATGACTCAACTGCTGAGGGTGCAGAACTTCGTTGTTTCGAGCGACGGGGTCGCTGCGGGGGAGAACCAGAGCTTGGAGCAGCCGTTCGGTGACGGCGTCTCGCCCCAGCGGCTGTTCGCCTGGGCCGGTGCCACGGCCAGCTGGCCCAACCGCACCGACCCCGGTGGCAGCCGCGGTCTCGACGACTACTTCACCCGCGACTTCACGCAGAACATCGGCGCGGAGATCATGGGCCGCAACAAGTTCGGGCCCCAGCGCGGTCCGTGGACCGACCACGAGTGGCAGGGCTGGTGGGGTGACGAGCCGCCGTTCCACACGCCGGTGTTCGTGCTGACCCACCACGAACGCCCGTCCATCACGCTCGGTGAGACCACGTTCCACTTCGTCGGCGGCGAGCCGGCCGCCGTGCTCGACCAGGCCCGGGAAGCGGCGCAGGGCAAGGACGTCCGGCTCGGCGGTGGCGTCACCACCATCCGGGAGTTCCTCGACGCGGACCTCGTCGACACGCTGCACGTGGCGGTGTCTCCGATCGAGGTGGGCTCCGGCCTGAAGCTCTGGGAGTCGCCCGACGAGCTGCTCGACCGGTTCCACTGCGATGTCGTGCCCAGTTCGAGCGGCGTGACGCACCACCTGTTCTGGCGCCGCTAGATCCAGAGACCGAGGATCGCGCCCGCCAGCGCGAGCCCGACGATGTGATAGCCCGCTCCGATGGCCGCGAACGTCATCGGGGCGGGCTTCGTCATGTCGAAGGTTCCCGTCACGAAGATGGCGGGCAGGGCGACGCCGACACCGACGACGAGGCCGAGCAGGATGCCTTCCATGATGTTGTCGGTGCTCGACGCGGCAGCGATCATCGCCGTCGCGAGCGTGGCGACGAAGCAGGTGGCCAGCGGCACGACGTAGATCCCGGCGCCCGCGTTGTCCGGTGGGTTCAGGTCCCAGCCGGCGGCTCGTTGCCAGGCCCTGCCGAACGCGAACTCCGCGTACCACAAGGCACCGAGCGCGAAGTACGCGATGGTGGCCACGATGACGGCTAACCAGTTCAGGTCGCCGAGCAGGGTCAAGCTCATGACGTCTCCCGCGGTGATCAGGTGACTTGGCATCGCGGGGTGAACGTGCGCTGTTACCGGTGGTTCGGGCCCGGACATAACGGTGCCCGATGGATCTACCGGGAGATCTGGTGATGCACGCTGCCGTGAACGTGGGGGGAGAACGACGGAGGGCCGCCCACCGCAGCGGTGAGCGGCCCACCCGTCAGCTCACGGCCTTGAGGGCGTCGATCTCACCCGATCCGTAGAAGCTGTTGTGCCCCGCTCCTCCCTGGCACGTCTGCGGTTCCCCGCTGTTCTGCGGGAAGGCCGCGTAGATCGACGTGTCCGGGCAGGACAGCGGGTTGGTCGCCTGCTGGAGCTTGGCGGCCGCACCCGCGCTGCCCCGCTTGCTCAGCAGCAGCGCGGCCACACCGGCCACGTGCGGACCGGCCATCGAGGTGCCCTGCAGGTAGCAGTACTTCGCGCCGTTCTCGACCACCTGGCGCGCGCACGGCCGGTAGCTCGGGTAGGTCGACAGCACGCGGCCGTTCGGGGCGGCCGGGGTCAGCTGCAGGATCGCGTCGCCGCCCGGAGCGGCCACGTCGGCGGTCGAGACGCCGTAGCTGGAGTAGTACGACTTGAAGCGCTTGTTGCCCGTCGCCGTCACGCCGATGACGCCGGGCACCTCGACCGGGACGACCGCGCAGGCGTTGGTGATCTCCCGTTCCTGCTCGCTGCCGGGCGGGAAGTCGGGGCTGATCACGTCGACCTCGGGGTGCGAGAGGTCGGTGGCGTCGTTGCCCTCGGACGCCACGACGATCACGCCCTGGGACTGCGCGTACTTGATCGCCCTGCGCTCGGCCTTCCAGATCGCGCGCTGGTCGGCGTTGTTGCGGCAGTTGAAGAGCCACGGATCGGCGAAGTAGCTGTTGTTGGTGACGTTGATGCCGTGCGTGGCGGACCACATGTACGAGCAGATGACCATTTCCGGGAAGAAGTAGCCGTCGTCGTTGCTCGTCTTCACGCCGGCGATGCGCACGTTCGGCGCGACACCGATGATTCCGGTGCCGTTCGCGGCCGCCGCGATGGTGCCGGCGGTGTGGGTGCCGTGGCCGTTCTGGTCGTTGCCGGCCAGCAGCGGTGCCGGCGTGCCGCTCGAGCAGTCCGCGCTGCGCGACGCGTCGTAGTTCGGCGCGAGGTCCGGGTGCGTGAAGTCGAGGCCCGTGTCCAGGTCGCCCACGACGACCTGCCTGCTGCCGGGCGTGACCTGGTGCGCCTGCGGCACGTTGATCTGCTGCATGTCCCACTGCAGGCCGGACAACGAGTCGCCCCACGTGGCGGCGGCGGTCACGTCGTCCGCGGCATCGGCCTGGTCCGGCGCGAGCCGCATACCGAGACCCGTCGTCGCGGCGACGCCCTCGACGTTGTTCTGCTGCTTCATCGCGGCGGCGAAACCGGCGCTCGACGACCGGGCGATCGCGACGCCGATCTGGCTGTAGTTCGCGACAACGGTGCCGCCGGCGCTCGCGATGGTGTTCGCGGCGTTCGGCGACGAGGTGCCCTCGTGGTAGAGGACGACATAGGTGGACTCCGTCGCGGCACCGGCCTGGAACGCCGGGGCGACACACAGAGCCGCCCCGAGACCGGCGGCGGCCAGCAGTGCTCGTGGACGATTCAACAAATGTCTCACCGCTTCCCGTAGTAAGGGTGTTCACGGGAAAATCGAATCGGCGAGACGATTGTTACATCACATGCAATGCGCATTCACGTGATTACTGCGGGAATAGTTCTGTGAATGTGAAAGGGTCAGGGTGACGCGGGCGGGGCTGTGACGACCGTGCCGACCGTGTCCGTCACGGGTGGCACGATGTGCATCTCGTCGTCACGCTCGGCCTTCTTGCACGACGAGAGCACGAGCACCGCCAGCGCGGTGAGCAGAAGTGCGACATGACGCCGGCTCATCAACGCCTCCACTGGAGAAGTGGGTGCGGGCGGTCCCCGCACCCACCACGATACTGATCAACTCAGTTGCAGTTGTACGGGTTCAACTGAGCGCAGGCGGCTTCCATTCTCGTGGAGAACGCGACAGTGCCTCCGTTGTCGAGGTTGCCGGCTGAGATGATGCCGCCGACCTTCGCGCCGGTGGCCAGGATCTCGTCGATGACCGGGCCGCCGCTGTCACCGTGCTGCACGAGCTGGCCCCCGCTCTGGGCTTCAATGCGATCCAGTCCGCACACGTCGAGGTCGTCAACCCGATAGCAACCGTTCGTGCTCGTGACTCGGGCGTTGCAGGACATGAGGGTGAACGAACCGTTGGTGCACACGCGGTCGCCGGTCGCGAAGCTGAGGCGCGCGGTCTGATAGGTCAGCGTGTTCCCGCCGGTGAACTGGTAGTTGCCCATGGTCGACGTGCCCTGCGTCCTGATCGTGAGCGCGTCGATGCGACCGTTGCCCCACTGGACGTCGATGACCGGGCCAAGGCGTCCCCGCAGCACCAGCTGGTTCGCGGCGCGGTCGACGTGCCCCTGCCACACCATGTCGCCGTTGTGGAAGCAATGCCCGGCGGTGTGCAGGATCGTGCTGGAGAAGTTCTTCACCGCATCCGTGCACTGGGTGACGTTGACCGTGCCGTCACCGTTGTCGCGCCAGGTGAGGATCCTCTTGCCGGTGCTGTACGGCGCGTCGTCGAGCAACCGCGTCGAGTTCGGGCCAGAGGCGATGTTCGCACCCGGCCACACGATGTCGCTCTTCTTGACGACCGTGGTCTTCACAGCGGGGATCATGGGCGTGCCGGGGAAGATTTCGACCGCGTCGCCGTACCGCTCCGCGAACTCGCGCCGGACGGTGTCCAAGTCGGACTCCGCGGACACACCGACCTTCACCTTGTTGGCGACCTCGTCGACGTACCATTCGTAGATCTGCGTTCCGGGACGGATCTTCGCGGTCTGCGGGGCACCGACCCCGGCGAGTGTCCTGTTCAGTTCGGCGAGCGACCGCCGTTGCCTCTGCACGGTCACTTTCACCGTGTTCTGCGAGGAACGGGCCGCATTCCTGGTCGCTGCGCGCAGTGACGCGGAAGCGTCTCGGTTCGCCGCGACGCCGAGGACGTAGCCGCCGCGGGCAGAGTCGAACCGCATTCCGGTGTAGTCGTCGGGGTGCGCCCTGACCTGCTCGATCACCTTGGAGATCTGATCTTTGTCGACCGTCGTCTCCGCAGCGGGCGCCGCGGACGGCTGGCCGGCCGTCGCGATCAGGGCGAGTGCGGCCGATAACACCGAAATGGATGCGCGCAGCGCTGTTCTGCGATGTTTCATCTTGTCCCCCCAGGACAAATGTGTAAACACGAAAAATGTTCATCGCTCAGCGGGGAAGCTATCAGTGCATTCGATCTTCCGCCAGGTTGTACGGGTTCACTTGCACGCGAACCGCGGGACGCGCCCCCGATGGTCAGTCGGAGCCGAGACAGCGAAGGCCCGCCCGGAGAAAGTGTCCGGGCGGGCCTTGGTACTGCTGCTGACTAGCTGCGGACCATCTTGCGCAGGACGTACTGCATGATGCCGCCGTTGCGGTAGTAGTCGGCCTCACCGGGCGTGTCGATGCGGACGACCGCGTCGAACTCGACCTTGGTGCCGTCGGTCTTCGTGGCGACCACGTGGACCGTCGACGGGGTGGTGCCGTTGTTCAGTTCCGTGACGCCGGTGAAGTCGAACGTCTCGGTGCCGTCGAGGCCCAGGGACGCCGCGTTCTCGCCGGCGGGGAACTGCAGGGGCATGACGCCCATGCCGATCAGGTTGGAGCGGTGGATGCGCTCGTAGGACTCGGCGATGACGGCGCGGACGCCGAGCAGCGAGGTGCCCTTGGCGGCCCAGTCGCGCGACGAGCCGGAGCCGTATTCCTTGCCCGCGAGGACGACCAGCGGGACGCCGGCTTCCGCGTAGGCGACCGAGGCGTCGTAGATGGTGGTCTGCGGCGCGTCGGCTTCCAGGAAGTTGCGGGTGAAGCCGCCCTGGACGTCGTCGAGCAGGAGGTTGCGCAGGCGGATGTTCGCGAACGTGCCGCGGATCATCACCTCGTGGTTGCCGCGGCGGGAGCCGTAGGAGTTGAAGTCCTTGCGCTCCACGCCGTGCTCGGTCAGGTACTTGCCTGCGGGCGAGTCGGCCTTGATCGAACCGGCGGGGGAGATGTGGTCCGTGGTGACCGAGTCGCCGAGCAGGGCCAGCACTCGTGCGCCGGAGATGTCGGTGACCGGTGCCGGTTCCATCTCCATGCCCTCGAAGTACGGGGGCTTGCGGACGTAGGTGGACTCGGCATCCCACTCGAACGTGTTGCCGGTCGGCGTGGGCAGCGACTGCCAGCGCTCGTCACCGGAGAACACGTTGGTGTAGCCCTTGGTGAAGCCCTCCGCGGAGATCGAGGTCGAGATGACCTCGGCGATCTCGGCCGGCGACGGCCAGATCTCGGAGAGGTACACCGGCTTGCCGTCGGTGTCGAAGCCGAGCGGCTCGGTGGTGATGTCCTTGTCCATCGAACCGGCCAGCGCGTACGCCACCACGAGCGGCGGGGACGCGAGGTAGTTCATCTTGATGTCCGGGTTGATCCGGCCCTCGAAGTTGCGGTTGCCGGACAGCACCGAGACGACCGCGAGGTCGCCCTGCTGCACGCCCGCCGAGATCTCCTCCTGCAGCGGGCCCGAGTTGCCGATGCAGGTGGTGCAGCCGTAGCCGACCAGGTGGAAGCCGAGCTTCTCCAGGTACGGCATGAGGCCCGCGCGCTCGTAGTAGTCCATGACGACCTTCGAGCCCGGCGCCAGGGTCGTCTTGACCCACGGCTTGCGCTCGAGGCCGCGCTCGACGGCCTTCTTGGCCAGCAGGGCGGCACCCAGCATCACGGACGGGTTCGAGGTGTTGGTGCACGAGGTGATCGCGGCGATCGCGACGGCGCCGTGGTCCAGCTCGAACTCGTTGCCGTCGACGGTGACCTTGACCGGGTTCGACACGCGGCCGGTGGCACCCTCGGCGGCGGACTGGAACACCTTCGGCGCACCGGAGCCGTTGCCGCCCTCGTGGATGGCGACCGGGTCGCTGGCCGGGAACGTCTCGTCGACGGCCTCGTCCACGCCGGACAGCGCCGGGGAGTCGGTGTGCGCGACGTAGGCGCCCAGGGCCTGGCGGAACGCCTCCTTGGCGGAGGTCAGCTCGATGCGGTCCTGCGGGCGCTTCGGGCCGGCGATGGACGGGACGACCGTCGCCAGGTCCAGCTCCAGCGTCTCGGAGTAGACGGCCTCGCGGGACGGGTCGTGCCAGAGGCCCTGCTCCTTGGCGTAGGCCTCGACGAGCGCGATCTGCTCCTCGGAACGGCCGGTCAGGCGCAGGTAGTCGATGGTCTCGCCGTCGATCGGGAAGATGCCGACCGTGGAGCCGAACTCCGGCGACATGTTGCCGATGGTGGCGCGGTTCGCGAGCGGCACGGCGCCGACGCCCTCGCCGTAGAACTCGACGAACTTGCCGACGACGCCCTGCTTGCGCAGCATCTCGGTGATCGTCAGCACCAGGTCGGTGGCGGTGGCGCCTGCGGGCAGCTCACCGGAGAGCTTGAAGCCCACGACGCGCGGGATCAGCATGGAGACCGGCTGGCCGAGCATCGCGGCCTCGGCCTCGATGCCACCGACGCCCCAGCCCAGCACGCCGATGCCGTTGACCATCGTGGTGTGCGAGTCGGTGCCGACCAGCGTGTCCGGGTACGCCTGGCCGTTGCGGACCATGACGACGCGCGCGAGGTGCTCGATGTTGACCTGGTGCACGATGCCGGTGCCGGGCGGGACGACCTTGAACTCGTCGAACGCGGTCTGGCCCCAGCGCAGGAACTGGTAGCGCTCCTTGTTGCGCTGGTACTCCAGGTCGACGTTCAGCTCGAACGCGTCCGGGCGGCCGAAGATGTCGGCGATGACCGAGTGGTCGATCACGAGCTCGGCGGGCGCGAGCGGGTTCACCTTCTCGGCGTCGCCGCCCAGCTGGGTGACGGCCTCACGCATGGTGGCGAGGTCGACCACACACGGCACACCGGTGAAGTCCTGCATCACGACGCGGGCGGGCGTGAACTGGATCTCGGTGTTCGGCTCGGCGGCGGGGTCCCAGTTGGCGAGCGCGCGCACGTGGTCGGCGGTGATGTTCGCGCCGTCCTCGGTCCGCAGCAGGTTCTCCAGCAGGATCTTCAGGCTGAACGGCAGACGCTCTGCGCCCTCCACGGCGCTCAGCCGGAACACCTCGTAGGAGGAGTCGCCGACGTTGAGCGTGCCGCGGGCGCCGAAGCTGTCCTTACTAGTCACGTGCAACTCCATCTGGTGACAGCGCGGTGGTCAGTTCGGGGTACGGGGCAAGTCTTCCTCAACGGGTCGACCGGTGCCCCTCGACCCCAAACAGTACGCGTGTCCTGTTAGCCGCTTCAACCCAGGTTGCCCTAAGTCACTGGGTGGCGCGGTACTCGCCCGGTGATCGGCCCGCGAACCGCTTGAACGCCGCGCTGAACGCGCTTTCGGTGCGGTAGCCGACGGTTGCGGCGATCACCGCGACCGTGTCCGGGGTGTCCCGGAGCGCCTTGGCAGCGGTCTGCATGCGCAGGCGCAGGAGGTAGTCGAGCGGGGTCAGGCCGACGGTTTCCTTGAAGTGCAAGAAGAACGTGGACCGCGACATGGCGGCTCTCGTCGCCAGCTCGCTGACCGTCCAGGGACGTCCGAGGTCGTCGTGGAGCGCTTGGACGGCCGGTCCCAGCTGCGGGTGCAGTTCGGCGCGATGGGCGTGATCGCGCAGGACCTGGAGCAGCAGCACCTGGGAGAGCCGGTCGAGGATCATCCTGCCGCCGTCGATCTCGGCCCGGATCAGCGTGATGGTGGCCTGGGCGGTGCTGGTGCGTGCCTGGACGTGGATGACAGGAGGCAGAACGCCGAGCAGTCCGGCGGCCTCGGGCTCGCAGGTGAAACCCGCGCCGAGCAACGTCGTGTCGTGGCCCTCGCCGATGCGTCCGGCGTCGCGGTGCGTGCCGTCGTCGTGGTCGTAGATCGGCGCCGCGAACACCGACGGCGTGTCCGGGTCGCTCGCGATGCGGTACGGGCGCTGACCGGCGATGACGTAGCAGTCGCCCTGCTCGGCCCAGAAGCTCTCGTCGCCCACCGTGATGTGCGCGCGGCCCTCCACGACGACCTCGACGCGCAGGTCCAGCCTTCCGGCGAAGTGCATCGCCCATCGGCCGCCGGCGTGCAGCGGTGTCGCGACGGCCCAGTTCACGCTCAGCGTCGACAGGACGTGCTCGAGCGGGTTCACGAAGCTCGGACTCTCCCGACAGGACGGCGGACTCTCGGCGATGTTCCTCCTGATCTTGCCTGGCTAGCGTACGGCCAAACGGATGACGAGGAGATCTTGATGGACCGGGGGAACCTGTTGCTCGTGCACGGCGCCTGGCACGGATCGTGGTGCTGGGAACTGCTGATTCCCGAACTGGAGGCGCGCGGCTGGACACCGTCGGCTCTCGACCTGCCGAGCGCGTCCGGCTCTCCGGCGGCGGGTGTGCACGAGGACGCCGAGGCGGTGCGGGAGGCGCTGGCCGCCCTGGACGGGCCGGTGACGGTGCTGGCCCATTCCTACGCCGGAATTCCCGTGGGGCAGGCCGCGGGCTCCGCTGACCGGCTCATCTACCTCGCCGCGCACATGCTGGAACCGGGCGAGCACGTCGCGGGCGTGCTGGGAGGGCCCTGGTACGAGCAGGGGGCGAAGCTGCTGGACGTGCCGGAGCCCGCCCGCGAGCTGCTGTTCCCCGACGTGCCGGACGAGCTGGCGGCGTGGGCCGCGTCGCGGTTGCGGCCGCAGAGCGCGCGGGTGTTCGAGGACGTGGTGACGGCGTCGGCCTGGCGGACGGTGCCCACGTTGCCGATCGTGTGCGAGGAGGACGCGATCTTCCCGCCGGTGTTCGCGGACCGGCTTCGAGCGGGCGGAGCCGTCACGTTGCCCGGCTCGCACTCGCCGTTCCTGTCGCGGCCGGCGGCGTTGGCCGACCTGATCAGCGCCCAGGGGTAGCCCGGCGGCTCGGCCTCACGTGCTGTCAACGCGCCGGCGAGCAGATCGAACGATGATTTTGGATGCGTTTGTGTGACGGAGAGTTTTACGCGCCGAACATGAGAATGATTCCAAAAGAGGTCAGCATCAGGACTTTCAGGCCTTCGAGTGCGATGTAGACGAGGTGCGTGCGTGACTCGGGCGGGGCCGCCCCGTCGATGATGAGCTGAGCCCTGACTTCGAGTCGTGGTCGCAGGATCAGCACCTGGGCGGCGAGGGTGACCGCGAGCGTGATGAACAGAAGGGTGGCGGCGAGCGGGCGCGGGGCGAGCGCGAACGTGACCGCGGTGGCCGTGGCGAGCACGATCTCCGCCGCGTTGAGGGCGCGGAACACCAGCCGCCCGATGCCGAGGCCCAGCGGCAGGGTGATGCCGGGGGCGCGGAACTTCAGCGGTGCCTCGATCGAGATCGCGACGACCATGCCGAGCCAGATGCACGCCAAAGCGAGCGGAAGTGAGGTCATGGGTGGTTATCTTGACGGGGTGCTCCTCGATCAGGTTTCCAAGCGGTACGGGCGCGGGCCCTGGGTGCTGCGCGACCTCACTTTGGAAGTCACCGGCACGGTGGTGCTGACCGGCGCGAACGGCACCGGCAAGTCGACGCTGCTCAAGATCGCCGCCGGGGTGTTGAAGCCGTCGTCCGGACGCGTGGTGCGGCCGGCCTCCGTCGGTTACGTGCCGGAGCGGTTTCCCTCTGACGTCAAGATGTCCGCTTCGTCGTACCTGGCGCACATGGGCCGCGTGCGTGGCGCTGGTGCCAACGACGTGTTGGAGCGGCTCGGGTTCGTCGGCTCGCTGTCCGCGCCGATGTCGGAACTGTCCAAGGGGAACGCGCAGAAGGTCGCGCTGGCGCAGGCGTTTCTGGCCACAGACCTGTTGGTGTTCGACGAACCGTGGACCGGGCTCGACCCCGAGGCCGCCGCCGAGTTGTGCGTGATGCTGGAGGGGCGTACGGCGTTGGTGTCCGATCACGAAGGGCACCTCGAGTCGGCCACGCGGGTGGACCTCGCCGGTGGGCACGTGACGATCGAGCTCAGCCGCGTGGTGGGGCTTGATGCGTTGGAGGCGTTGGAAGGCGTGCAGTCGGTGTTGTCGCGGGGGTCGTCGGCGCGGGTGGTGGTGGCGCCGGACCGGAGCGACCAGGTGCTCGCTGAGGCGTTGCGGCTCGGATGTTCGGTGCGGAGCGTGCGGTGATCTCCCTGGTGCGGTACCTCGCGGCGGATGTCTTCCGCGGGCAGCGGTTTCTGGCTCCGCTGCTGGTGTTCCTCGGTGTGATGGGGATGTTGTTCTCGTACGACCCCGGCCCGCAGCTGTCGGCCTACTCCGGGTCGTCGGCGTTGATCTACCCGATCTGCGCGTGGCTCGCCGTGGTCGTGGCGACGTCCGAGGACGTGGTGCGGCGGGAGATCACCGTCGTGTCGGCGGGTGGATGGCCTCGCGTTCTGTCCGCCGTTGCCATGACGACTGTGCTGTTCGGGCTCGGGGTCGCGGTGGTGGCGACGGTGTGGGCGGTGGTCGCGAGCCCGCGTCCGTACACGTTCGGTGAGTTCCTGGCTGGGCTTGGTGCGCACGGGGTGTGCGCGCTGCTTGGTGCTGGGGTTGGGTTGTTGTTCGCGCGGCCTGTGTTCACGGCGATCGGGCGGACCGTGATGGCGGTGTTCGCCGTCGTCGTGTTCACCTATCCGCTCGGACGGTGGACGCCGCTCGGGTGGGTGCTGGACGTGTTGGGGCACAACCAGTTCTCGCTCGCGGTGCTGTGGGCCGGGGTCTTCGGGGCCGTCCTGGTGTCGGGTGCTGTGGTGTTGGGTGTGCGGCGGGCTTGATGCGGGTCAACGTTCTCGGGCCGTTGCAGGTCCTCGTCTCCGGCGCTCCTGTCGAGGTGCGGGGGAAGCGGCTGCGGTGGTTGTTGCTGCGACTGGCCATGGAACCCGGCCGGGTGGTTGCTTCGGAGCGGCTGATCGCGGACTTGTGGTCGGACTCGGTGCCTGTCGACGGTGCTGCGGCGTTGCAGTCGTTGGTGGCGCGGTTGCGGCGGGCCGTCGGTGCTTCGGCGGTGTCGTCGCACGCGTCGGGGTATCGGTTGGAGGCTTCGACCGACGTCGAGGAGTTCGTGCGGACGCGTTCGGCCTCGTTGTGGCGGGGATCTGCTTTCGAGGATGCGCCGTTCGCCGTTGACGAGGGCGTGCGGCTGGCGTTGCTGCGGGACGACTTGGCCGGGCTGGAGGCTCTGGCCGCCGCGCATCCGTTGCGGGAGGACGTCGCCGCTCGGCTGATGCTGGCTTTGCACGCGGCTGGGCGGCGGTCGGATGCGTTGGAGGTGTTCGCCCGGGTTCGGGTCGCGTTGGCTGATGAGCTCGGCGTGGATCCTTCGGAGGTGTTGGCTTCCGCGCACGCGACTGTGTTGCGGGAGCGGTCGGTCCGGGGGAATCTACCGGCTGCCGTCGGGTCGTTCGTGGGGCGTGAGGTGGATCTTGAGCGGTTGTCCTCGTTGTTGCGGGACAACCGGCTGGTGACTTTGACCGGGTTCGGCGGGGTGGGGAAGACTCGGCTGGCTTTGACCTGCGCGGCTTCCGCTTCGTCGGCCTGGTTCGTCGAGCTGGATTCCGCTGCTGATCCACTGGCGGCTTTGGATGCGGCGCTGGGGCCGAATCCGTTGGCCGCGTCGGTGTTCTCGCGGCTCGGGTCGTCGTTGGTGGTGCTGGACAACTGCGAGCACGTGGTGTCCTCGGCGGCCGCGTTGTGCGTCGAGATGCTGGCTTCTGCGCCGGATGTTCGTGTTTTGGCGACTTCGCGGGAGCCGTTGGGGATTCCGGGTGAGGTCGTGCATCCGGTGTCGCCGTTGGATCTCGACCACGCGGTGCGGTTGTTCTCCGCTCGGGTCGGGTCGGCGGTGGATCTTGATGTGGTTCGGCGGCTTTGTGCTGCGCTGGACGGGATTCCGCTGGCGCTGGAGCTGGCGGCGGCGCGGGCCCGGTCGTTGTCGGCCGCGCAGCTCGAGGCTCGGGTGGACAGCCGGTTGCGGTTGCTGGATCGGGGTCCGCGGACGGGGCCGGCGCGGCATCGGACGCTGCGGGCGGTGATCGACTGGAGCTGGGAGCTGCTGTCCGGCGCCGAGCGGTTGTTGCTGGCGCGGCTCGGGGTTTTCGTGGGCGGGGCGACGGCCGCGGCGGTGCACGCGGTGTGCGGGGAGGGCTTGCGCGGGGGTGCGGCCGAGTCGGTCGGTGGGGCTGGTTCGCCTGCGTCGTCAGTGGCCGCCGAGGACTCCTCACGGCCTGGGCTCGCTGAGACCGGCGCTGGGGACGCGAGCGCAGGCTCGCGCAGGGGTACCCCCTTGCTGGGAACCCCTGCATCTCAACGTACTCAGGACCCCCGACAAGATCAGGATCTCTGGGACACCGAGGACCTGCTGGCGGCGCTCGTCGAGAAGTCGCTGGTGGTCAGGGCCGGGGAGCGGTACCGGCTGCTGGAGACGGTGCGGGAGTACGCGCTCGAACAAGGCCAGACGGATCCGGCCGGGCATGCCGCCTACTACGTGGCGCTGGCCGAGCAGAACGAGCCGTTGCTGCGAGGGCCGCGACAGCTCGAGGCGCTCAAGGTCTTCGACGCGGAACGGGCCAACCTCGACGCCGCCCAGACGTGGGCCGTGCAGCACGACGCGGAGATCGCGCGGCGGATGATGGCGGCGCGGACCTGGCACCTGCTGGTGATGACCAAGCGGTTCGAGGAGATCCGCCGGTGGGCGCCGCTCACGCCGGACGACCCGTTGAGCGAGGTGCTGGCGTCACTCGGCACGCCTGAGGCCGTGGCGGCGGCGGAGAGGCTGTGGGAGGCGGATCTGCCCACGGCGTTGTGCGCGTTGATGCTGACGAGCGGGCAGGTCTGGGGGTCGGCCGAGCTCGGCGGGCGGCTCACGCAGCTGGCGGACCGGCTGGAGCGGTCGGAGGACGAGTGGATGCGGGCGTTCTCGGCGCTCATCCGGGGTGTGGTGGCGGGTGAGTTCAGCGACGGGTCGGCGCCCGCGGCCGAGGCGGCGTACCGGCAGGCGCTGGACAGGTTCCGCGCGGTGGGCGACCGGTGGGCCGTGGTGTTCGGGCTGTCGTGCCTGGTGATGGTGCTGATCAACCGCGGGGCGTTCGCCGAGGGGTTCCAGGCCGTGAGCGAGGCGCGCAGGGTCGCGGAGGAACTGGGGGAGCCGGACACGGTCCTGGTGCCGATGTCTGTGCTGGTGCAGACGGCGCGGCTGAAGATCCGGATCGGGGACCTGCACGGGGCGCTCGAGGACCTGGGACGGGTACGTGCCTCGCCGGGCGGCCTCGACCAGGGGCGGGTGCTGCAGGTCCACGGTGAGATGGCGTACTGGAAGGGCGACTTCGAGGAGGCCGTGCAGCTCTACCGGCAGGCGCTGCACACCACGGAGGACTCGCTCGCGACCCAGTTCAGGGCGACCGTCCACGCCGGACTCGGGCTCGCGCTGACCCGCCTCGGGAACCTGCGGCAAGCGGGGGAGGAACACCGGAAGGCGCTCGACACGGTCAAGGCGAGTGCCGACGGGCCCGCCCGCGCGATGATCCTGGAGTGGTACGCGGACTGGCTGCTCGCCCAGGGCGACCCCCGGACTGCGGGGGAGGCCCTGGACGAGGCGGAACGGCTACGCGGCGGCCCCAGCAGCGACCCGACGGTGGTGGAGTTGCGTGACCGGGTTCGCGCCGAAGTAGGCGTCGATCGCTGACCTGCCGATGGCGGCGACGTAGCCGTCCGGGCGGACCAGCACCGGTCCGTCGGGCAGGTCGAGCGTCACGAAGTCCGGGCCTCGCAACAGGTCGAAGATCCGGCCCTCGGCGAAGACGCCGTCGGGCATGCGGTCGCCGGGCTGCAAGCCAGGGCCGTCGGAGGTCCGGTACGACAACGAGAGCTGCAGGGTCTGGTCGTCGCGCTTCTCGAACGGGTTCCCGGACGTCATGATCTCGGTCGTCATGCCCAGCAGCCACTCGGCCACGGGCCTGCGCTCGGACTCGTAGGTGTCGAGCAGGGTTTCCATGGCGAGCTTCCAGCCCAGGTTGTAGGCGTCCTGGATGCCGGTGTTCATGCCCTGCGCGCCGGCGGGGGAGTGGACGTGCGCCGAGTCGCCCGCGAGGAACACGCGGCCGACGCGGAACCGGTCGACCATGCGGATGTTGGTGCGGTACAACGACATCCACGTCGCGTCCTCCAGCACGAGGTCGTCCAGGCCCGTGCGCTCGCGGACGATCTGCCGGTACAGCTCGAGCGACGGCTCGCCGTCGCCGGTCGCCTGGAACTGGAAGAGATCGGTGCCGGGCAACGGGCACAGGCCGAGCCACTGGCCGTCGTCGGTGGACCAGCCGTGCCAGAACTCGCGGTCGAGCCCCGAGACCCGGATGTCGCCGACGAGCATCCGCTGGTCCTCCCACGTCTCGCCGACGAACTGCACGCCGAGACGCTTGCGCACGAACGACTTCCCGCCGTCGCAGCCCACCAGATAGGCGGCCCGCACGGTCTCCGAGCCGACCACCGCGGTCACACCGTCGAAGTCCTGCGAGAACGACGTCAGGGGCATCCCGTACTCGACCGTGCCGGCGGGCAGCGCGTCGCGGAGGATCTGCTCGACCCGGAACTGCGGGATCAGCATGGTGCTGCCGTACGGACGCTCGACCGTGCTCTCGCGCCCCTCGTGCATGTCCCACTCGCGCAGCACTTCGCGGCCCTTGTAGTGGCGGTGCCGCATGTGGAACCGGCCGGACGCCAGTACCGGCTCGATCACGCCCAGGTCGTGGAAGACCTCCATCGACCGCGGCTGCAGGCCCTTGCCGCGCGACCCGGCGAACGGGGCCGGCGCGGCGTCGACGATGCGGAACGGCACGCCGCGGCGGGCGAGGTCGAGGGCCAGGGTGAGGCCGGTCGCGCCGGCACCGATGATCAGAACCTGTGTGTCCATGACGGCAACACTCGGCCCACGAACTGCCACGGCCCTGTCACCGCGCTGTTGCGCCGTGACAGGGCCGCGAGACCTGCGAGAACTTACTTCTTGAGCAGCTCGATCAGCGCGTCGACGTCCTTGGGCTCGAAGCCGCGGAACACCGTCAGCGCCAGCTCGTAGTACGAGCGGACCGGGCTCACGTACCACTTGCCGCCGACCTCGGTCGCGACCACGCCGACACCGGTCTTCATGACCGACGCGGCGACCCGGCCGATGACCTCGACCGCCGCGGCCGGGATCTTGCCACCGCCCTGCTGGTTCATCAGCTGCGTGATCTCGTCCGCGCACAGCTTCTGCGCGCCCTGGCCGGGCACCGTGGCCGAGTAGCAGTCACCGTCACGCGCGATCGAGACCGTCTCGCCCTCGACCGTCACCGACAGCTTCTTGATGGTGACCTGCTTGCCGCCGGTCACGTCCTTGACGTCGGTCTCCAGCTCGTTCAGCTTGGCACCGGTCGGGCCCATTTTGCCCGCCTGCTCCAGCAGCAACGGGCCGAGGTCCTGCAGCACACCTGCCTCGTCCGGCGGCAGCAGCGAGATGACCGTCTTCAGGTCACCGTCCATCGCCGCGGTGACGAGCTGCTTGGCCGCGTCCTGCGCCGAACCCGCACCCTGCGGCGCGAAACCCTGCTGCGGCCACTTGAGCTTCTCCTCCTCCAGCGCGACGTTCGCGATGGTGTAGAAGGCGCTCGGGTACCACTCGTCGCCGACCTTGATCGTCGCGATGCCGATCGGCGTGCCGCGCTTCTGGACCTCGGCGGTGATGTCCCAGGTCTTCGTCTCGGACTTGGTCAGGCTGACCTTGTCGCCGATCGCGTCCATCAGCTTGTCGGTCAGCGGGACCTTCGAGACGTCCGAGGTGACCGTGATCTTGCCCTCGACCAGCTTGTTGATGGTGAGGTGGTCGTTGATCTTCTCGGCCTTGGCCTCGTCGAACTTGATGTTCTCGCTCTTGAACTCGATGCCCGACATCTTGTTCGGGTCGGCGTCGGGCTTGAGGATCTGGAGACGCTTCATCTCCTTCGTCATCGAGTCCAGGTAGTCCTTCGACAACGCGGCCTCGGCGGGCGCCAGCGACGCCGTGATGCCGACGACGTCACCGCTGCCGAGCTGCTCGATGAGGTTCTTCGCCGCGACGGCCGGGGTGTCCTGGCCCGCGTTCGCCGCCGGGTCGGACTTCTTCAGCGCGAAGAACGTGACAGCGCCGCCCACGAGCAGCAGCACGGCGACGACGGCCGTGATGACCAGGCCGGTGCGCTTCTTCTTCGGCGGCTCGCCACCCATCGGGGCGTAGCCGTACGGCTGCTGGTCGAAGCCCTGCTGCGGAAAACCCTGCGGACCCGTCTGCGGCGGACCCTGGGGGTAGCCCTGCTGGGGGAACCCCTGCGGCCCGGTCTGCGGGGGACCCTGCTGGTAGCCGCCCTGCTGCGGGTACCCACCCGGCTGCTGGGGCTGCTGCGGGTAACCGCCCTGCTGGGGGTAGCCACCCTGCTGCGGATAGCCGCCCTGCTGCGGGTTGTTCTGCGGCTGCCACTGGCCGCCGCCGCCACCTGGGTAGCTCACGGATTCCCTCCCGAAGTAATCACTGCGCTGCGCCTGTTGGAGGTGAGCACCGTGATCGCCCCCACGATCGTCAGTACGGCACCGGCGAGGGTGACGGCCGGTCCGGCGATGCTGATTCCGACCAATGCACCCTTGCTATCCCCTTGGACCGCGGCTAGTAGGGCCACGGTTCCACTGATCGTGCCAAAGAGCAGACCGATGCACGCGGCAATTCGTCGAAATCGGACCACGTAGAGGACCGCGGCGATCATGGCGAGAGGCGTGAGTCCCACCCAGACCGACGTCACGACGCCGCCCGCCACCCCGTCCAACCCGGCCAGATCACGCAGCGAGAGCACCTCGTAACTGTCCCTCGTGGTCATGCCGGACTTCAGCCACGGCAAGAAGGTTCCGACGATCGAAGTGACCAGGCCCACTGCCGCGATGGCGGCTCCCACTGCGCTGCGCACCGGACTAGTGTGACCCGATGGCAACGGAGGCGTGCACAGCGGCACGGGCGCTGGTCGCCTCCGCGCACCGGATCACCGTGCTGACGGGCGCCGGAGTCTCCACCGATTCGGGCATCCCGGACTTCCGCGGGCCGGACGGGTTGTGGACGCGCGACGCCGACGCGGGGCGCGCATCTTCGCTCGAGACCTATCTTTCCGATCCCGAGGTGCGCAGGCTCGCCTGGCGGCTGCGCCTCGACAGTCCGGTGTGGACGGCCAGGCCCAACGCGGCGCACAAGGCGTTGGTGGAGCTCGAACGATCAGGACGGCTGCGCACGGTCGTCACGCAGAACATCGACGGCCTGCACCAGAAAGCGGGCTCGGATCCGCATCGGGTGCTGGAGCTGCACGGCACGTTGCACGCCACGGTGTGCCTCGGATGTGGCGCCACGGGCCCGATGCGCGACGCGTTGAAGCGTGTCGGCGAAGGGGAACCAGAGCCGGATTGCCTGCGGTGCGGAGGAATCCTCAAGTCCGCCACGATCTCGTTCGGGCAGGAGCTCGACGGCGAGGTGCTGCGCCGCGCCCGGCTCGCCGCCCTGGACTGCGATGTGCTGCTGGTGGCCGGAACGTCGCTCTCCGTGCAACCCGCGGCCGGGCTCGTGCCACTCGCGGCGCGTGCTGGTGCCCAAGTGATCATCTGCAACGCCGAACCGACGCCGTACGACTCTCTCGCGGCCGTTGTCCTGCACGAACCCGTCGGCGAGGTGCTTCCCGACCTCAGTTCGGTTCCTCCATCCGGGGGAGCGCGATTCTCGTCCTGGGGAGATCCGAGCACCTGGTCGTAGGGTCGGACCATGCGCGTACCGCTGATCACCACGGACTTCCTGGACCGGGCGTCGTTCGCGTTCGCGGCGACGACCGCGACCATCGACGAACCCGACCAGCCGGCCAAGCCGGTCGAGACGACGACGTATGCGGAGATGGCGACCCGTGTACGCGCGTGGCAGGCCGGGTTCGACGCTCTGGGCGTCGGCGAGGGCGAGCGGGTCGCCGTCGTCAGCCACAACTCGGCGCGGATGCTCGAGCTGCTGCACGCGTTGCCCGGCAGCGGGCGGATCTGCGTGCCGGTGAACTTTCGCCTGCGACCCGACGAGGTGAAGTACATCGTCGAGCACAGCGGTGCTTCGGCGTTGTTCGTCGACCCGGAGCTGGAACTCGGCGATGTCGTGGCCCCGCATCGGTTCACGCTCGGCGAGGAGTCCGAGTCGCTGCTCCGGTTCGATGCGGAGCCACGGCCGTGGAGCGCGCCCTCGGAGGACGCGACCGCCACGATCAACTACACGTCCGGCACCACCGCGCGACCCAAGGGCGTGCAGCTCACGCACCGCAACATCTGGCTGAACGCGGTCACGTTCGCCATGCACACGCGTGCGTGGGAAGGCGACGTGTACATGCACGTGCTGCCGATGTTCCACTGCAACGGCTGGGGAATGCCGTTCGGGCTCGCGGGTCTCGGTGTGCCGCAGGTGGTGCTGCGCAAGGTCGACGGCGCCGAGATCCTGCGTCGTGTGCGCGACCACGGCGTCACGCTGATGTGCGGCGCACCGGCCGTGTGGAACGCCGTGCTGGAGGCTGCTCAGTCGTGGGACGGCGAGATTCCCGGCCGTGATCGCGTACGGATCGTGTGTGCCGGTGCGCCGCCGCCCTCGCGCACGATCCAGCGGGTGACCGAGGAGCTCGGGTGGGAGTTCCTGCAGATCTACGGCCTGACCGAGACGGCGCCGCTGCTCACCTTCAACCGCGCCCAGCCGGGCCCGTCGGGTGAGGAGAAGGCTCGCAAGCAGTCGCGGGCAGGCGCTCCGGCGTTGGGCGCGCAGCTGCGGATCTCGCCGGACGGTGAGGTGCTCGCGCGGTCGAACGTCGTGATGGAGGGCTACTGGGAGAACCCGGAGGCGACCTCCGACGCCATCGAGGACGGCTGGTTCCGCACCGGTGACGGCGGCTTCTTCGACGACGAGGGCTACCTGACGATCTCGGACCGCAAGAAGGACGTGATCATCACCGGCGGTGAGAACGTGTCGTCCATCGAGGTCGAGGACTGCCTGTTCTCGCACCCGGCCGTCGCCGAGGTCGCGGTGATCGGCGTGCCTCATGAGAAATGGGGTGAAACGATCAAGGCATTGGTCGTGCGCTCCGCCGACGTTTCCGAGGCCGAGTTGATCAAACACTGCAAGGAGCGGCTCGCCGGGTACAAGGCGCCGACGTCCGTGGAGTTCCGCGACTCGATCCCGCGCACGGCGACCGGCAAGATCCAGAAGTTCAAGC
>NZ_JYJG01000096.1 GCF_000955955.1 Lentzea aerocolonigenes
TTCAAGCTCCGCGAGCCGTACTGGGCTGGGCGAGACCGAGGAGTCAACTAGGCCGGTCCGGCGACACGCCGGACTCCGATCGTCCCAAAAGGACCACCGCGCGTGTTCCACTGTGACACGTGTGGTTGACGGTGGGTTAGTTCCAGATGCGCCGAATGAGTCTGATTGGTCTAATGCGGTCGGAGGTGATGTCCGGTGTTGACACGACTCTCCGCCGTGTTGGTGTTGATGGCCGTCCTTACCGGGACGGCTCACGCTTCTGTGCCGCCGCCTCCGCCGAACCCGAGTGACTCGGAGATCTCGGCGTCGCGGGCGGAGGCCGATGCGAAAGCTGCCCGCGTGGGCGAGCTGACCGGCCGGCTCACGCAGGCCGAGTCGCGCCTGCAGGAGCTGCTGGACGACGTCTCCTACAAGCGCGAGCTCGCCAACAAGGCCCGCGTCGACCTGGAGACGGCGATCTCCGAGGCCGACGCCGCCCGTCGCGAGGCCACGGCCGCGCGCGTGCAGGCCGACGCGGCTTCCGCTGCCGTCGAACAGAGTCGTCGTGAACTGGACGAGTTCGCGGCGGCCTCGTACGCGCAGGGCAGCACTGTCGGTTCGTTCTCCGCGTACATCGGCGCCAAGTCGCCAGAGGACCTGCTGGCGCGCGCCCAGCTGCTGGAGGCCGTGTCGTCGTCCGGCCTGAACCGGCTGGACCAGGTGACCCGCGACCAGGGCGCCGCCGCGAACCTCGACGCCGCCGCCCGTGCCGCCGTGCAGAAGGCCGAGTCGAAGCAGGCCGCCGCCGACGAGGCCAAGAAGGTCGCCGAGCACGCGCAGCAGGTGGCCGTCGACGCGCACACCGCCCAGGCCGCCGCGACTTCGGAGCTCCAGTCCAACAAGGACGCTGTCGAACGTGAGCTGGTCGCAGCGCGCGGTGAGGTCAACGGCCTTGAGGCGCAACGACAGCAGTACGACCAGTGGGTCGAGGCGAAGAAGCGCGAAGAAGAAGAGAACGCCCGACGTGCTGCTGCAGCCGCGGCTGCAGCAGCCGCCGCCGCTGCTCCGGCCCCGCAACGTCCGGCTGCTGTTGCCCCCGCACCGTCACGCGGTGGCGTGCAGACGGTCATCAACCGTGCGTTGGCGCAACGCGGTGTCATCTACGCGTGGGGCGGCGGCAACTACAACGGCCCCACTTATGGCGTGCGCGACGGCGGCGTGGCCGATGCCTACGGCGACTACCGCAAGATCGGCTTCGACTGCTCGGGCCTGATGATGTACGCGTTCGCGGGCGCCGGCGTCTACCTGCCGCACTACAGCGGCTACCAGTACAACTCCGGACGCAAGGTGCCGCTGGCGCAGATGGCGCCGGGCGACATGATCTTCTGGGGTCCTGGCGGCGGCACGCACGTGGCGTTGTACCTGGGCGGCGGGATGATGGTCGAGGCGCCGCATTCCGGTGCCGTGGTGCGGATTTCGCCGGTGCGGTACGGCGGCATCATGCCGTACGTGACGCGCATGCTCTGACCACACCGGTGGCCATCGCCTTCAGCGCGTGGTCCTGGCCGGACAGCTGCCCGGCCAGGTGCTGCACGACGTTCGGGTCGATCCGGGCCAAGGTCTCGGCCAGATCCCGCCACACGGCGTTGGCGCGGGAGTAAGGGCTCGGCGCGACCGGGCGCAGTTCCTGTTGCGCGCGGTTGAGCACGGCTTTCGCGTCGCCGGCATCCCAGACCGCCATGCCGGTGGCGATCTTGACCAGGATCTCGGCGGTCTCGATGCGCGCGCTGTCTTCTTCTCGGCGGATCTCGATGCTGTTCAGCGTCCGCAGCGCCCTGGCCGGATCGAACTCGGCGAACGCCTTGGCGACGCGCATGAAGCGGAACCAGGCAGTCGTGTGGCTCACGTCCATCGCGAGTGCGCGCACGACGATCTGCTCCGCCTGGGCGGGATCGGTTGCCGCCAGGCTGTCGGCGAAGTAGAGGAGGTCCATTGCCGACGCGCCGTCGATGACCTGCTGGGTGAGCTGCCGGCTGAGCGCGGGATCGAGCTTCACCGCGGCGGCGGCCACCACCCCGAGCACCTTCCTCGTGCCGGCCCGCTTCGCGATCTCCGTCGCGTCCTGCAGCCAGAACTCGGCCTGCTCGCGGTCGGTGACCTCCTTGGTCATCTCGCACAGGGCGTCGACCCGGATGGAGTCGGAGTGGATTCTGGCCGTGACGGCCTCCGCGCAGTAGAGGTCCGTGCCGGCGACGGCGATGGCGAGGCTCTTGCGGTCGAGGTCCTGGCCGTCGCCGGTGCGACGCGCCCGGTAGTAGTGGTCGAACAGCGCGAACCCGTAGTCGCGACTGACGGCGGTGGCCTCTTCGAGCCTCTCGGAGGAGACGTAGCCGTACGACCACTCGTGGGACGAGATGTCCCGGACGATGTCGATGGCGTGCGGTACGTCGACGGCTGCCATCTCGTCCGCGAAGTGGCGCAGTATGAAGTCGCGGTCCTCCCGGTCCCGTTCGCTCAAGCCGTCAGCCGCCGCTACCCGCACCAGCGGGATGGCGCGGTCGGGTACGGTGCGGGTCCGCAGGAGCGCGATCGCCGCGGATGCCCGGAGATCGGGGTCGTCGGTGCCGGCCAGGATCGGCTCGACCAGCAGCGCCGCGCGTTCCGGGGCGCAGCTGGCGATCGAGCGGGCCAGCGACGTGATGTTCCACCCGGTGGGGGCGGAGCCCAGCACCAGGCCGATCACCTGCTCGCCGCGTCCGGGATCGGTCTCGAAGACGGTTGCCGCGATCTGGACCAGGGCCTCGGTCCGCACCTTCGGCTCGGCCACGGAGCTCGCGATGCGCAGTGCCAGGTCCACGGACGGTCCGACGGGTGCCGAGTGGATGTGCACGTCGCCGTGCACCGTCCCGATCTGGTTCACCGAGCCGTGCACGGTTCCGGGAACGGTGTTGTGCGCGCGATCTTCCGGCATGGTGCACAGCATGACATCGCGCTGAAACCCGTTGGCCCGCAGCGGTTCAGGCGGGTCAACGGGAGACTTGTCAGGCAGCGGGCAGGCGCAGCGGGACCGACTTCGGGTACGCCCGGCGCACCCAGTTGTGGTGCGGGTGGACGGTCACGCCGTCCGGGCCCCGCACGACGACCTCGTCGAGGCACCACGGGTCACCGCCGGGGTTGACCGCGATGTCGACCGACTGGATCGGGCCGAGGTACGGCGCAACGAAGTTGTACGTGTCGACGCGGCCGTTCTCGTGGTAGTCGCCCGGGTTGCCGAGACCCAGCCACGGGCTGCTGGAGATGGTGCCGTTCAGGCGCGCCTCGATCCGGGCGTCGGTGCCCGCGCCGACGAGGTCGCAGGTCACGACCTGGACGGTGTACGGCACCGGCGGCGCGGCCTGGGCGGTCGTCAGCGTCATGATGGTGGCGAGCGCCGTGGCCAGGACGGCGGCGATCGCACGAGCTGCGAGTTTCATGCTTGGTCCCCCTCCGAGTTGGACCCGGTGGCCCGCCCGACGGCCGGGCCACCGGGAGACTGCGTCAGGCAGCGCCCAGGCTGAGCGGGGCCGTCTTCGAGAACGCCCGGCGCAGCCAGTTGTGGTACGGGTGCACCGTCACGCCCTGCGGGCCGCGCACGACGACCTCTTCGAGGCACCAGTGCGAGCTGTCGCCCTTGTTGTCGAACGACAGGTCGAGCGAGCGGATCGGGCCGAGGTCGCTCAGCGTGAAGCTGTACGAGTCGGTGTGGCCGCGCTCGCGGTCGTCGCCCGAGTTGTCCAGGTTGTACCAGCCGCCGGAGATGTTGCCGTTCAGGCGCACCTCGACCCTGGCGTCCGTGCCCGCGTCCTCGACGTTGCACGTCACGAGGTCGACGGTGTAGACCGCCGGCGCGGCCTGGGCGGACGTCATGCCCATGATCGTGGCGAGTGCGGCGGCCGACAGGCCGACGATCGCACGAGCTGCGAGCTTCATGCTTGGTTCCCCTCTGGGTTGGATCGGTGTTGCTGAGGGGAAAGGTGCCGACCGGCTGTTGCGCGACTATGTGGAATCGATGTGGTCCGCAGGTCAGGCCGTGTACTGCTCGCTCGCGGAGACGTGTTCGCGCAGGAACTCCGGCTCGATGAACCCGAGTCCGCGGTGCAGGTCGGCCGGCACGACTTCGCTGTGCGGGGTCAGGGCGGGCGAGCCGTGCTGTCACATCGGCAACGGGTTCGACGGGCGATTTGGTTCCCAGGACCACTCTGGTCGGTACGGCGATGCGGCGCACCTCGTCGTCGCTGAAGCAGCTCATGATGAAGAACCGCGTCTGGAAGCCCAGGCCCGTGAGCACCGGCTTGCGCAGCAACGGGTCGACGAAGACGGCGAGCTTCGAGTCCGGCTTGACCCGGCGGCGCGGATGTCGGCGGAGCTGGAAGCCGTTCGCGCGTCAGGTGATCCGCGCGCCGTGGTGCGAGCGGCGGACGTCGGCATGCTTCCCGTGGACGACGTCTCGCGGCAGACGTCTGCCGTGTACTACGCGTACATGCTCTACGCGATCACTGATGCCGAGATCCGGGCGGTGGTCAGCGGGATTCCGCGCCAGCTGGCACCGCAGCTGGAGCATCTGGTGCCCGCCCCGGATCCGTTGGTGGAGCTGGAAAGCCTGAGCGCGATGGCGTCCGGGCTCACGGTGGGCGTGCTCGTCGGTTCGTACACGCCTGAGGAGGCCGTGGCGTTCGTCGACCACCGGCTGGGTCGTCTGTTCTAGAGGGTGCGGGACCAGAGCTGGCCGATCACGTCGTGGCCGAAGCTGTGCTGCGGGGTCTTCTCGACGAGCTCGAACCCGTGCGCCTCGTAGATCTTCCGCGCTGACGTCAGTCCGTCGACCGTCCACAACACCATGCGCTCGTAGCCGGCGCCCTTGGCGAACTCGATGCACGTCTCGACGAGCTTGTTGCCCGCGCCGTGTCCGCGCGCGTTGGGGTGAACGAGCAGTACGCGCAGCTTTGCGGTCGTGTCGTCTTCTCGCACGCAGAACACGCATCCGACGCGTTCGCCGTCCAGTTCTGCGATCCAGGCGCACTCTTTGGTGGCGTCGTGCTCGGCCGCGTAGTCGCCGACGATCTTGGCGACCAAGGCCTCGAACGAGGTGTCCCAGTCGTGCTCGGACGCATAGAGCTCGCCGTGCGCCTGGACCACCCAGCCCAGGTCACCAGGTCGGCCGAGCGGGCGGATCTGCATGGGTTCCCTCCACTGACACGACTGTTTCAGTAATGCGAAGATAGCCCCTATGCCGTCCGCGCGGGAGACCGAACTGCTCGAAGCCGCCTACCGGTACGTGCTCACCCACGGCCTGGCGGACGTGTCGCTGCGGCCGTTGGCGGCGGCCATCGGGTCGAGCACACGGGTGCTGCTTTACCTGTTCGGCAGCAAGGAAGGCCTGGTCAGGGCGCTGCTGGCGCGCGCTCGTGCGGACGAGCTGGCGCTGCTCGCCGACATCGGGGCCGGGCCTGGCGTCGTCGCGCGGTTGTGGGAGTGGCTGTCCGCGCCCGCTCACCGACCGTTGCTGACGTTGTGGCTGGAGGCTTACGCGCGCTCGCTCGTGGAGCCTGACGGGCCGTGGGCAGGCTTCGCGCGCGCGACCGTGCACGACTGGCTGGAGGTGCTGCGCGCTTCTCAGCCCGTTGACGTGCGTGACACGCCTGCGGGGCTGGCCGCGCGAACGCGGGAGCTGGCGTTGTTGCGCGGTGCGTTGCTCGACCTGCTGGCGACGGGGGACGGCGAACGGGTCAGTTCGGCACTGGCGTGAAGCCGAGCGCGGTGAGGAGTCGTTCCGACGGTGTGTTGCCGTCGGTGACCGCGGCGAGGACAGGGGCGTCGAGGGCTCGCAGTGACGCCGCGACGACCGCGCTGCCGAGGCCGCGGCCCTTCCAGTCCGGGTGTGTGATCACGTAGCCGAGCCAGAAGTCGTTGCCGTGCCGGGAGATTAGCGAGGCGGCTCGCAGGCCGTCCTGGTCGATCACGAAGCTCGCGTCCGGCACGGCGGTCGGCCGCCAGGCTGCGATCTCGACCGCCCCGTCGCTGTTGCCGCCGAGCTGTTCGTCGATGGTGCCGGCATAGGCGCGTTCCATGAGGTCGGCGAGAACGGCGTCGTCCTCGTCGTTGACGGGTCTCGTGCTGATGTGTGGCAGCTCGGGCAACGGCGCCGGCTCGCGGCGGTACAAGGTCCTCTTCATGCGCTCAGTGTGGTGGGGGACTAGCTTTGCGACGTGAAGATCGTGGTATTCGGTCCGACTGGAATGGTGGGCCAGGGAGCGGTGCGCGAGGCGCTGCTCGATCCGGCGGTCGACACCGTCGTGACGGTGGCGCGGTCGCAGATGGCCGTGACCAGCCCCAAGCAACAGCACGTCCTGCACACGGACTTCGGCGACCTGTCGCCGATCGCCGCCCAGCTGGCTGACGCCGACGCCTGCTTCTACTGCATGGGCCTGACATCGGCGGGGCGGACCGAGGCTGAGTACACGCCCGTGACGCACGACTACGCGCTTGAGGCCGCACGTGTCGTCGGTGGCACGTATGTGTACGTGTCGGGCGAGGGCGCGGACGCTGACAGCAAGACGATGTGGTCGCGCGTGAAGGGCCGCACGGAGAACGAGCTGCTGGCGCTGGACCGGCGGGTGTTCGTGGTGCGGCCGGGATTCATCCAGCCGCGGCACGGGATCGCGTCGCGCACCCGGATCTACCGCTACCTCTACTCGTGGACGGGGTGGCTCATCCCGGTGCTGCGGCGGGTGGCGCCGAAGTTCGTCACGAGCACCGAGGATCTCGGCCGCGCCATGGTGGCGCTGGCCAAGGGTGCCTCGCCGGCGGCGAAGATCCTGCGCAGCGACGAGATCAACCGGCTGGCTTGAACGCGTCCTCCGTCTTGACCACGCCCGCCGAACGGCCCGGCGCCGTGTGGTTCTCCCAGTAGAGGTTGGTGTGCGCGATGACCTTGTCCGGGGTGGGCGCGCCCCACTCCGACAGGTCTTCGGTGGTGTGCGCGTCGCTCACCAGCAGGGCGTCGTAGCCGCGGACGATCGCGCCGTGCAGGGTGGAGCGGATGCACTCGTCGGTCTGCGCGCCGGACACCACGAGGCTGCCGACTCCCTTGCCCGCCAGCACTTCCTCGAGGTCGGTGTCCTCGAACGAGTCGGCGTAGGTCTTGTACACCACCGGTTCGCCGTCGGCCAGCTTCAGCTCGGAGACGAACTGCCAGCCGTCGGTGTTCTTCGGCATGTGCTCGCTGCTGTGCTGCACCCACACGACGTCGACGCCGGCCGTGCGCGCCTTGTCGACGAGGGTGGCCACGTTGGCCACCACCTCGTCGCGGTTGTGGGCGTGGCCTACCACGCCGTTCTGCACGTCGATCACGAGCAACGCGGTGTTGGGGCGGTTCGCCAAAGTCGTCACGCGGGTCACACTATGCCCGGGGTCTGACAATTTCAGCGAGAACGCAGGCGGCGCAGCATGCGGGCGTCCTCGAAGCCGACGTTGCGCGCGGCGGTCTCGACCGTGGCGCCCTGGCCGATGAGGTGTTCGGCCCGTTCGACTCTCAGTGCCTGTTGGTACCTCAACGGCGTCATGCCCGTCGCTTTGCCGAACAACCGCGTCACGGTCCGTTCGCTGCATCCGGCGGCAACGGCCAGTTCCGCCAACGACAGCCTGTCGGTGAGCCGTGACTCGATGACGTCCTGGATGCGGTGCACGGTCTCGTTGACGTGCGACCGGTGCCGCAGCAGCACGCTCGCCTGCTGGTCGTCGCCGTTCCTGCGCGCGTATACGACCATCGTGCGTGCGATGGCCGCAGCAGTGGCGGGTCCGTGTCTGGCAGCGACGAGGTTCAGCGCGAGGTCGATGCCGCTCGCGATGCCCGCGGACGTCACGACCCTGTCGTCCTCAACGAACAGAACGTCTCGCACGACCCGTGCGTGCGGGTAGCGGCGTTCGAGCTCGTCCTGCAGTTCGTGGTGTGTGGTGCAACGGCGGCCATCGAGCAGACCGGCACGCCCCAGCACGTCCGCACCGGCACACACACTCGCGACCGTGCCTCCGCCGGCGTGGTGCTGCTTGAGCCACGCCAACGCCCGCGCGCTCAACGGCCCGGTGCCGGCGATCTTCGGCGACCGCCATCCCGGCACGAACACGAGGTCGCGCACGTCGAGCTCCGGCAGCTCCGTCGTCGCGCCCAGCGGCACACCCTGATGGCTGGGCACGGACTCGGAGTCGCCGACGTACTCCAACGAGTAGCCGCCCACGAGGTCGGCCGCGCTGGAGAACACCTGCGCCGGCCCCGCGAGGTCGAGCAGGTGCACGCCAGGCACGAGCAGGAAGACGACTCTGGTCACGATCCGGTCAGCGTAGCGACATCCGAGATCCGCGCGAATCGGCCGGCCAGCACGTACTCGGTCCGCTCGATGATCTCCTCGACCCCGAGCACCTTCCCGGTCCGCCAGTGCGGCAGCGGCGTGGTGGCGGTCGCGTCCGTCACGAACGTCATGTCGAACCCGAGATCCGACCCGACCCGCGCGGTCGTCTCGCAGCACTGCTCGGTCCGGATGCCGCTGATCAGCAGCTCCTGGACGCCTCGGGTGGTGAGCGTCTGCTGCAGGTTCGTCGTGGTGAACGCGTTGTGCGACGTCTTGGTCAGGATCGGCTCGTCGTCCAGCGGCTTGAGCCCGTCGATCAGCCGCACGTGCCCGAGCGCGGGGTCGAACACGTCGCCGCTGCCGGGCTCGGAATGCAGCACCCACACCACCAGGTCGCCGGCGTCACGCGACATGTCGACCAGCTGGTTCACCTTGCCCACGACGTCCGGGTTCGAGATCTCCGCCCAGTTGGGGCGCTGGCGGAACGACTCCTGCACGTCGATGACGATCAATGCTCGCTTCATGCCACCAAGCCTGGCCAGGACGAGCGGGAGGAGACAGGCACGACCAGGCCGAGGAGCGGACGGATCCGGTCACCGTGCGAAGATCGAGACGTGGACTTACGCGTGCTGGCAGGCGATCCCGCGGACCCGAATCTCGGCGCACAGATGACGGTGTCGGTCGGAGGGAAGAGCCTGGACGGGCATGCCGTGCCGTTCGTGCGTGTCACCAAAGAGGAGGCCCGCAGAATCCTCGTGGGATACGCACGAACGGACGGCCAGCGGATCGACGTGGTGATCCGGGCGGTGTGGAGTGAGAACGGAAGCTGGCACCGGGAGACGTGGCACGGCGGCGACGCCTCCGAGCTGCTGAAGCACCCCGCCCACAGGATCCCCGACGACAGCGCGAAGGCCGATGTCATCGAGAAAGCCGTCGCCGAGGGGTCGCGGAACACCGTCGCCGAGCTGCGGGGACTGCGCTACGAGATGGAACGCCAGGTAGCGGATCTGCTGGCACAGCGCAGGAACACGGCGCTGCGGCTGGTGATGGCCCAGCTCGTCGAGCTGTCGATCGCGTTCAGCAGGGCTCGTGACCAGGCCCGCGACACGCTCCGCGAGGTCAAGGCGCCCGGAGTGCGGCGGCACTGTGAGGCGATGGACGTCGAGCTGGGCGAGGAGATCACGCGGCTGCAGACGTTGCTGAGCAGCGTCTCCACGTTCGCCGTCGCGCAGGAAGGTGAGGCGCAGCAACGGTTCAACATGCTCGCCGCCGCCGCTGCCGCCGGACTCGGCCTGCCCGCGCTGATCCTGTCGCTCTACGGCGCGGACGCCTATCTGCCGTTCACGTGGGACAAGGCGTGGCGGGCGCTGGGACCGATCGCGGGTGCGCTGGTGCTGGCGGCGGGGATCATCCTGCGGCGCATGCCCGGACGCACCACCGCGAAGCACTGCCTGACGGCTCTGGGACTCATCGCCGGACTGATGGGTGTCCTGCTGATCGCGGGCTTCCTCGCGCCTCGAGCTGGGTAGGCTGCGCGCTCGTGGCGTCGTCGCGTGATCGTGAAGAGGCCCGTTCGCGGGTGCTGCGGGTAGGCCAGGGCGGGTTCCGGGACATCGGTTCCGCCATCGCGGCGGCCCGCGACGGCGACACCGTGGAAATCCCCGGCGGCGGGTACGACGAACGGGTCGTGGTCGACAAGGCGATCAAGCTGCGCGCCGTCAGGAAGACCGGCACGGTGACCCTGCGCGGCGGCGACACACCGCTGACGTTGCGAGCCGGCGCCACGGTGAGCGGCCTGGAAATCTCCTGCCACGGCAGTGAAAGCGCCGCCTTGGCCGTCGAAGGCATCGGAGCGGTACCGACTGTCGACCGATGTGTGCTGACCAGCCCGGCCGGTGCCGGTCTTGAGGCCACCGCGGGCGCCGCACCTGTCGTCGACGGCTGCCGGATCGAGGACTCGCGCCACGGCGTGCTCGCCGGGTCCGGGGCACGGGTGGCGCTCACCGGCTGCCGGATCGCACGGGTCGGGCGTGGCGTCGTGGCGACCGGCCGGGGCACGACCGTGAGACTCCTGCGGACCCGGATCGAGGACGCCGAACTCACCGCCCTCACGGTGTCCGGCAACGCCCGCGCGACCGTCACCGAAGCCGAGGTCGACCGCGGCGGGACCGGCCTGGAGGTCGACGGCGGAACCCTCGTGGCGAAGGACGTCATCATCACGGCGGGCCTCGGGCCCGGAATCGTGGTGGCCGGCGGCGAAGGGACGTTCACCCGCTGCTGGGTCGCCGAGGCGGCGGGGACCGGCGTCTGGCTGGGCGGCGGGCGTGCCGTGCTCGACCAGTGCGACGCCACCGGCGGGCGCGGTCCCGGGTTCCACCTCGCGGGCGGCGACATCACGCTGACCGGGTGCCTGGCACGCGAGAACCTCGGCGAGGGCTTCCAGCGGCAGGCCGAGGCGACGATGACGGCCTGTGCGTCCTACGCCAACGGTGCGGATGACGGGGTCGGCGTCCAACCAGGCGCCCCGGCGCCGGCCGGTGCCGAGTCCCAGGAGCTGGCCAACCCGCCGTTCGACCGGACCGTGGCAGAGCTGACCGACGGACTGGCGGCGGTACGGGTGCGGGCCGAGGCGACGCTGCGGCACCGGGACGACAAGCTCGCCGCCGCCCGCCTGCTGGCCGGCGTGAAGGAGCGCGTCGAACGGCTGCGGCGGCTCGCCGCCAAGTCACCCGGCGCGCCGCTCACCGACCCGGACGACAAAGCCACCGCGCGGGCCGTTCTCGACGAGATCGGCGAACGACAGGGCGCCGTGGAGACCCTGCTCGCCAAACGCGGAGAGGACGGCTCGCCCGAGGCGCTGCTCGCCGACCTGGACGCGATGATCGGGCTGACCGAGGTCAAGGCGGAGGTGCGCACCCTCGTCGACATCATCACGATCGGGCAGCGCCGGGCGGAGGCGGGCCTGCGGACCCCGCCGATGAGCCGGCACCTCGTGTTCACCGGCAACCCGGGTACCGGCAAGACCACCGTCGCGCGGCTGTACGGGCGGATCCTGGCCGCGCTCGGCCTGCTGGCACAAGGCCATCTGGTCGAGGTGGCCAGGGTGGACCTGGTCGGCGAGTACGTCGGCCACACCGCAGTGAAGACGAAGGCGGCGTTCGACAGCGCGCGCGGCGGCGTGCTGTTCATCGACGAGGCGTACGCGTTGTCCCCTGTGGACGGTGGCAGGGACTTCGGTCAGGAGGCGATCGCCACGCTGGTAAAGCTGATGGAGGATCACCGCGAGGAGGTGGTGGTCATCGTCGCCGGCTACACCGGGGACATGGCGCGGTTCATCGCCACCAACCCCGGTCTGGAGTCGCGGTTCGGCCGCACCGTCGAGTTTCCCGACTACAGCCCGGACGAGCTGGTGCGCATCACCGAGCTGCACGCGCGTCAGAACGACTACCTGCTGCCCGAGGCGACCCGCGGCGAACTGCTCGCCTACTACGCGCGGATGGCCCGCGGCGAGAGCTTCGGCAACGGACGGGTCGCCCGCCGCACATTCGAGACGATGGTCGCGGAGCAGGCCGGTCGCCTGGCCCGGCAGCGCAGTCACACCGCGCAGGAGCTGACCGCACTGCTGCCGGAGGACCTGCCCGACGAGTGGACCACGCGGTGATCGCCCTGCCTCTTCAGAGAGGACGGCGGCCCGCGAACCCCAGATCCGCGCGGTGGTACCAGGTGAGCTCACGGTCGCCCTCGAGCCAGCACAGCAGCACCGGCACACCGTCCATCTCGGACGGGAAGTCGACCAGCAGCGGCGCGAAGCCCTTCAGCTCGGCCCCTGTCTTCTGCACGGTCTCCATCAGCTCGTCCAGCCGGGCCTGCGCGGCCTTGAACTCCGGCAGGCCGCCCAGCGACGACCCGCCGACGGCGAGTTCGGCGGCGTCGGCGCGCAGGCGGACGATCTCGTCCAGCACCGGCAGCAGCGTGGTGAGCTCGGATCGGGCCTCGGCGAGGGTGAACACGCCACCAAGGCTGGCACAGTGAGCGGAATGACGTGGCGACTGGGTGACCTGACCGTGAACCGGATCGGCTTCGGCGCGATGCGACTGCCCCAGCTCGGGGCCGCGTTCGGCCAGAACTCCACGCCACGTGACCGGACCAGGGCGATCGAGGTGCTGCGAGAGGCCGTACGGCTCGGCGTCAACCACATCGACACGGCCGCCTTCTACTTCAGCCGGACGCGGTCGGCCAACGAGCTGATCAACAGCGCGCTCTCGCCGTACCCCGGGGACCTGGTGATCGTCACGAAGGTCGGGCCGAGCCGGTCGCCGCAGGGGGAGTGGCTGCCGCTGGCCACGCCGCACCAGCTCAGGGGGCAGGTCGAGGAGAACCTGCGGCAGCTCGGCAAGGACCACCTCGACGTCGTGAACCTGCGCACCAGCGGCCTCGACGACGTCACGGAGCACTTCGAGCAGCTCGCCGCACTCCAGCAGGAGGGGCTGATCCGCCACCTCGGCCTGTCGAACGTCAAGAAGCACCACCTCGACCAGGCGCAACGCGTCGCACCCGTCGTGTGCGTGCAGAACTCGTACGGGCTCGGCCATCACCCAGAGCAGGACGACTTCCTCGGCGTCTGCGGTGAACGCGGTATCGCGTTCGTGCCGTTCTTCGCCCTCGCCGGGGCGAACAAGGAGGCCGGGACGTCGGCCGAGGACGACGAGGTCAGCGAGATCGCGGCCCGGCACGACGCCTCTCCGGCGCAGGTCAGGCTGGCGTGGACGCTCGCGCGTGGGCCGCACGTGCTGGTCATCCCCGGCACGGGAGACCTGGCGCACCTGCGGCAGAACGTCGAGGCGGGCGCGCTCCAGCTCACCCCGGAGGAGCTCACCCGCCTCGACGCCCTGCACCTCGACGAGAGCTGATTGACTGGGGGCATGACCTACGCGGCGATCATCCTCACCGGCGGCAAGGGGGAACGGCTCGGCGGCGTCGACAAGGCTGCACTGTCCTATCGGGACGCCACGCTGCTCGACCACGTCCTGTCCGTTGTGGACGGTGCAAGCGAGATCGTCGTTGTAGGGCCGCAAAAAGACCTCCCCGGCGTCATCTGGGCACGCGAGGATCCACCGGGCGGCGGCCCGCTCGCGGGATTGGCGGCGGGTCTCGGCGAGATCACCGCCGACTGGGTCGCGGTGCTGGCTGTCGATCAGCCCGGCATCACCGGGGACACGATCGCGAGGCTTCTCCAGGCGAAGAGCAACGCTGTGTTGAAGGACGACCGCACGCAGTGGCTGATCGGCGTCTGGAACGCCGCTGAGCTGCGCCGGGCCCTCCCCGAAGATCCACGCAACCAGCCGCTGCGCAAGACTCTCCAGGCGTTGAACCCGGTGGAGGTGTCCGCTTTGCCCGGTGAGGCGCGGGACGTCGACACACCGGACGACCTGGACACCCTTCACAGCGGTTGAACAGCCGACGAGTAAGACTGTTCCACTATCGGTAAACCCTGTTCTGCATGGAGGCCCGCACGTGACCGAGCCCGCCGCCGAGGCAACGCCGAACGCATCGGCGCCCGTCACCCCGGCTCGTGACGCCCAGCTGCTCGAACGCACCGTGTTCGAGGTGAAGCGGGTCATCGTCGGCCAGGACCGGCTCGTCGAGCGGATGCTCGTGGGTCTGCTGGCCAAGGGCCATCTGCTGCTCGAAGGTGTGCCGGGTGTCGCGAAGACGCTCGCCGTCGAGACGTTCGCCCGCGTGGTCGGCGGCTCGTTCAGCCGCGTGCAGTTCACGCCCGACCTGGTGCCCGCCGACATCCTCGGCACCCGCATCTACCGTCAGTCCAGCGAGGCGTTCGACGTCGAACTGGGTCCTGTCGTCGCGAACTTCGTGCTCGCCGACGAGATCAACCGCGCGCCCGCCAAGGTGCAGTCGGCGATGCTCGAGGTGATGGCCGAACGCCACGTCTCGATCGGTGGCCGGACGTTCCCGATGCCGAACCCGTTCCTGGTGCTGGCGACGCAGAACCCGATCGAGAACGAGGGCGTGTACCCGCTGCCGGAGGCGCAGCGCGACAGGTTCCTGTTCAAGATCCAGGTCGAGTACCCGACGGCCGAGGAAGAGCGCGAGATCGTCTACCGCATGGGCGTCGAGGCGCCGGTGCCGAACCAGGTCCTCTCGCCGGAGGAGCTGGTGCGCCTGCAGGGCGTGGCGTCGCGCGTCTTCGTCCACCACGCACTGGTCGACTACGTGGTGCGCCTGGTGATCGCGACCCGCGCGCCCGGTGAGCACGGCCTCACCGACGTCGCCGGCTGGGTCGCCTACGGTGCCTCGCCGCGTGCGTCGCTCGGCATCATCGCCGCCGCGCGTGGCCTCGCCCTGGTCCGCGGCCGCGACTACGTGCTGCCGCAGGACGTCGTGGACGTCGTCCCGGACGTGCTGCGCCACCGCCTCGTGCTCTCCTACGACGCGCTGGCCGACGGCGTGCCGATCGACCACATCATCACGCGCGTGCTGCAGATCGTGCCGTTGCCGCAGGTGTCGGCCCGTCCGCAGCAGCCGGTTCCGGCTGGTAGGCAGTGAGCCGGGAGAAAGCGACCGAGCGTCCGTCGTGGGCGCCGCCCATCCTGCGCGGCGTCCGCATGGAAGCCGCGTTGCGCATGCTGGAGCTCGACGTCCGGCGCCGTCTCGACGGCTTGCTGCAGGGCAACCACCTCGGCCTCGTGCCGGGTCCCGGCACCGAACCGGGTGAGGCCAGGACCTACCAGCCCGGCGACGACGTGCGCCGGATGGACTGGGCGGTCACTGCGCGCACGACGGTCCCGCACATCCGCGAGACGGTCGCGGACCGCGAGCTGGAGACGTGGGTGGCGATGGACCTGTCGCCGTCGCTCGACTTCGGCACGGCGGCCTGCGAGAAGCGCGACCTGGCGATCGCCGCGATGGCCGCGGTCGCGCACCTGACGCGTGGTGGCGGCAACCGGATCGGCGCGGCGGTCTCGACGGGCGCGGACAACCTCCGCATCCCGGCGCGCGGCGGTCTCGCCCACGCGCGGGGCATGATCCGCAAGATCGCCGAGATGCCACGCGCGGAAGAGGGCACCCGCGGCGACCTGGCCGCGTTGCTGGAGCAGCTGCGCCGCCCGCCACGCCGGCGCGGGCTGATCGTGGTGATCTCGGACTTCCTCGGTGGCATGGAGTGGCAACGGCCGCTGCGCGCGTTGTCCGCGCGGCACGACATCGTCGCCATCGAGATCGTCGACCCGCGTGACGTCGACCTGCCAGAGGTCGGCACGGTCGTGCTGTCCGACCCGGAGAGCGGGCGGCAGCGCGAGGTCACGGCGTCCGCGTTGCTGCGCAAGGAGTTCAACGCGGCGGCCGCGGAACATCGGGCCGAGGTGGCGGCGGGGCTGCGGCGTGCGGGTGCCGGGCATCTGGTGCTGCGAACCGATTCCGACTGGATCGCGGACACGGTCCGTTTCGTGGTGGCGCGCAAGCGCCGCTGGTCTGGGGGTGTCGCATGAGCTTTTCCAACTTCGTCGCCCCGTGGTGGTTCCTGCTGCTGATCGGCGTCGCGCTGCTGACCGCCGGATACGTGGTGGCGCAACGGATCCGCCGCAAGCGGGTGCTGCGGTTCACGAACCTGGAGCTGCTGGAGAGGGTCGCGCCCAAGCGGGAACGCTGGTCGCGGCACGTCCCGGCGGCGTTCCTGCTGGCCGCCCTGGCTCTGCTGACGGTCGCACTGGCCGGCCCGACGGCCGAGCAACGGGTGCCGCGCAACCGGGCGACCGTCATGCTCGTGGTCGACGTGTCGCTGTCCATGAAGGCCACGGACATCAAGCCCTCCCGGCTGGAGGCCGCGCAGTCGGCCGCGAAGTCGTTCACCGAGGGCCTCACACCGGGCATCAACCTGGGCCTGATCTCCTTCGCCGGCTCCGCGACGGTGCTGGTGGCGCCGACGACGGACCGCCCGGCCGTCACGCAGTCGATCGACGGGCTCAAGCTCGCCCAGTCGACCGCGACCGGCGACGCGCTGGTGGCCGCGATGGCCTCGATCGACTCGTTCGGCAAGGTCGTCGGTGGCGCCGAGGGCCCGCCGCCCGCCCGCATCGTGCTGATGACGGACGGCAAGGAGACCGTGGGCACCCGCAAGGCGTTCGACGCGGCCGAGGACGCGAAGAAGGCCGGGATCCCGATCTCCACGATCTCGTTCGGCACCGAGGACGGCGTGGTCGACATCGAGGGCCGCTCGCAGTCCGTGCCGGTCGACGACGACTCCATGAAGGAGATCGCGAAGCTCTCCGGCGGCGAGTTCTTCAAGGCGGCGTCGGCCGAGGAGCTGCGCCGGGTGTACGACACGCTCGGTGAGCAGATCGGCTACGAGAAGAAGCAGGCGGACGCGTCGAAGCCGTGGCTGTTGCTCGGCACGATGACGGCGATGTTCGCCGCCGCGGCCGCTTTGCTCCTGGGGCAGAGACTTCCTTAGGGCCTGCCGTAGATCAGCTCGACAACGCCGTTCCCGAACGCCCTGGTGCTCTTGAGCGCCAGGGCGATCGGCTTCTTGAAGAACGGTGTGCCGGCGCCGATCGCGACCGGGTTGAGGTAGAGGCGGACCTCGTCGATCAGGTCGTGCTCGAAGAACGACCCCACCAGCTGCGCGCCGCCGACCATGCTGTCGCCGGGCCACGCCCTGACCTCGTCCGGGTCGATCTCGCGCCTGACCTCGGTGTTCCACTCGGTGGTCTCGAGCGTCCGCGAATAGACGATCTTCGGCATCGCCCGCCAGATCCTGCCGAAGTCGTGCATCGGTCGCGGCCACTCCGGGTGCTCGTCGGTGTGCGGCCACGCTTCGAGCATCGTCTCGTGGTTGCGGCGGCCGTCGACGAACCGGCTCATCTTCGCGAGCTCTTCGTTGAAGTGCTCGTGCATCTCGTCGTCGACGTGGTGCCAGCCGATGTCGTGGTCCGGACCCTCCATGCAGCCGTCCAGCGAGATCGACGTCATCGTGATGATCATCCGTGCAACCTCCTGTATTCCGCCGCCGCGCCAGGGTGCAGTGGAACTCTGCCGGTGTCGATGAGGCTGCGCACGTCGAGGTACTGGGTGCCGAGCGCCTGGTCCGGAACGAGGTCCGCGGCGTTCTCGACCAGCAGCCGCACGACGGCGCTCGCGTACCCGTCGCTCAGGTCCGGGCGGCACACCAGCAGGTTCGGGGTGCCGATCGTGGGGATGTCGGCCTGCGAGCCGTACACACCCGTGCGGACGTCGACGCGTTCGTAGACCTTGCCGTAGTCCTGCCGCAGCCTGGGCAGGAACGTGTCGAGCGGGAGCAGCCTGATGCCGCTCGCCTTGTTCAGTTCGGGGGTCGGGACGCCGCCGGACCACAGCAGGGCCGCGATCTCGCCTGCCTGCAACGCGTCGATGGCGTTGCGCAACGGATAGTGCTGCTCCTGCACGCCCAGCGCCAGCCGCTCGCCCTGCAACGAGGCACCGGATCCGGCCGCGCCCAGCGACACCCGTTCGCCGATCAGGTCGGCCGGGGTCCGGTAAGGCGAGTTCTCGAGGACGACCAGCTGCAAGTAGTTCTCGTAGACGCGGCCGAGGGCGACCAGGCCGGTTTCCATGTGGGCGCTGTCGCTCAACGTCAGGCCCAGGTCCGCGGTGCCTTCGCGGAGGTGTTTGAGGTTGTCGGCGCTGCCACCGGTCTGGAGCGGCGTGATCGTCAACGGGCTGGGGGACAGGCGGGAGAGCAGGGCCGCGAAGTCGTTGTAGAAGCCGCCGGGTTCGCCGCCCGCGATCCTGATCGTGCCGGAGGGTTCGCTGGAGCTGCAGGCCGCGAGCGCGAGGGCGCCCAACAGGAAGGTTCGCCGCTTCAGCACGGCGCCTCGGCCGGGTGGGGACGCGGGAGGAACGGGCCGGGGCCTCACAGCAGTGGCTCCTTCGGCAGCTTCACCGTGACCACCAGCCCGCCATCCGAGTGCAGCGCCAGCGTTCCGTCGTGCGCCGTCACGATCTTGTCCGCGATCGCCAGCCCCAGCCCGGTCCCGCGCTGGGAGTCGTCACCGCGCCAGAACCGTTCCGTGGCGTGCTTGATGTCCTTTTTGGACAGGCCTGGCCCGTTGTCTCGAACCGTGAGCGTCGCACGGTCGCAGACCACCGTGATCTCGTGGCCGCCGTACTTGATAGCGTTGTCCAGCAACACGTCCAGCACCTGCGCGAGGTCCGACACCGCGCACTGCACCAGGCCGGGCGCACGGTCGTCGACCGTGATCGTCACGCCCGCCGCATGAGCCGCCGCACGCCACGCGTCGACCCGGTCGTGCGCCACGACCTGCAGGTCGGCCAGTTCGGGTTCGACGCCGCCCGCCGCGCGTTCGGTGGCCGTGCTTTCCGCCGAGGCCAGCGCCAGAAGCCCGTCCAGCAACGACTCCAGCCGCTCGACCTCGGTGAGCAGCGAGCCGTTGGACGGCAGCATGTCGACGCGCAGACGCAACGCCGCCATCGGGTTGCGCAGCTGGTGCGACGCGTCAGCGATCAGCCGTCGTTGCTGGTCGGCGGCCTCGGCGACGGCATCCGACATGCGGTTGAACGACTCGGACAACGCCCGCAGCTCGGCCGGTCCCGCGGTGTCGGCGACGTGCGTGCGTCGCTGGCCCTCCGCGACCGCTCGCACGCCCCGGTCGAGCTCCTTGAGAGGGCGCAGCAGCCAGCGGGCGACCACCAGCGCCAGCAGCACGCACGCGCATGCCGCCAGCAACGCCCCTGCCAGCACGATCGCCCACCGCCGGGCCACGTCCAGGGCGGCCACCGAGGTCGAGGCACGCATGACCACGGCTCCGGCGACCTTCGTGCCGGTGCCGACAGGGCGGGCGAACAGGACGTCGCCGCCGTTCCAGGGCATGACCGTCGGCACGGGCGCGGCGGGCTGGTTGCGCAGCGCGGCGTCGATCTGGGGTGACACGTCGGCGATCTTCATGCCCGCCTCGACGACGGGTTCGCCGGCCGCGTTGACGACCACGACCTCCTCGCCGTAGATCTCGTTGTACCGCAACGCCTCGGACACCACGACGTCGGCGGGCAGGGTGGCGAAGCGGTCGAGGTCCGCGGTGCGGCTGATCACGAACTGCTGGGTGCGCTCCTTCGCCGTGCTCATCAGCAGCGGGAAGGCGAACGCGGTGACGGCCGAGAGCGAGAACAGCAGCAGCACCAACAGAAGCCGTTGCCGCATCTATTCACCGAGCCGGTAGCCGAAACCGCGGATCGTGTGCAGCAGGCCCGGCCGGTCGAGCTTGGCGCGCAGCTGTGTGAGGTGGACGTCGAGAGTCCGTGACACCGCCACGAAGGCGTTGCCCCACACCTCGTCCATGAGCTGCTGCCGGCTGACCGCGGTGCCCGGCCGGCGGGCCAGCACCGCCAGCACGTCGAACTCCTTGGTGGTCAACGAGATCTCGCGCCCACCGACCACGACCTGACGGCTCTGCAGGTCGATCTCCACATCGGACACCCGCACGACGTCGTCCGGCTCCTGCGACCGGGCCGCACTGCGCCGCGCCACCGCGTCGATGCGGGCCAGCAGCTCGGCCAGCCGCACGGGCTTGATCAGGTAGTCGTCCGCGCCGAGCCGGAGTCCCCTGACGACGGTCCGCTCGTCGCCGCGCGCGGTCAGCACGAGCACCGGCACCGGGTCGATCTTGCGGAGCTTGCGCAGCACCTCCAGGCCGTCCTGGTCGGGCAGGCCGAGGTCGAGCAGCACCACGTCGGCGTCGCGGTGGGCGATCAACGCGTCGGCGCCCCTGCGCACGCGGGCAGGCCGGTGGCCGTTCGCCCGCAGCGCTTCCACCAGGGCGTCGGCGACACCGTCGTCGTCTTCGACCAACAGCACCCGCATGGGAGCAGTATCGGCCATGACGAACGTTTCCTGCGCGTGGCGACGCGCCTAAGTGACTGTAAAGAAGCGTCGGCCCAGGTTGTGGGGGGTGCGGCGACGTCGGGATGGTGTCCGGCATGACAGTCGTTGCGGAGAAACGCGCCGAGCGCCGAGTGGTGGCGAACGTGCTGCGCGGATCAGTCGGGAACTTGATCGAGTGGTACGACTGGTACGCGTACACCGCGTTCAGCATCTACTTCGCGGCGGCGTTCTTCCCCAAGGGCGACCAGACCGCGCAGCTGCTCAACACCGCCGCCGTGTTCGCGGTCGGCTTCCTCATGCGACCGCTGGGAGGCTGGCTGCTCGGCCGTTACGCCGACCGGCACGGCCGCCGGGCCGCGCTGACGTTGTCGGTCACGCTGATGGCGTTCGGCTCGCTGATCATCGCGCTGACCCCGTCGTACGCGACGATCGGTGTCGCGGCGCCGGTCCTGCTCGTGCTCGCGCGGTTGCTGCAGGGCCTGTCGGTCGGTGGTGAGTACGCGACCTCGGCGACCTATCTGTCCGAAGTGGCCTCTCCGGCGAAGCGTGGTTTCTACTCCAGCTTCCAGTACGTGACGCTGACCGCCGGGCAGCTGGTGGCGCTGGGCGTGCAGATCGTGTTGCAGCAGTTCCTCACCAAGCCCGAGATGTCGTCGTGGGGCTGGCGGATCGCGTTCGTGATCGGGGCGACCGGCGCGATCATCGTGATGTGGCTGCGACGCGGGATGGACGAGTCGGAGAGCTTCGAGAAGCAGCAGCAGGAAAGCTCCGACAAGGGCACCTTCAAGGCGTTGCTCAAGCACCCCAAGGAATGCCTGCTCGTCGTCGGCCTGACGCTGGGCGGCACGGTCGCGTTCTACACGTACACGACCTACCTGCAGAAGTTCATGGTCAACACCAGCAAGATCGACGCGGCCACGGTCAGCTGGATCAACTTCGCGGCGCTGCTGGTGTTCGTGGTGCTGCAGCCGATCGCGGGCGCGCTGTCCGACCGGATCGGCCGTCGTCCGCTGCTGCTCGGGTTCGGTGTGCTGGGCACGCTGGCGACCGTGCCGCTGCTGTCGATGCTCGCGAGGACTTCCGAGGCGTTCCCGGCGTTCCTGCTGATGCTCGGAGGCCTGGTGATCGTCACCGGCTACACGTCGATCAACGCGATCGTGAAGGCCGAGCTGTTCCCGACGAACATCCGCGCGCTGGGTGTCGGTCTGCCGTACGCGCTGACCGTGGCGATCTTCGGCGGCACGGCCGAGTACGTGGCGCTGTGGTTCAAGCAGGCCGGCCACGAGTCGGTGTTCTTCTACTACGTCGCCGGGTGCGTGCTGATCTCGTTGCTGGTCTACGGGTTCATGCGCGAGACCTCGAAGGACTCGGTGCTGGACAAGGGGTGAGACCACGCGGAGGGCGGCCATGCGGCGGCCGCCCTCCGCCTTCCGTCTAACAGCGTTCTTCAGCCCAGTCGCCGACGGTGATCGTGGTGTCGTTCCAGAGGGTTGTACTCCGCCTGCGCCGTGCCCGTGACGGACACGGCGAGGGCGGTGGCCGCCAGTACGGCGGGCCCGATCTTCTTCATCTTCAGCACCGCTCGTCCGTGCTGCCGTGGAGGTCGTGGCCCGACGGCCAGAGGACGTCGCCCACGGCCCTGGTGCACTGGCTCAGCGTGCTGGCGCCGGTGGACCACACCGCCTGCTGGCCGCGGTCACCACCGTTGTAGTCGATCGCCTCGGAACCGGTGCGCGTCCAGATGGCGGCGCGCAGGTAGAAGTCCCGGTGGTTGGCGCGCCACGAGTCCCAGACGTAGATGTACGCCCAGTTCTTGTTGCACCCCTTGAACTGCTTGACCGACGCGACGGTGTCGTCGCCGTTCTTCAGGTACTTGGTCGAACCGATCTGGGTGACCCCGCTGGGGCACTTCGGGTTCGTCTCGGCGTGCGCGACACCGGTGAAGGTCATCCCGACGGCCGCCGCCGCCAGCGCCACAGCACTCAGTTTCCTCACGTCAGCACCGCTCCTCTGTCTGGCCGTAGTGCCCACCGGAGACGAAGCCGATCGCCGACGTGCAGAACTGCAGCGTGTTCGCGCCGTTCGACCACACCTCCTGCTGGCCACGGGCACCGCTGTTCTCGTCGATGCTGCCGTCGCCCCTGGTGATGGCGACACTGGCGGTGAAGCTGCCGTGGCCGGACTTCCAGGAGTCCCAGACGTAGATGTAGCCCCAGTTCTTGTTGCAGCCCTTGAACTGCTTCACCGA
>NZ_JYJG01000097.1 GCF_000955955.1 Lentzea aerocolonigenes
GCTTCACCGAGGCGACGGTCGCGCTGCCGCTCTTGATGTACTTCGTGGCCCCGATCTGCGTGACCCCGCTCGTGCACTTGGGGTTCGTCTCGGCGTGGGCGGCACCGGTGAAGGTCATCCCGATGGCTGCCGCCGCCAGCACAACTGCGCTCAGCTTCTTCATGTCAGCAACGCTCCTCGGTCTCGACGCCGTCGCTGTAGGACGACGCCACGATGGAGCCGTAGCCCTTGGTGCACTTGTCCAGCGTGTCCGTGCCGTACGACCACAGTTCCTGCTTGTTCTCGACGCTGTTGTAGCCGCTCGGGAACTCGGCGCCGCGGACCTGGACACCGGCGTAGAGACGGTACGTGCGGTGGTTGGCGCGCCACGAGTCCCAGACGTAGACGTAGCCCCAGTTCTTGCCGCAGCCCTTGAACTGCTTGACCGAGGCCATGGTCGTGTTGCCGTTCTTGAGGTACTTCGTGGCACCCATCTGGGTCACGCTGGAGCAGTTCGGGTTCGTCTCTGCCTGCGCCTGGCCGGTGAAGGTCAGCGCTAGCGCCGCTGCCGCCAGCACGACGGCACCAATCTTCTTCTGCATGCGTACGAGACTGGCCGGGGCCGGTTAGTCAGCGGTAAATCACACCCAGCCGGTCCGCGAGCACGCTGGCCAGGTGGACCGGTTCGCGGTCGGTCGTGTGGCGGATCTGCGTGCGGCAGCTGAAGCCGTCCGCGATGACCAGTGCGTCTTCGTTCTCGCGGATGGCGGGCAAGAGGTCCTGCTCGGCGCACGCGATCGAGACCTCGTAGTGGCTCTGCTCGAACCCGAAGTTGCCGGCGAGGCCACAGCAGCCCTCGACGACCTTCGGTTTCAGACCGGCCTTGGTCATCGCCTCGCGGTCCGCGTCGAACCCCAGTTCCGCGTACTGGTGGCAGTGGGTCTGCACCACTGCGTCCCGTGTGCCTTCTGCCGACGGCAGTTTCGGTGCGACGTATGAGGCGAACGTTTGCGTGGCCTCGGCAAGCGCCTGTACAGCCGGGTCGTCCGACAGTTTCGGGGCCTCGGATTTGAGGAACGCCGTGCAGCTCGGTTCGAGGCCGATCACCGGGATGCCCCTGCTGGTCCACGGAAGCAGCGTGCGGGCGGTTCGTTCGACGACCCGGCGGGCTTTGGTGAGCTGACCGGTCGAGTGCCACGTGAGTCCGCAGCAGACGTTCGCCGACGGGATCTCGACGCGGTTTCCCAGGTGTGCCAGCACGTTGGCGGCGTCGAGACCGATGCCGGGTTCGAAGAAGTTCGTGAACGTGTCCGGGAACAGCAGGACCGGGTCGCCCTTGCCGAGCGGGTGCAGCTGGCGGACCAGGGGAGTGGTGGGCGTGGGCAGTGCGCGTTCCGGTGTGATGCCCGCGAACCGGCCGAACTTCGCGGTGAACCTGTTGACCAGTCCGTACTTCAGCCACGTCGGCAGCCAGCCCATCGCGTAGTGCGAACGTGGCCGCGGGCGTCGCTTGTAGTGCTCGTGCAGGAACTCCGCCTTGTAGCTCGCCATGTCGACGTCGACCGGGCAGTCGCGCTTGCACCCCTTGCAGCCCAGGCAGAGGTCGAGCGCCTCGGCGACCTCGGGCGACCGCCACCCGTCCTTGATCACGTCGCCCGCGAGCATCTCGAACAGCAGGTGTGCGCGGCCTCGTGTGGAGTGCTTCTCCTCTTTGGTCACTCGATAGCTCGGGCACATCACGCCGCCCCTGGTGTTCAGGCACTTGCCGACGCCGACGCACCGGCGGGTGTCGCCCGCGAACTCCGCGCGCGTCGGAATCCGGGGCGGTGCAACGAGAATCCTGAGGTCCTCGTCGAGCTTCTTCGGTTCCACGATCCGGCCGGGGTTGAGCAGGTTGTGCGGGTCGAACGCGTGCTTGAACCGCTCGAACGCCCTGATCGCGTCCGGTGGGTACATGCGGCTGAGCAGTTCGGACCGCGCCTGGCCGTCGCCGTGCTCGCCGGAGAGACTGCCGCCGTGGCTGACCACGAGATCCGCCGCGTCCTGCAGGAACTCGCGGTAGCCGTGTGCCAGGTCGAAGTCGATGCGGACGTGCAGGCAGCCCTCGCCGTAGTGGCCGTAGGTGATGCCCCGCCTGCCGTACCTGGCGAGCAACGCATCGAACTCACGCAGGTAGGTGCCGAGCCGTTCGGGTGGCACGGCCGCGTCCTCCCAGCCCGACCACGCCTCACCGCCGTTGGGCATGCGGGTGGCGAGACCGGCGCCGTCCTCGCGGATCCGCCACAACGCCCGCTGGTGCGCCGGGTCGTGGATGATCATCGAGTTCTTGGTGATCTTCGCGACGCGTTCCGGGTCGTCCTCGACCTCGACGAACAGCCAGCTGCGGCCTTCTGGCAGGTCAGGGCGGGTACGCACGCTGCGGACCAGCGCCTCGTCGATGCCCTCGACCGCCAGCGCGTGTTCGATCTGCATGACCTGGTCGGCGGCGTCGTAGGTGTCCGCGAAGCCGAGCACGACGAGCACGCGTCGTTCGGGACGGCGCACGAGCTTCAGTTCGGCGCCCAGCAGCACGACGCACGTGCCCTCGGTGCCGACGAGCTGCTGGGTCAGCGTGGGCGCGTCCAGGGCGTACCCGCTGACCCGGCGGCTGAGCCGCGGAAACCACGCCGGGTCGGACGTCGGCAGGTCGAACGCGGGCGGGTTCGTGGTGTCGAACGTGCGGCCGTCGACCGTGAGCACGTTCAGGTTGGCGACGTTCTCGCTGGTCTTGCCCCATTTCACCGAGTGCGCGCCGCACGCGTTGTTGCCGATCATGCCGCCGATGGTGCAGCGCGAGTGGGTGGACGGGTCGGGCCCGAAGATGTGGTCGCCGGCCATCGAGTTGACGCGGTCGAGCACCGCACCCGGCTGCACGAACGCGCGGTCTCCGGAGATCTCGATCGCGTCCAGGTACCGGCTGAAGTCGATCACGAGACCGGTGCCGCACGCGTTGCCCGCGATGGACGTCCCGGCACCGCGGCTGGTGATCGGCACGCGGTGTTCCGCGGCGAGCGCAACGGCCGCGACCACGGCGTCTGTCGTGCGTGGACGGACGATCACCCGAGGCACGTGGCGGTAGTTCGACGCGTCCGCCGAGTACAGGGCCCGGCTCGCCGGGTCGTCGAGGACGTCGCCGTCCACGTCACGGCGGAGTTGATCGAGAAAGGCCCGCATCACCCGATCATGCCTGGCTGGATGTGACATGGCTCCGCCGATGCCGGTCTACCTGCCGGTAGCCGATAGCCTCACCCGGTCAACCAGCAGCGATTGCAGGGAGAGCAAGTGAGTCGGTCCGTTCTGGTCACCGGAGGCAACCGCGGCATCGGCCTCGCCATCGCGCAGGCGTTCGCGGCGCAGGGCGACAAGGTCGCGGTCACGCACCGCGGGTCCGGGGCTCCAGAAGGCCTGCTCGGCGTGAAGTGCGACGTCACGAACTCGGAGGAGATCGACGCCGCGTTCACCGAGGTCGAGGCCGCGCACGGTCCCGTCGAGGTGCTCGTCTGCAACGCGGGGATGACGCAGGACACGCTGCTGCTGCGCATGAGCGAGGAGCAGTTCACGCAGGTCGTCGACGCGAACCTGACCGGCGCGTTCCGATTCGCCCAGCGCGCCTCCCGCGGCATGCTGCGCAAGAAGTTCGGCCGCATCGTCTTCATCTCGTCCGTCGTGGGTTTGACGGGTGGCGCCGGCCAGGTCAACTACGCCGCGTCCAAGGCGGGCATGGTCGGCATGGCGCGCTCGATCGCGCTGGAGCTGGGCTCGCGCAACATCACCGCGAACGTCATCACGCCCGGTTTCATCACCACGGACATGACCGCCGAACTGCCAGAGGCCGTTCGCGAAGCCGCGTTGAAGCAGATCCCGGCCGGTCGTTACGGTGCCGCCGAGGAGATCGCGCGCGCCGTCACGTTCCTCGCGGCCAACGAGGCGGGTTACATCAACGGTGCCGTGCTGCCGGTCGACGGCGGCCTCGGCATGGGCCACTGATTCTGCTGAGCTAGGGAAAGGTTTGATCAAGTGACCGGACTGCTCGAAGGCAAGCGACTGCTGATCACCGGTGTGATCACCGACGCGTCGATCGCCTTCCACGTCGCACGCGTCGCCCAGGAGCAGGGCGCCGAGGTCGTGCTGACCGGGTTCGGCCGGATGAGCCTCGTGACGCGCATCGCCCAGCGCCTGCCCAAGCCCGCGCCCGTGGTCGAGCTCGACGTGCAGAACCAGGAGCACCTCGACACGCTGGCCGAGCGCGTCGGTGAGCACGTCGACGGCCTCGACGGCGTCGTGCACGCCATCGGCTTCGCCCCGCAGAGCTGCCTCGGCGCGCCGTTCATGGACGCGCCGTGGGAGGACGTCTCGGTCGCGATGCACGTCTCGGCGTACTCGTACAAGTCGCTCGTGCAGGCCGTTCGCCCGATGCTGTCGCACGGCTCGTCGGTCGTCGGCCTCGACTTCGACGCCCGCCAGGCGTGGCCCGCCTACAACTGGATGGGCGCGGCGAAGGCGGCGTTCGAGTCGATCAACCGCTACATGGCGCGCGAGCTCGGCCCGGACGGCATCCGCGTGAACCTGATCTCGGCCGGCCCGGTCCGCACGATGGCCGCGAAGTCGATCCCGGGCTTCGCCGAGCTGGAGAAGATGTGGGGCGAGAAGGCTCCTCTCTCGTGGGACGTCGACGACCCGACGCCGGTCGCGAAGTCCGTCTGCGGCCTTCTCTCCGACTGGTTCCCGGCCACGACGGGCTCGATGGTGTTCGTTGACGGAGGCGTGCATTTCCTCGGTCTGTAGTGCGGTGGTCGCCGACCCCCTACCGAGTCTTCAGCTGCCCGTGAGGCACCCGTCTGAACGGCGAAACACAGGGCAGGGGGTCGGCGACCACCGCACTCTCCGTGATTTGATGGGGCGGTGAGTTTCGACGCGCTGCTGTGGCTGTCCTTTGGCGGCCCAGAAGGTCCTGAGGACGTCCGCCCCTTCCTGGAGAACGTGGTTCGCGGACGTGGCGTGCCGCCGGAGCGGCTGGACGAGGTCGAGGCCCACTACCAGCACTTCGGCGGCGTGTCGCCGATCAACCGCCTGAACCTGGAAGCCATGGACGCGGTGCGCGCCACCGGCTTCGAGCTGCCGATCTACTTCGGCAACCGCAACTGGCACCCGATGGTCGAGGACACCGTCGCCCAGATGAAGGCGGACGGCGTTCGTCGCGCGCTGGTGTTCCCGACGAGCGCGTACGGCGGCTATTCCGCGTGCCGTCAGTACGACGAGGACATCCTGCGCGCGCTGGCCGCGGTGCCCGACGGCCCCGAACTGGTGAAGCTGCGCCAGTTCTTCGACCACCCGCTGTTCATCTCCGCCTTTGCCGACGGTGTTCGTGCGGCCGCGGAATCGTTGTCCGGTTCGTACCGGCTCGTCTTCACCGCGCACTCGGTGCCGGTGTCCGCGGACAAGGCCGCCGGGCCTCCCGAAGAGGGTGGCTACCGCTACTCGCGCCAGGTCGTCGAGGCGTCCCGGCTGGTGGCCGCCGAGCTGGGCATCACCGAGTACGACGTGGTGTGGCAGTCGCGGTCCGGCCCGCCGCAGATCCCGTGGCTCGAGCCGGACATCGTCGACCACATCGACGCCCTGCACGCCAAGGGTGTCACCGGTGTCGTCGTGTGCCCGATCGGGTTCGTCTCCGACCACCTCGAGGTCGTGTGGGACCTCGACACCGAGGCCCGCGACCGCTGCGCCGAGCTCGGCGTGGAGTTCGCCCGCGCCGCCACCCCGAACTCCGACCCGCGCTTCGCCGAGCTGGTCGTCGAGCTGGTCGCCGAGCACACCGAGGGCGTCCCGGCGCGGAAGCTGTCGGAGTTCGTCGCCGCTGGTTGCACGGTGAACGGCGCGCCGTGTGCGCCGTTGTGTTGCGAACCGGTCAAGAGGCCGGTCCGAGCCTAGACAGAGGTTTTTCAACGGGCGAAGAATTGGTGGATGACCAGTTCCGCGGCCGTTGAGGTCACCGGGCTCCGGGTGCATCGGGGCAAGCGTCTGGTCCTGCGGGATGTGAGCTGCTCGATCCCGCGGGGCAGTGTCACCGGGTTGCTGGGACCGTCCGGCTGCGGCAAGACCACGCTGATGCGCTCGGTCGTGGGCGTGCAGATCGTGTCCGGCGGCTCGGTTTCGGTGCTCGGCACGCCCGCGGGCAGCCCGAGCCTGCGCGACCGGATCGGGTACGCGACGCAGAGCCCGTCGGTGTACGCGGACCTGAGCGTCGTGGAGAACCTCCGCTACTTCTGCGCGGTGTTGCGCGCGCCCCGCTCGGACGTTCAGCGTGTGATCGACGAGGTCGGGCTGGGCGGGCACGAGTCGCAGCTGGTGTCGTCGTTGTCCGGTGGCGAACTGTCCCGGACGAGCTTGGCCGTGGCGTTGCTGGGCAAGCCGGAACTGCTTGTTCTGGACGAACCGACCGTCGGACTCGACCCGTTGCTGCGTGACGAGCTGTGGACGTTGTTCCGTTCGCTGGCTTCACGCGGTGTCACGTTGTTGGTGTCCAGCCACGTGATGGACGAAGCCGCACGCTGCGAACGCCTCCTGCTGATGCGTGACGGCGCATTGCTCGCAGACGACACACCCACGTCGTTGCTGTCGTTGACCGGCACCGGCGACCTGGAGCAAGCGTTCCTGTCGCTGGTCCGAGCTCGGGAGGCGGCGTGAACACCTCGATCCTGCTCGCGACGGCAGCGCGCATCCTCAACCAGTTCCGCCACGACCGGCGCACCGTCGCCCTGATGATCCTCATGCCGTCGTTGCTGCTCATCCTGCTGCGCTTCGTCTTCAACTCCGAAGCGGCCTTCAGCCGCGCCGCACCGGCCCTGCTCGCGGTCTTCCCGTTCGCGATCATGTTCATCGTCACGTCGATCACGACCCTGCGCGAACGCACCACGGCGACGCTGGAACGCCTGATGACGATGCCGATCGGCAAGCTGGACCTGCTCTTCGGCTACGCGCTGGCGTTCGGCGTGGTGGCGCTGGTCCAGGTCCTCGTCGCGGTCGGCATCTCGCTGACCTGGCTCGGCCTGGAGATCGGCGGCTCGGTGTGGCTGCTCGTCGTCATCGCGGGGCTGGACGCGTTGCTGGGCACGGCTCTGGGCCTCTTCGCGAGCGCGTTCGCCCGCACCGAGTTCCAGGCCGTGCAGTTCATGCCGCTGTTCGTGATGCCGCAGGTGTTGTTGTGCGGCCTCTTCTCACCGCGTGGCTCCATGACGCCCGTGCTGGAGTGGTTGTCGAACGTCATGCCGTTGTCCTACGCGGTCGACGCACTGACCGCGGTGACGACGTCGAGCGACATCACCGGCGAACTCGTGCGCAACCTCGCGATCGTGGCGGCGTGCGGACTCCTCGCGCTGGTGCTCGGCGCCGTGACGCTTCGACGCCGTACTCCCTAGTGCCGACCGGCGCCCGAGTCAGCCAGCACACGCACGGCCTCGTCGATCGCAGCACACCGTGCGCGTCGCACGGCCTCTGACACCGGCTTGAGCGCGTCGGTCCGCGCGCTCATCGCCGACGCCGACATCGCACCACCCGGCGCGTCCGAGCGCGCCACGGACAGGATCGCGTCCACCTCGGCGGCGCGCTGCAGCACTCGCAGCGCGCGCGGGGGCATCGCGGCAGGCCACGGCAGCGCGGAGTTCGCGGCGGCCAGGTCGGCGATCTCCTTGCGCACGTTCGGGCGGTGCTTGGCCACGTCGAGGGACGCGAGTGCCGCGGTCGCCTCGCGCAGGGCGGCTCCCAGGCCGTGCTCGGCCTCGCCGATCGGGATGTGCTCCAGGCCGTTGGACGACGGCAGGTCGAAGACGGTCCACCGCATCACGCCGTCCGCCACGATCTTCGGCACCAGGCCGACGTGCACGGACGGGATCACGAGCGCCTCGCCGGACCGCAGCGCGCACGTCGAGAGCGGGCCCTTGCCGCCCAGGCCGCGCACATCACCGGGTATCGGCAGCGCCAGCCGCGCCGAGGTCGCGCCCGCGCGCCGCAGGGCGGCCAGCAGCAGGGCGGGGCCCACCGGGGCCTCGTCCGGACCGGGGAGGTCGAGCGCCGTGGCGGTGCCGTCGTCGTCGGCCACCACCTCGTGCTGCTCGGCCCACGTGTGCAGGGCGTCGAGGACGTCGTCGGCGGCGGCCAAACCGTGCAGCCATCCCGACGTCCACACGACCAGCGTGGCACTCGCACAGGACACGGGACGAGATTACGTGGCCTCGGCCCGTGGGCCCCACCCGGTGTGCCTGATCCGAGACACCTAGTTGGCCGGACCGATGCGCTCTTCCAGCAGCGTGCGGAATGACGTGCGGTCCTCATCGGACGCGAAGGCGCGGTGCGGCACGGACAGCGAGCCCGCGTCGAGCGTGTCCAGCACGAAACCCCGCCGCGTCTCGGTCCAGCCCGGCAGCTCCTCCCAGACGATCTCCTCGCGCACCGCGTTGCCCACGGCCATCCGGAACGACTGGTCGTCGGCGCTGCCCATGACGGTCCGGCTGATCATCTCGTCGGACGAGAACCGCCACCACACCGCGACCGGTTCCATGAACCCGATGACCAGCGCGCACGCCAGGCCGAACACCGCGACGGGGAACATGCCGTCGTCGAAACCGAACAGCAGCACGAGCGAGAACACGCCCAGTGCCACGGCGAACCACGGCGCCCACTTGAACATCGGCACCATCGCCCGCAGGCTGGCCCGCCAGTCCGCCGGCGACGGCGCCCACTTGAAATCCACACTGTTGCTCATCGCCCCGCATTCTGCTGCACGATGTGGTCATGGATCTGGGGGATCAGGAAAACAGGACATTCGCGCGCAGAACGGTGCTGAAGGGCGCGCTCGCCGGGGCGGCTCTCGTCGCGGCGAACCAGGGGACCGCGCAGGCCGCCGCGGAAGATCCGGAACAGCGGCTGCTGCAGCTCGTGCCCGGTGGCAACGGCGTGATCTACGCGCTGTACGCCGACGGCCGGCTGAAGTGGTTCAAGCACAACGGGCGCAACGACGGCAGCTCCAGCTGGGCGGACGGCAACGGCCGGGAGATCGGGTCCGGCTGGCAGATTCACCCGACCGTGCTCGCCTCGCAGGACGGCCAGCTGTTCGGGTTCTGCGGTGACGGCACGATCTGGTGGCACAAGTGGGTTCTCACGAACGCTGCAACGGGTGCCGGTTATTGGCACGAGAACACGAACGAGATCATCCACACGGGTTTCCGCGATTACTCATACGTGTTCGGCGGCTGGGACGGCGTGATCTACGCGGTCGACGCCCAGGGCGACATGTTCTGGTTCCGCTATGTTGTCGGTGACGGCACGAACGGCACCGGCGCGTGGGCCAACAACGGTGTCGGCCAGAAGATCGCGAGTGGCCGGCGCGACTACGACGGCTACTTCGCGGATCAGCACGGCGTCATCTACGGGATGCGGCACGGTGCGGTGCTGCACTGGTTCCGCTACCTCGCGGGTGACGGCACGAACGGGCCCGGCGCGTGGGCTCACGACGGCAACCCGATCCACATCGGCAGCGGCTTCGACCTGGGCGGCTGCGTCGAGCGGTTCGCGGAGACCGGAGTCGTCTACTGCGTGTGGATCAACCGCGACCACACGCAGCCGGATCACCAGCTGGCCTGGTACAAGCTGCAGAACTACACCACGATCGACCGTGACGGCGTGGTGTGGACCGAGGGCAACGGCAAGGTCGTCGGCACCGGCTTCACGGTGACGCGTGCCGCGAACCTCCAGGGCTGCACGGCGTGGTCGGTCGCGGCGGGTGAGCAGCTGCCGGTCAGGGTGTCGACGACGTTCGACAGCTACCGGGCGAGCGTGCTGCGGCTGACCGGGCCGATCGAGCAGGGTGGTGCGCACGAGGTGTGGGCGCCACACACGTTCCCCGGTCGCCGGCAGCTGCTGCGATCCGGTTACCGCGAGAACGGTGTGGGGTGGCAGACGGACTTCACCGTGCCCGTGGGCGCCGACTGGGAGTCCGGCTTCCACGTCGTCCGCCTCGAAGGTTCTCATGGCCTGCGGCAGTACATCCCGTTCGTGGTGAAGCCCCGGCAGCCTGCGCGGAAGGTCGCGTTGTTGCTGCCGTACCTGACGCACAACGCCTACAACCACTGGGGAGGGCACTTCCAGTACAGCTGGGACGAACGCGCCGCCCGCCGCCGCATCACCACGCAGCGGCCGTTCGCGAACGCCTACGTCGAGGCGCCGGGCTTCATCGACGTCCGGTTCCACGGTGACCTGTTGCTGATGAAGTGGTTCGCGGACAACGACGTCGTGTACGACTGCTACCAGGATCTCGACCTGCACAACCCGTCGTGGCTCGCGCAGTACAAGGTGCTCGTGCTGGCGACGCACCCCGAGTACTGGACACCGGAGATGCGCGCGGCGTTGGAGAACTACCTGGCCGGCGGCGGTCGCGTCGTCTACACGGGCGGCAACGGCATGTACGAGCGAGTGGACTACAACTCGGCCGGTTATGTGCTGCACCGCAACGTGGACGGCAACCGGTGGCTGTGGCGCGACCAGGGGCGTCCCGAGTCGCAGGTGCTCGGCGTGGCGTACGACAGCTACTCCTACATGGACATGCATCCGTACGTCGTGGACGCCGACCACCCGTTCCTGGAGGGGACCGGGCTCAAGATCGGCGACAGGTTCGGTCGCGAGGGCTACAACTTCGCGGCGAGCGGTTGGGAGATCGACACGCGTACGGCCGCCGGCCCCGAGGCGCCGGGCGTCGTCCGCTTCGCTCACGGCGAACAGGACCACGGCGCGGAAATGTGCGTGACGCCCAAGCCGAACGGAGGGTGGGTGTTCGCCGCGGGTTCCTTGTGCTTCAACGGTGCTCTCGCTCATGACGCCGCTCAGTCGCGCATCTTGCTGAACGCCGTGAACGCGGGTCTGGCCTAGCTGCTGGAGTCGCTCCACGTCGACGGGTCAGGTTCGGGTGCGTAGCGTCGTCTGCGTGACCCAGAACCTGGCCCGCACGGCGGGCGAACTGCGCGCCGCCGGGCACCTGCCGCGCGGCGTCAAGACCGAGATCAGGGAGAACCTCCTCGCGGCACTGCGCGAGGGGCGGAACCCGTGGCCCGGCATCGTCGGGTTCGACCGCACGGTGCTGCCGCAGCTCGAACGCGCTCTGCTGGCCGGCCACGACGTCGTCCTGCTCGGCGAGCGCGGACAGGGCAAGACGCGGCTTTTGCGTACTTTGGTGTCCTTGCTCGACGAGTGGACGCCTGTCATCGAGGGTTCTGAGCTGGGCGAACACCCGCTCGACCCGATCACGCCCGAGTCTCGCCGCCGTGCCTTGGAGCTCGGCGACGACCTGCCGGTGGTGTGGCGGCATCGCGACGAGCGTTATGCCGAGAAGCTCGCGACGCCGGACACGTCCGTCGGTGACCTGGTCGGCGACGTCGACCCGGTGAAGGTGGCCGAGGGGCGTTCACTGGGCGACCCGGAGACGATCCACTTCGGCCTGCTCCCGCGTGCGCACCGCGGCATCATCGCCATCAACGAGCTACCTGACCTGGCCGAACGCATCCAGGTCGCGCTGCTGAACGTGATGGAGGAGCGCGACATCCAGGTCCGCGGCTACACGCTGCGCCTGCCGCTGGACGTGCTCTTGGTGGCCACCGCGAACCCCGAGGACTACACGAACCGCGGCCGAATCATCACGCCGCTGAAGGACCGTTTCGGCGCCGAGGTCCGCACGCACTACCCGTTGGAGGTCGACGCCGAGGTCGATCTGGTGCGCCAGGAAGCCTCGCTGGTCGCCGAGGTCGGTGACCACCTCCTGGAGATCATCGCCCGCTTCGTCCGCCACCTGCGCGAGTCGTCGTCGATCGACCAGCGCTCCGGCGTTTCCGCGCGTTTCGCCGTCGCGGCGGCGGAAACCGTTGCGGCGTCGGCACTTCGTCGTTCCGCGCTGATCGGCGAGACCCCGGCCATCGCGCGTCCGATCGACCTGGAGTCGGTGCCGGACGTGCTGCGCGGCAAGCTGGAGTTCGAGGCGGGGGAGGAGGGGCGCGAGGACGAGGTGCTCGTGCACCTGCTGCGCCGCTCGATCGCCGACACCGCGCGTGCTCGCCTGGCCGGCCTGAATCTCCGCGCTCTGGCCGAGGTCGTCTCCGACGGACACCCGGTGGCGACGGGGGATCGCGTGCACGCCGGTGATCTCCTGGCTGCGTTGCCGGAGTTGCCGATCCTGCACGAGGTCGCCGCGCGGATGGGCGCCGGTCCGAAGGATCCGGTCGGCCGCATCGCTTCCGCTGTCGAACTGGCTCTGGAATCGCTGTACCTGACCCGGCACCTGGCGAAGAACTCCGACGACGACCGATCGGTGTACGGATGAGGTACCGGTACGGACGCTGGAGCGGGGGCGCCGATCCGCTGGCGCCACCCGTGGACCTGCGTGCGGCCGTCGACGAGCTCGGCCGCGAGATCATGGAGGGCGCGTCACCTTCGTCGGCTCTGCGCGAGCTGTTGCGGCGCGGCGTCGACGGGACGCGCGGGCTGGACGACATGACGTCGCGGCTGTGGCAGCGGCGCTCCTCGATCCAGCGCCGGCACCGGTTGGACGGCACGTTGTCCGAGGTCCGCCGGTTGCTGGACTCCGCTCTGGAGGCGGAGAGGCGGGCGCTGTTCCCGGATCCGTCCGATGACGCGCGGTTCCGCGAGGCTCAGCTCGACGCGCTGCCTCCCGGTACGGCTGCTGCCGTTCAAGAGCTGTCTTCGTACGACTGGCGCTCGTCTGAAGCTCGCGAGGCCTTCTCGCAGATCCGTGAGCTGCTCGGTCGTGAACTGCTGGACCAGCGCTTCCAGGGCATGAAGGAAGCACTGTCCAATGTGGACTCGGATGACGTGAAGCGCATCCAGCGCATGCTCGCCGATCTGAACTCCTTGCTGGAGGCGCACGCGGCCGGCTCGCCCGACACGCCGCGGTTGTTCGACGACTTCATGCGCAAGCACGGCGACTTCTTCCCGGAGAACCCGCGCAACGTCGACGAGCTCATCGACGCCCTGGCCGCTCGTTCCGCCGCGGCGCAACGCATGATGAACTCGATGACCGACGCGCAACGGGCTGAGCTCTCCGCTCTGTCCCAACAGGCTTTCGGCGGGATCGGATCGCAGCTGTCCACTCTGGACTCCTTGCTGCAGCGGCTGCGCCCTGGCGAGGACTGGACCTCCTCCGCTCGCTTCCGCGGCCAGGACCCGCTGGGCCTGGGCGAGGGCGCGCAGGCGATGGCCGACCTGGCCGAGCTCGATGCCTTGGCCGAGCAACTCGGACAGTCGTATCCGGGTGCGCGCCTGGAGGACATCGATCTGGAAGCGCTGGAACGTCAGCTGGGCTCGTCGGCTGCTGTCGACGCGCGCCGGTTGGCCGAGCTCGAGAAAGCTCTGCGGCAGCAGAACATCCTGGAGCGCGCCCCGGACGGCTCGCTGCGCCTGACCCCGAAAGCGTTGCGCCGCTTGGGCGAGACCGCTCTGCGCGGCGTAGTCGACCAGCTGCGTTCCTCCCAGGGCTCCCGCGACACCGTCTCGGCCGGCGCGGCGGGCGAGCTGATGGGCTCCTCGCGACCGTGGCAGTTCGGCGACACCGAGCCGTGGGACGTGCCGCGAACCCTGCGGAATGCGGTTCTGCGTTCGGGCTCGATGTCCCTGGACGTAGTCGACCTGGAGGTCTCAGACACCGAACACCGCACGCGCGCGGCCGTCGCACTGTGCGTTGACACCTCCTGGTCGATGGTGCAAGACGGCCGTTGGGTGCCGATGAAACGCACGGCTCTTGCTCTGCATCACCTCGTGCGCACCCGCTTCCGCACGGACGCTCTGCAGCTCGTGACGTTCGGCCGCTACGCCGAAGCCGTGGACATCGGTCAGCTGACGTCTCTGGAAGGTGTGTGGGAGCAAGGCACCAACCTGCACCACGCGTTGCTGTTGGCCGGGCGCCATGTCCGCCGCCACCCGGACGCGCAACCGGTCGTGCTCGTGGTGACCGACGGCGAACCCACCGCGCACCTCGAACCCGAGGGCGACGCGGAGTTCAACTACCCGCCGCTGCCTCGCACTCTGACGAAGACCCTGAACGAGGTCGACGCCCTGGCCCGGCTCGGCGCCACCATCTCGGTGTTCAAGCTGGGCGACGACCCCCGCCTCGCCGAGTTCGTCGACATCGTGGCCCGGCGAGGCGGCGGGCGCGTGGTGTCGCCGGACGAGGAGGGGCTGGGCGCCGCGGTGGTCAGCGACTACCTGAGGTCCCGACGCCGCCGCTAACGCCCCAGGCCTCACTCGGACGGGTGAAGTCTGTCCGGATCCGCGCCTGACGCCGTCTGATAGATGTCACAAAATCATGGTCATCTTTCTCCCGCAGAAATGCGGAACGCGGGGGGGCGGCCGGAACGGAGGCTGGCGATGGCTCTTCTCAGTCGGTTCGTCGCCGCCGCCGTGCTGAGCGGCGTGCCGTCGACCGCCCACGCGCTGGCGACCGGCGACGACCCGTTGCGCGCCACCAGGGCCGCCGGGTCGTTGGTGGGCGGCGGCACCGGCGCGGGTGTGATGGTGCACCTGGCCGTGTCGGCCTGGTGGATGTTCGTGCTGCGACGGCTCCGGGTGCGGGGCGTGGTGGGTGGCGCGGTGGCGGGGTTGCTGATCGGGGCGCTCGACCTGGAGATCATCGGGCGTCGCAACGTGCAGCTCCGGGCGTTGCCGAGGGTGCCGCAATGGCTCGACCACGTGGCGTTCGGCGTGCTCGTGGCTGCCCGCCCGCGTCATACCGCGAACGGGGCCGTGGACAGTGCGGGCAGGTGAAGTCAGGTCGCGAACGGGGCCGCGGGCAGTGCGGGCGGGCGGAGTCAGGCCGCGAAGAGGGCGGACAGGCGGGGGAGGCGGGCGGAGAGCTCGGCGCTGTCGTCGAAGTCGAAGTCCCAGTCCGGGTCGAGCTCGGGGTAGCGGATGGTGAAGGCGTCCTCCGGGAGCTTCATGTCGGTGGCGGCGAGATGGGCGTCCCAGGCGATGTTCAGGGTGAGCTCGCACTCGAACTCCTGGCCGGACTCGGCGGCGCGCACCACGGCCGGTAAAGCCGCCAGCGAGTCGGGGTCGGCCAGGGCGGACTCGAAGACCCCGCGGCCCTGCGCGAGCAGCCAGCCGCGGAAGTAGTCGAAGCCGTCGTCCGAGCAGCCGCCGTTGATCAGGTAGGCCGCCGCCCAGAGCGGGTTCCGGTAGGAGAGGGCCAGGAGGTCCCACAGGACCTGTTGGGCCGCGACGATCTCCGCCGGCGGGCGGGTGGCCAGCAAGGCGGAAGCGGCACGAGCTACGGCTGCGCTGTCGGAGGGGTCGGCGACAGTCGAGCGGGCGTCGGCGATCAGGGTCCAGAAGGTGTTCGGGTCCACGTGGCCGAGGATGGCAGAGGGGTCTGACAATTTTGGGGCCTGACGAACGTCCGGCGAGGACATAGGTTGGAAACATGATCAGGTCTCTGTGGCGTTCCCTCGAAGCCGTGCACGCGATGATCTACTTCGCCCCCGAGGCGGAGCGCCGGTACACCGCGGCGGGGCTCGACCGGCCCGGCGGGTACTTCGCGTCGCGGGCGGCGGCATTGGGGCCGGCCGGCGCCGAGGTCGTGATCTCGACGTTCTACAACTTCAACCCCCAGCTCATCAAAGCCCGCATCCCCGCGGCGTGGGAGATCGTCTCGCCCGAGCGGATGCTCGAGCTCCGGCTGGAAGCCGCGGACGAAGCACTCCGGAAGGTCCTGAAAGACGACCTGAAGGAGATCACCGAGCTGGCGACACGTGCGGCCGAGCGAGCGAAGGAGATGCTGCACGGCCGGACGCTCTTCGCCGCGCACGCGAGCCTGCCGTGGCCCGACGAGACGCACCTGCAGCTGTGGCATGCACAGACCCTCCTCCGCGAGTTCCGCGGGGACGGGCACCTCGCCGCTCTCTTGAGGCACAACATCACCGGCATCGAGGCGTTGGTGTTGCACGCCGCTGAGGGCGACTACCCGGCAGAGACGCTCCGCAAGACGCGCGGGTGGCCCGAGGAGAAGTGGGCCGAGACGACTGAGAACCTCCAGAGCCGCGGCCTGGTCAACGACGAGCAACTCCTCACGCCGCAGGGTCGCGAGCTGCGCACGAGCATCGAGGACGCGACCGACCACATGAACGAGCCTGCCTACGACGTGTTGTCGGAGCAGGAGAAGCAGCGCTACGTCGAGCTGGCCGCGCCTCTGAGCAAGGCCGTCATCGACTCCGGGTTGCTACCTGCTCGTCGCTGACCGCCGAGATGACGTAGTCCGAAGGCTCGAACGAGCGGATCCGCCGCATCATCCGGACCGTCGACCACGGCCACATCGTCGAGTTCCGCCCGTTCGCGTCGAGGTAGTACGAGGTGCAGCCGCCGGCGTTGTAGACAGTGCGCTGCAACGCCGCCTGCACAGCGGAATTGAACGCCGCCTGCACGGAAGGCCGCACATCGACGACAGGCCAACCCAGGGAACGCAACGAGGTCAACGCCGACGCGATGTACCGCAGCTGCGTCTCGATGATCGTGAACGCCGACGAGTGCCCGGTGCCGAGATTGGGCCCCAGCAACAGGAACAGGTTCGGAAACCCGTGCACTGATGTCCCCAGGTAGGCCTGCGGACTCCCGCGCCACCGTTCCGCCAACGACACGCCGTCGACCCGCACCCTGGACGCGATCGGCGGGTCGCTGAAGTGGAACCCGGTCCCGAAGATGATCGTGTCGACCTTCCGCTCCACCCCGTCCGCGCCGATGATCCCGTCCGCCGTGAACCCCTGAACCGCATGCGGCACAACGGAAACGTTCGGCTGAGCCAGCGCGGGGTAGTAGGTGTTCGACATCAGCAAACGCTTGCACCCCAACACGAAGTCCGGCGTCAACGCCGAGCGCAGCCCACGATCTCGCACAGCGCGCCGCAAGTGCAGCAACCCGAGTTGCTGCACCACCTTCATGACCCGCGGATGCCGGAACCCGTAGCTGAACAGCTCCAGCAACCCGAACACCACAGACCGCGGCAGCTTCAGAGACGGCTTCGGCAACACCCAGGGAGCCGTGCGCTGAAAGAGGTACAGCTGATCGACCGAAGGCTGGATCCGCGGCACGAACTGGACGGCCGACGCCCCGGTGCCGACCACCGCCACCCGTCGGCCGGAGAAGTCCTGCCACCGCGCGGAATGAAAGATCTCGCCTTCGAAAACCGATGCGTCCAGCGGAATCTTCGGCTCGTGCCACGGCCCCGTCGCCGACACGATCGCCCGAGCCGACATGACCCCTGACGAAGTCCTGACCTGCCACCGCGACCCGTCCCAGGCCGCGTCCAGCATCTCGGTGTCGTACTGCGGCACAACGCCGTGAGCGGCAGCCGTCTCGACCAGATACTCCAAGATCTCCGGCTGACCGGAGAACGCCGAGCTCCACCGCCGAGGCGCGAACGAGTACGAGTACAACGCCGACGGGATGTCACAGGCGCACCCCGGATAGACGTTGTCCCGCCACGTCCCGCCCAGTGCGGAAGCCTTCTCGATGACGTGCGCGTCAAACCCGAGTTCGCGCAGCTTCACAGCCGCACCGATACCAGCCGGTCCCGCTCCGATCACGAGTACGTCCACGGATACCGACGGTATTTAGATTCCGATAGCATGTCAACGTATGCTGAAGGACATGGCACGGTTGACCCGCGCGGAGAGCCAGGCACGCACCAGGACGTCGCTGACCGAGACGGCCCAACGGCTGTTCCTGCGCGACGGCTACCACGCCACCTCGCTCGAGAAGGTCGCCGACACGGCGGGGTTCTCCAAGGGCGCGGTGTACTCGAACTTCGGCAGCAAGGACGAGCTCTGCCTGGTCGTCCTCGACGCCCTCTACGCCGAGCGCATCACCGAGATCGTCAAGGTGTTCACCAGCGGCACCACCATCGAGGAGCGCATCCAGGCGTTCGAGGTCTACGCCGAGACCATGATCGGCGACGCCCCGCGCACCCAGTTCGAGGTCGAGTTCGCCCTCCAGGCCCGCAAGGACCCGGACCTGCGCGCCGAACTCGCGCGCAGGGACGCGAGTGTCGCGGACGCCCTGAAAGCCCTCATCGACCAGCAGACCGAGGAACTGGGGCTGACACCGGTCATGCCCACCGAGGACATCGCGCGCGCCCTGCTGAGCCTCGGCATCGGCCTCGGCGTGCAGCGGTTCGTCGAGGGCGCGCCACCGATCCGCGTCCTCACCAGCACCATGCGCGTGCTACTCGGTGTCCATCTCCCGATCGGTTGACGCCAGCGCCTTCTCGGTCGCCGGATCCGGCCCGGCGCGGTGCTTTCCGGGATGTGTCAACGAGAAGTGCGCCTC
>NZ_JYJG01000613.1 GCF_000955955.1 Lentzea aerocolonigenes
GTCTGGTAGTTGTCCCGAAAACATGATCAACCGCCTCCCGCGAGGAAGGCGGAGCGCGGGGGTGCGGCATGGGCGAGCAGCGGGGACGAGGACCTACCTGGTTGGGACGAGCTGGCCGGGGCGTTCACGGTGCCAGCGTGGGGTTGGTGGCAGGGTCGGGCTGCTGGCTGGGTGGTTGTGGGCGTGCGGGCTTCCGCGATGTGTGCCGGGGCGCGTAGGCAGAGCTAGCTTGGGGTGGTGATCAACCACCGGGTGGTCGTGACGGCGCTCGCCCCGGCCATCTGGGGCACGACCTTCTACGTCACGACCGAGTACCTGCCGCCCGACCGTCCGTTGCTGGCCTCACTGCTGCGTGCCCTCCCCGCCGGACTGATGCTGATCGCACTGGCACGTGAGCTCCCACGAGGCGAGTGGTGGTGGCGGTCGCTGGTGCTCGGCGCGTTGAACATCGGCGCGTTCACACCGCTGCTGTTCCTCGCGGCGTACCGGCTCCCAGGCGGCGTGGCGGCGACGCTCCTCGCGATCCAGCCGCTGTTCGTGGCGGCACTGGCGAGCAGATTTCTGGGCCAACGGCTGACGATTCGCATCCTGGCCGCGGGCCTCGCCGGGCTGCTCGGCGTGAGCCTGCTGGTGCTGAAGGCAGGCGCACGACTGGACGCGCTCGGCGTGGCCGCGGCGCTCGGCGGGGCGGCGGTGACGGCGGCGGCGATCGTGCTGAACAAGCGGTGGGTGTCGCCGGCGTCCGCGCTCGCGACGACCGGGTGGCAGCTCGTCGCGGGCGGGATCGTCCTGGTGCCGTTGACGTTCGCGCTGGAGGACCTGCCGACGTTCACGCGGAACGTGGCGGGCTACGCGTTCCTGTCGGTGTTCGGGGGAGCGGTCGCGTACGTGGTGTGGATTCGCGGGATCACGCTGCTGACCGCGACGCAGGTGACGTTCCTCGGGCTGCTGACCCCGGTCGTGGCGGCGATCATCGGCTGGGCGGCGCTCGGGCAGCAGCTCACCGCGGTGCAGTTGCTGGGCGCGGCGATCGTCCTCACGGCGATGACCGTCGCTCAGATGCGTACGCAATCTGACGTACGCGAGATCAGAGTGTGAGCGGATGATGCGGGCGCTCGTGGTCGCGAGAGTAAGACGCGACACCACGAGAGAAGGAGTGCACCGCGATGACTACCACCCGCAAGCTCAGTGGCCGTGCCCGCAAGGCCGTGCTGCTCGTGCACGTCCTGTCGGCGGCGGCGTGGCTCGGCATTGACCTCGCGCTGGGGATCTGCGCCGTCGTCGCGGTGAACACTTCGGACGTGAACACCGCGGGCGTCGCCATCCAGGCGATCGACGTCTTCGCGATCTGGCCGATGTTCGGTGCCAGCGTCGTGTGCATGATCTCCGGCGTGGTCCTGGGCGTCGGCAGCAAGTACGGCCTCGTCAAGTACTGGTGGGTGGCCATCAAGCTGTTCATGAACATCGGCATGTCGCTGCTCATCGCGTTCTCGCTGCGCCCAGGCGTGGCCGAGGCGGCACAGATCGGCAGGCGCATGCTCGCGGGCGACCCGACTGCGGTCATCCCGTCCGGCATCATGCACCCGGTCGTCGTCGCCCCGGCGCTGCTGCTGTTCGCCTACGTCCTGTCGGTGTTCAAGCCGTGGGGCCGCGTCCGCAAGTCACCGCAGCCAGTCAAGCGCGAGCGCCGCGACCTCGTCGGGGCGGTCTAGTTGCAGGAAGTGCCCGGCGTCCGCCACGATCTCGACCCGCGAACCAGGGGCGAGACCCGTGGCGGCGTCGTACTTGTCCGGCGTGATGCAGCCGTCCTGGGCACCCGCGAGCACCAGCATCGGGATCTGGGCCGGCCTCTCGGAGATCTTCCCCAACTCGGCGAGCTCCGGATCGTGCAGCGAGCGGTCGAAGTTGGCGCGGTACAGCTTCAAAGCATTGGCCCGCAACGCAGGATCCGCGTACATGTCGTGTACGTACTGCGGCACTTCCAGCCCAGGCGACCAGGTGCGCCACATGTAGGAGATCAACGTGGAGTTCAGCAGACGCTCCGCCACCCCGGGCACCTGGAACATGAACAGGTAGAAGAACCGTTGCTGCTGCGCGGGATCGTCGAAGATCGTGCGCAACGCGGCCGGCGGCGGCACGGACATCGTGATCACCCGCCGCACCCGCTCGGGCCACCCGGCCGCGAGCCTTCCGGCCACCCCGGCGCCGATGTCGTGCCCGATCACGTCGAGCGGTTCGGATGACAACGCCTCGTTGACAGCGGCAGCGTCGGCGGCCAGCGTCAGCCCGTCCGCGAACCGGAGCTCGTCGTACGTCGACGGGTGGTGCCCGCGCAGGAACGGCACGACGACCCGTCTCCCCGCCGCCACCAGGCGGGAAGCGAGCGGCCCGAATGACAGCGGGTGGTCCGGAAAGCCGTGCCAGCACACGACGACCGGCCCCTCGCCGGCCGCCAGCGCCGGGAAGTCCAGCCGGGGCGTCGGAATGACGATCTCTTCGAACATCAGAAGTCCACCCGCATCACGAACCGCCGCTTCGTGGGATGCGTGACCTGCACGAACCCCGCCTCCTCGAACACCTGCCGCGCCCCGACGTGCATCTCGCCCCAAGTCACGTTCTGCCCGGGCGCCGCGATCATCGGATAAGCCTCGACCGCCCGCGCACCCCGCGAACGCGCGTGCTCAACCGAAGCAACCGCCAGCTCGTACGTGAGCCCCTGCTTCCGGAACCCTTTGCGCACCACAAAACACGTCACGGCCCACACGCCGTCGTCGTCCTTGTCCTCGTCGCGCGCCTTCCACGGAATGGGCATGCTGAGCAACTTCGCATAGGACGACCGCGGCTCGACCGCCACCCACCCGGCAGGCTGACCGTCCACATAGGCCACCAGCCCACTACCGCGAGCGGCCTGCGATTCGTGCGCGGCAACGCGTTCGGCCAACGTCGAGTCGCGCCAGATCCAGCCCTTCACCTTGTACCGCTGGCAGTGGCACTTGCCGGGCTCGGAACCGTCGAAGATCGCCTCGACGTCCTCCCATGGCACCTCGTCGGACGACACGATCCGGATCACACACGCCACACTAGACGGTTGATTCCAAGGGTCCG
>NZ_JYJG01000614.1 GCF_000955955.1 Lentzea aerocolonigenes
CCACCACCACCACCACCACCACCACGAACCCGCCCGGCGACGCGGACTGCAAGGTCTCCGACGCGATCAACGCGTGGAACACCGGTCTGACATCGAACATCACCATCACGAACACGGGCACCACGCCGATCAGCGGATGGTCGCTGGCCTTCACCCTGCCCGGCGGCCAGAACATCACCTCCGGCTGGAGCGCCACCTACTCCCCCACCTCCGGCCAGGTGACGGCCAAGAACGTGAACTACAACGCCGACATCGCACCGAACGCGTCCATCACCGTCGGATTCCAGGCCACCCACACCGGCGATGCCGCGGCACCGGCCTCGTTCGCCCTCAACGGCAAAACCTGCGCAGCCGCCTGACCATCACGAAAGAGAGTGCGAACAACCCATGCGACAGAACAACATCCATCGGCGGGCGTGGTCGCTGATCGCGGCGGCCGCGCTGGTCCTCTCCGGCGCCACCGTCGCCCATGCCCAGACCGACCAGACCGTGCTCGCGGGAACTCCCGGCTGCGGCAAAGCTCCGACCCTGCGCAACGGCAACCAGACGATCCAGAGCAGCGGCAAGAACCGCTCGTTCATCCTGAGCATCCCGGACAACTACGACAACACCCGCCAGTACCGGCTGATCTTCGGCTTCCACTGGCTGGGCGGCACCTCCGACCAGGTGGCGGGTGGCGGCAGCGACGGCGCCGTCTACGCCCACTACGGACTGAAGCAGCTGTCGAACAACTCGACGATCTTCGTCGCCCCGCAGGGTCTCGGCAACGGCTGGGGCAACTCGGGTGGCGAGGACGTCAGGTTCACCGACGACATGATCAGCCGGATCGAGAACGACCTCTGCGTCGACACCACGCAGCTCTTCTCGCTCGGTTTCAGCTACGGCGGCGCGATGAGCATCTCGCTCGCGTGCTCGCGCCCGAACGTCTTCCGCGCGATCGCCGCCATCGCCAGCCCCGGTGAGATCAGCGGCTGCGCGGGCGGCACCGCACCCGTCGCGTACATGGGCATCCACGGCATCAACGACAACATCGGCGGTGGACGCGGCCAACGCGACCGCTGGGTCCGCAACAACGGCTGCACCCCGCAGAACGCTCCCGAACCCGGACCGAACAGCCGCACGCACATCACCACCGCCTACTCAGGCTGCAAGACGGGTTATCCGGTGGTCTGGGCGCCGTTCGACGGCGGCCACCAGCAGGGTCCCGTGGACGGGTGCGCCGGATGTGAGAGCGGTGCCCGGAGCTGGGTCAAGGGCGAGGTGTGGAAGTTCTTCACCGGTGACACGACTCCCCCGGACCCCGGCCCGACGCCGTTCCGGCTGCGCGGCGAGGCCTCCAGTCGTTGCCTCGACGTCAACGGCGCGAGCACGGCCAACGGTACGCAGATGATCACCTGGGACTGCCACACCAACGCCAACCAGCAGTTCACCCAGAACGGCCAGACCCTGCGGGTCACCGGCAAGTGCCTCGACGCACCTCCCAACGCCGCATCCGGCACCAGGGTCCAGATCTGGGACTGCAACGGCGGCGCCAACCAGAACTGGAACATCGCGGGCAACACCATCACCAACGTCCAATCAGGACTGTGCCTCAACTCCACCAGCACCAGCAACGGCGCCGCCGTCACCGTGGCGACCTGCAACAACAGCACTGCCCAACGCTGGGCCAAGGCTTAGCGGCGAGAAGGGGAACGGACAACGATGTTCCGACAGCACAAGGGGCCCTGCCATGTCCAGGCATAGGATCGTGATCGCCCTGGCCGCCGCGAGCGCCGTGGTCTTCCTGGGCGCGGCGGGAATCGCGCTCGGTGGCACCACTCCCGGCGGCGACGCCGGGGCGATGGCGGGAACGGCCGGGTGCGGCAAGCCACCCGCTCTGACCAGCGGCCAGCACACCATCAACTCGGGCGGCCAGAACCGCTCGTACATCCTGCGGGTACCGGCCAACTACGACAACAACCGCCAGTACCGCCTGTACGTCGGTCTGCACTGGCGCGGTGGCACGGCCAACGACGTCGACTCCGGCGGAACCGACGGCTACAACTGGTCGTACTACG
>NZ_JYJG01000615.1 GCF_000955955.1 Lentzea aerocolonigenes
CCGGCGGAACCGACGGCTACAACTGGTCGTACTACGGCCTGCGCAAGCTCGCGGACGCGGCGAACAACGGCACGATCTTCGTGGCACCGCAGGGCAACGGCAACGGCTGGGCCAACCCCGGTGGGCAGGACCTGACGTTCATCGACGACATGATGAAGCAGCTGGAAGCGGGCCTGTGCGTCGACACGGCCCAGCGCTTCGCCGGTGGCTTCAGCTACGGCGGCGGCATGTCGTACGCGATCGCCTGCGCCCGCGCCAAGGTGTTCCGCGCGGTCGTGGCCTACTCGGGTGCCGAGCTCAGCGGTTGCAGTGGCGGCAACGATCCCATCGCCTACATGGGCA
>NZ_JYJG01000616.1 GCF_000955955.1 Lentzea aerocolonigenes
GCAGTGGCGGCAACGATCCCATCGCCTACATGGGCATCCACGGTGTGAGCGACAACGTGCTCAACATCGGTCTCGGCCGCGGGTTGCGCGACAGGTTCGTGCGCAACAACGGCTGCACCGCCCAGAACGCGCCGGAACCCCGTGCGGGCAGCCGCACGCACATCATCACCAACTACAGCGGCTGCCGCGCGGGTTACCCGGTGGTGTGGGCCGCGTTCGACGGCGGGCACACCCCCGGCCCGATCGACTCCGGCGGCGACGGCTGGCGCACCTGGACCTCCGGCGAGGCCTGGAAGTTCATCACCCAGTTCGACGGCGGCCCCGGCCCGACGACCACCACCACGCCGCCTCCCGACCCGACCACGTTCCGGCTGCGCGGCGAGGGCTCCGGCCGCTGCCTCGACGTGACCGGCGCGGGCACGGCCAACGGCACCCAGCTGATCATCTGGGACTGCCACACCAACGCCAACCAGCAGTTCAGCCAGAACGGCCAGGCGCTGCAGGTCAGCGGCAAGTGCCTGGACGCGCCCAACAACGCCGGTTCCGGCACCAGGGTGCAGATCTGGGACTGCCACGGTGGCGCCAACCAGAACTGGAACGTCACCGGCACCGGCACCATCACCAGTGTCCAAACAGGACTCTGTCTGACCGCGGGGGGCACGGGCAACAACTCGGCCGTGACCGTGGCGACCTGCCGGGGCGGCACCGACCAGCGCTGGGCCAAGGCCTGATGCGGGCCTCTCGTAGAAGGCGGTGGCTGATCGCGCTGGCCACCGCCGCGCTGACTTTCTCCGGTGTCGGCACCGCCGACGCGAGCAGCACGACTCCCGGCTGCGGCAAGGCTCCCACGCTCCAGAACGGCAAGCTGACGATCCAGAGCGGCGGGAAGAGCCGGCAGTTCATCCTGAGCATCCCGGACAACTACGACAACACACGCCAGTACCGGCTGGTCTTCGGCTTCCACTGGTACGGAGGCACTGCCGAGCAGGTGGCGGGTGGCGGCAGCGACGGCGCCGTCTACGCCCACTACGGACTGAAGCAGCTGTCGAACAACTCGACGATCTTCGTCGCTCCACAGGGGCTCAACAACGGCTGGGCGAACCCCGGCGGCGAGGACGTCAGGTTCGTCGACGACATGATCAGCCGGATCGGCGGCGATCTCTGCGTGGACACCACCCAGGTCTTCGCGCTGGGCTTCAGCTACGGCGCCGGGATGAGCGTCGCGCTCGCCTGCGCCCGCCCGGCCGTCTTCCGCGCGATCGTCTCCATCGCCGGTGGGGAGATCAGCGGATGCGCGGGCGGCACAACTCCGGTCGCGTTCATGGGCATCCACGGCATCAGCGACAACATCGGCGGTGGCCGGGCGCTGAAGGACAAGTGGGTCCGCAACAACGGCTGCACCCCGCAGAACGCTCCCGAGCCGGCCCGGGGCAGCAACACGCACATCACCACGTACTACTCGGGGTGCAAGACCGGCTATCCGGTGGTGTGGGCGCCGTTCGACGGCGGCCACCAACAGGGACCGGTCGACGGCTGCGCGGGCTGTGAGAGCGGTGCCCGCAGCTGGGTCAAGGGCGAGGTGTGGAAGTTCTTCACCGGCGAGACACCTGTACCGCCGACGACGTTCCGGTTGCGCGGCGAGGCTTCCGGTCGTTGCCTCGACGTCAACGGCGCCGGCACCGCCAACGGCACCCAGATGATCACCTGGGACTGCCACAACAACGCCAACCAGCAGTTCACCCTCGACGGCCAAGCACTCCGGGTGACCGGCAAGTGCGTCGAGGTGCCCGCCAACGCCGGCGCCGGTGCTCAGGCCCGGATCTGGGACTGCAACGGCGGCGCCAACCAGAAGTGGAACATCACGGGCACCACCATCACCAACGTCCAAACAGGACTCTGCCTCAACTCCACCAGCAACAACAATGGCGCGGCCGTCACCGTCGCGACCTGCAACAACAGCAGTGGCCAACGCTGGGCCAAGGCCTGACCGTCAGCCTGCTGTGCGCACACCCCGGAGCCTGACCGGTTCCGGGGTGCTCGCGCGCCGGCACAGTGGTGGCACCAGCACGACCTGAGACGGTTTCCTGCCGTCGAACTCCGCGACCAGGAGCTCCACCGCCTGCCGGCCGAGCTCCTGCGCGGGCAGCCGCACCGAGGTGAGCGACAAGCGTTCGGCGACCTCGTCGGCGCAGATCGCGACCACGGCGATGTCGCCTGGCACACGGCGACCGGCCGCACGCAGGCAGGCGGTGACCGCGCCGAGCGCCGTCTCGTTGTGCACGACCAGCGCCGTCGTCGACGGGTTCGCGCGCACCAGCACCTCGACCGCCCGCGCCACCGCGTCGCCGTCCTCCTCGACGGCCAGCGTGGTCGCCACGACACCCCGGCGCATCGCGGCCGCGCTGAACCCCGTCATCGTCCGGCGCGCGAAACCGGCTTCGCGGTACACCGCGCCCGGCGCGCCGAGGAACCCGACGCCGCGGTGACCGAGGTCGGCGAGGTGGTCGAGGCACTTCGCTCCGGCGGCCTCGAAATCCACGTCCACACAGGGCAGCCGGCTCGCAGCCGTCCGTCCGATCAGGACTGACGGGATGGACAGGTGCCGCAACGACGGCAGCCGGTCCTCCTCCAGCTCGGCGTCGAGCACCAGCAGCCCGTCCACCTGTGCCGCGTTCGCGATCCGCCGCAGTCCTGGCAGGCCGTCGTCCGCGGTCATCAGCAGCAGGTCCATCCCGAACCCGCGAGCCGTCGTGACCGCGCCGGCGACGAACCGCGTCACCGACGGCAGGTAGATGTCCGCTCGCGAGGGCAGCACGAGCCCGATGACGTTCACCCTGGCGCCGCCGGACGTCCTGACGGCCACCTGAGGCCGGTAGCCCAGTGCTCTCATGCTCGCCCGGACCCTGGACTTCGTGCCGGCCGAGATGGACCGCCTGCCAGTGAGCACGTAGCACACCGTGCTCGGGGCGACCCCAGCGTGCCGCGCGACCTCCGCGATGGTGACCACATCGTCTCCTCAGGGTTCGGGATGAAGGGAACCTTCATCAACCTCAGG
>NZ_JYJG01000617.1 GCF_000955955.1 Lentzea aerocolonigenes
ATGAAGGTTCCCTTCATCAAGCTCCATGAACGCGAGGCGCCGCCGTCGTGGATGCGGGCCACGACGGCGGCGGTTCGGCTCCCGCGCGAGCGGAAGCCGCGCGGGAGACCTGCTCCGAGAGCGGCGCTGCTCTCAGAGCAGGTCTGCTCTCACAGCGCCGGGTAGGCGTTGCGCATGAGCTCCTGGAACTGCGCGGAGAACCACTTGCCGGACAGCGGCGCGTCCGGCAGTGCGCCCGACATGTTGTTGCCGTTGCGCACGTTGCCGGTGTACGTCGGGTCGCACATCTTGTCCGCGCCCTTGCCCTCGTTGTTCGGGATCTCCTTGCTCGCGCCGTCGGACTCGCCAGGAGGCTTCATCCACACGAACGCGTCGATGCCGTCCGCGGGTGCCGCCTTCGGGCGTTCGCCGAGCCCCGCACCGGCCTGGTTGCACCAGTTGCCGAGGTGGATGCGCCGGTCCAGCCTGCCGCCGTTCACGTAGGCGTCGACCGACGTCTGCGGCCCGGGCCCGGTGGGACGGGCCGCGCCGCCCCAGCCGTTGCGGCTGGTGTCGATCAGCATGCCCACGCCTGCGTCGAAGCCCGCCTGCACCGCTTTCTGCCGGAACGCCTGCGCGTAGGACAGCTCGTCGGTGTAGCGGTTCCAGTCCACCCACTTCGACTCGCGCACGGACTTGCCGCCCACCGAGTCGTTGATCGAGAAGTTGGGCTCGCGCACCGCGCCGTAGTTGGCGGTGTTGGCGATGAAGCCCTGCACGTTGGCCTTCGTGCTGCCGGAGGCGTTCGCGGCCTGGAACAGCAGCTCGGCCGTCGCACCGAAGTTGTCGTCCCAGCCGATCCAGCCGTGGTGGCCAATGTCCAGGTAGTTGTAGACGTTGGGGATCGCGCCGAGCTTGGCGAGCGCGTACCCGACACCGGTGATGTAGTTGCCGTTGGCCTTCATGACGTCGCACTGCGGCACGGCGGTCGGGCGCGGCGTGACGTTGGTGATCAGGTTCGGCAGGGAGTCGATCTCCACCGTGGTAACGATCCTCAGGTCCTTGTAGGCGGGCTTGGCGAGGATCGCCGCGATCGGGTCGATGTACTCGGTCTTGTACCGGTCGATCTCGGTCGGCTTGAGCTCACCGTTGGACGCGAGCGCCGAGCAGTCACGACCGGGCAGGTTGTAGATGACGAACTGGATGGTGAGCGGTGAGCCCGCCGCCTGACGCACCGCCTCGTCCAGATGTCCCGCGATGCCACGGGAGTCGACGGTGCCGGTGATCGCCGCGATGCGGTCGATCCACACCCCGGTGGAGTTGTTCGCGACCCTGCTGCCACCGGGCTCGGCGGCGGCCTTCGCCGACCAGTCCGGGTTCACGTACATCTTCGCGCCCACGTACGGGTTGTCGACGCGGTTGCCCGGGCCGGGGCCGGGACCCGGATCACTGGTCGTGGTGGTCGTCGAGGTCGGCGGCTGCTGGCCGGTGCAGACCGTGCCGTTCAACGAGAACGACGCCGGGTCGGCGTTGGTGGAACCGGTGTAGCTGCCGTTGAAGCCGATCTCCGCCGACGCCCCGGTGCCCAGGCCGCCGTTCCACGACATGCTCGTCGCGGTGACGTCCGCTCCCGACTGCGACCAGTTCGCGCTCCAGCCCTGGCTCACCTTCTGCGTGCCGGGGAAGGTG
>NZ_JYJG01000618.1 GCF_000955955.1 Lentzea aerocolonigenes
GCGCGATCCCCGCGGTGGCGACGGCGGTTGCGGCCGCGACTCCCGCCGCTGCCCACCGCCTTTGTCCGTTGAGCCTCATTGCCACGGATCTCCTGTCTTTCAATGGTGTTTGTTCGGTAAGAGGTCCTCGAGGCCCGGACCTCGAGGACCCTCGTCACGAAACGGCGCAGGAAACGCCGTTGAGCGTGAAGTTCACCGGATCCGGCGCCGGACCCGTCGTCGTCGCGTTGAAGCCGAACTCCGCGGTGCCGCCCGCGGTGATGTCGGCGTTGTACGACGCTCCCTTGGCCGTGGCCTTCCCGTCGACGACGGTGATCGTGGACGACCAGGCCGACGACAGCTGCTGCCCGGCGGGGAAGTCCCAGACGAGCTGCCACGCGCGCACGGTTTCCGCGCTGCCGTTGGAGATCTTCACGTTCGCCGTGAAGCCACCGTTCCAGGTGCTCGGCTTGCCGTAGGTCACCGTGCAGGCGCCGGGACCGCTGCCGGTGCGCACCGCGACGCCCGGCGAGGCCGGTGACACGTTGCCCGCGGAGTCCACCGCGACCACGCGGAAGGCGTAGTCGGTGTTCGCGGTGAGGCCTCTGACGGTGACCGAGTTCGTGGTCGAGGTGGCGGCCACCTGGTCACCGCGGTAGACGCGGTACTCCGACACACCGAAGTTGTCCGCGGACGCCGGCCAGTCCAGCCGCACGGAGCTGCCGGTGACCGAGGACGCGACCGGAGTACCCGGCGCGGTGGGCGGCTGCGTGTCCGGCACGCCACCGCCGAACAGGACGTCGGAGCAGCTGTAGAACGCCTCCGGGCTGTCAGAACGTTGCCACAGCGAGTAGATGATGTGCCGGCCCGACTTGTTCGGCAGTTTCGCCTGCCAGCTGTACTCACCGTTCGCCTGGGGCGGGTTGGTGATCTTGTCGAACGGCACGGGCTCCAGAT
>NZ_JYJG01000619.1 GCF_000955955.1 Lentzea aerocolonigenes
TTGGTGACGTACTGCTCCCAGGTACCGGGATGTGGCGCCCATGCGTTGTAGCGCAAGGTGACCGAGGCGTTCGCCGTCACCTTCGTCACCGGCCAGTCGGCCCGCGCCTGGTTGTAGGCGTCGTACTTCGTGGTCGGGCCGCACAGCTGGCCGTCGGAGATGATCTCCCGGTGCCGTCCGGCGGCGTTGCTGATCAGGTTGCCGTACCAGTCCCACAGCGGTTGCTTGCCACCGAGGGCGACCGCGTCGATGCACGCGGGGTTGGTGGGTTTCAGGTCGCCGCCACCGCTGCCGGCCCTGCCGTCCTCGTAGCAGGCGTAGGTGCGACTCGCGGGCCACACCATCGAACCGTGTGCGAGCGCCGTGCCACCTGTCTGCACGAGAACCGCGCCGGCCACGGTCACCGCCGCGACGGCCAGGAGTGCGATGCGTTTTCTCATCTCGGCGCTCCTCACCCGAAGAGTTCGGTGTGCAGGGAGAATGCGG
>NZ_JYJG01000620.1 GCF_000955955.1 Lentzea aerocolonigenes
CCCGGCGACTGCGCACCCGGCGACTGCGCACCCGGCGTCTGCGCAACGGGTGGCACGGGAGTCGGCTGTTGGCCGCCACCCGGGATCTGCTGACTCCCTGGAATCGGGGGGCCACCTGGAACCTGCTGGCCACCCGGAACCTGCTGACCGCCCGACCCGCCGGGGTTCCCGGCCGAGCCGCCCCCCGCCACCGCACCGGCAACGGCACCACCGTGCACACCGCCGCCCGCTTCCGGCCGACCGCCCGTGCCCTGGCCAGGGACCGCGCCCTGGCCAGGGACCGCGCCGCCATCGCGGCCAACGATGCCCACACCTGAAGGCGGCCCAGCCGCGCCCCCAACCGGCGGACCAACGGTGTCCTCATGACCGCCGAAATCCGCAGTCCCACGACCAGTACCAGGCACACCACCGACCTTCGCGGCACCACCACCGGAACCGGCCCCCTCACCACCACCGGAACCGGCCCCCTCACCATCACCGGCCACCGCCTCGGGACGATTGCCCCCAGAACCGCCGCCCGCCACATCGCCGGGGATGTCCGGTGCATCCGGCGTGCCGATCTCACCGATCGGGGGCGGCTTGATGTACCCGGTGTCCTTCAGGTGGTCCTCGATGGCGTCGCCCGCGTCACCGGCCTTCTTCTGCGCGGCACCGCTGAACATGCCGCCGGCCGCGCCGGTCCAGAGGTCGTCCATGCTGCCGCCGAGGATTCCCGCAGCCGCGGCGCCCACCACGACGTCGGCGGTGGCCTCGCTGGTGCCGTGGAAGAGCATGTTGTCCTCGGCCTTGGGCTTCCACGCCCGCATGCCGGTGTGCATGCCGCCCGCGATGATGCCGGCACCGGCACCGGCGACGCCGCCGACGATGGTGCTTTGGACGTCCCAGGCGACGCGGTTGCCCTCCACGAACTGGGCGATCTGGGCGATCGCGTCCTGGACGATCTCGTCGATGCCTTCCTCGACGCCTTCCATGATCAGCCGGACCACCCAGTGCAGCTGCGCGCTGATCCGCTCGATGGCAGTCCTGGCCGCGGTGATCATGGCGGGCACCAGCGGCGCGGTGAACGGGCTCGCGAGCGCCCACAGGATCGAGGCCGCGAAGAACGCGATCTCGATGAGCATCGTGTAGTTGGCCTGCTCGACGCTCAGCGCGAGCTTCAGCAGGCTGGTCGACTGCTGGTCGGCCAGCCCGACGATGCTCGGAACGGACTTGACGACGCTCATCACGCGTTCGCGGAACGCCTTGCCCACCCGGCCGCCGATGGCCCTCTCGGCGTTGCCGACCAGGTCGACGACGACGTTCGCCATCTCGTCCAGGGTGCGCCCGCTCTCGATCCAGTACTGGGCGAGAGCACGGGTGGCCGCCACGTCGACCCTCGGGGCCTTCTGGCCCGCCACGAGGATCCACAGCCAGTCGAACGTCGGATCGAACTTGATGTCCACTCAGCCCACTCCGAACTGCCGCTCAGCTCGCCCGTCGCGACAGCACGGCGCTGTGCGCGAAAGGGAAGCCGGACCAGTCGGCAACGAGGTTCACGGAATGGAGTCCTGGACGGAGAGACGGAGTTGAACGGTGACGCCGCGACTCCGTGAGCATTGGACGACAGGGGCGCCGCAGCCATTCATCGACGTGTTCGAACCGCGAAATCGACACCAGCACCTCCCTGGTCACCGAATGCGGATCGAACCCAAACGCACCGCGGTCGTTCCGCAATACAGCCATTCTCTGCAGCGAGGATCAACACGAACGGCCCAACCGGGAATCACAAAGGAAGTCTTTTCTGCCTCAACACACCTGGACGCGTGTCCAAACGACCGCAGGACCGTCACCGACGCGTTCCGGCGCCTGGACAAGGCGTTTTCTCCGTGACGGTCCCGCAGACGGAAAGGAGATCAGGTGCGCGCGTGCCGGCTCGCCCCGCAACGACGGCGCGTGAAGACCGGCCGCCCCTCAGCGCACGGAGATGCGAGCGAGTTCCACCTCGGCCTCGGCCCGTTGCTCCGGCAACGACAGCTCGTCGAACGTGGCCAGCGCGCACCGCAGCAGGGTGTCCGCGATCTGGTGCTCACCCGCGTCGAGGCGGCAGCGCCCCTCCTGCAGTGCAGCCCTCGCCGCGTGCACCGAGGCACCCGCCTTCTCGTGGAAGCCACGCGCCTCGGCGAACACCGACGCCGCCCTGCCGCACTGCCGCACCGCGTGCAGGCATCGGGCCACACCCTCCACGCACACTGCCAGCAACCTCGTGCGGGACAACGCCATCTCGCTGTCCTGGTTGTGGCGCACCGCGTCCTGCAGCAGCTCTTCCAGCACCGTGAGCGCCTCCGCCGGCCGGTCGTCGAGCAGCAACAACACACCGAACTGGTAGCGCACCGTCATCCGCACCGTCCAGAACTCGAAAGGGGCGGACAGTTCGACGGCCTGCCGCGCGCGTTCCAGACCGTCCCGGCGGTCGCCGCGCGAGAACTCGCCCGCGGCGATGTGCGCCAGCGCCCACACCCGCTCCAGCCGGTCACCGGCCTCGTCGCCGCAGCGCAGGGCGATCTTGTGCTGGTCCAGCGCGGCTTCGCGGTCCCCTGCCGCCGCGAGAGCCCGCCCGAGCAGGTTGCGTTGCTGCGCCTCCGCAGCCATGTCGCCCAACGCTCGCGCCGCATCCACCCCGATGGCGAAGACTTCGGCCCACTTGGCCGCGTGCCGGTCGTCGTCGGAGTACCAGCGCATCGTCCGCGCGCACTCCACCGTCTCGCGATGCCATCCCATGCGCGCCGATTCCCTGAACGCGGCCAGCCAGTTCGACTGTTCCTGCTCCAGCCACGAGCCCGCCTCGGCCAGCGAAGCGAACACC
>NZ_JYJG01000621.1 GCF_000955955.1 Lentzea aerocolonigenes
AGCGAAGCGAACACCTCCTCGTTCGCCGGCTCCTCCGGCGAGAACCTCTCCCCCGCCGCGGTCGCCATGTCCAGCAGGTGGTCCAGGACTGCCTCCGTCGTCAGAGAACGGTCGGCCTCGTCATCCTCGGTCTCCCAGCGCTCACGCGCGAACAACCGCAACAAGTCATGGAAACGGAACCGGCCCTCCACCGGACCCGCCAGCACCATGCTCGCGTCCACCAACTCATCGAGCAGCCCGAACGCCTCCGACTCCGTCAGACCCCCGGCCACCTGCGCCAGCTCCACACCGAAATCCGCACCCGGCACCGCAGCCAACCGCCGGAACAACACCCGCCCCTCCGGCGACAAACCCCGATACGACACCTCGAACGCCGACCGCACCTGCAAATCCCCCGCGGACAACCCCGTCAACCTCGTCCGCTCATCACGCAACTGATCCACCAAATACCGCAACGACCAATGCGGCCTGCTCGCCAACCGATTGCCCACAATCCGCAACGCCAACGGCAGATTCCCGCACAACTCAACCAACTCACCCACCACATCAGGCTCAGCCCGCACCCGATCCACACCGACCACGGCCTCCAGCAACGCCTCCGCGTCCCCGTCGTCGAACGGGTCGAGGTACAACCACCGCACCCCCTCCAACCCCGCCAACGTCCGGCGACACGTCACCAACGTCCGACTGCCAGGAGCCGCCGCCAGAAACGGCCGGACCTGCGCCTCCGAGGCCGCGTTGTCCAGCAGCACCAGCACCTTCCGC
>NZ_JYJG01000622.1 GCF_000955955.1 Lentzea aerocolonigenes
GTCCAGCAGCACCAGCACCTTCCGCTTCTCCAGCAGCGCCCGGTACCGCCCCGACTGCTCGTCCACCATCGCGGGTACGTTCCCCGACCCCGTGCCCAGGGCCTGCAACAAACGGTCGAACACGACCTGCACGGGCAACGGCCGCTCGTCCATCCCGCGCAGGTCGACCGCCAGACATCCGTCCGGGAACTCGTCCTTCATCCGGTGTGCCGCATACGCCGCCAGGACGGTCTTGCCCACACCGGGCTGCCCCACGATCGCCACCATCGGGTTCACCCGCAACATCCGCTGCAGCTCGTCGAGGTCCGCCACCCGCCCGACCGGGTGGGAGGGCAGGGCCGGCATCTCGGCCGAGCCGGGGGCCGACGTCGCCGTCCCCCGCCTGCGTGCGCGCTCCGCGACCTGGAGGAACTCCGCGCGCTTGTCGGCACCGAGGCCGAGCG
>NZ_JYJG01000623.1 GCF_000955955.1 Lentzea aerocolonigenes
TCTAGACCGCACGGAGCACACGCGGCCATCAGGTAAGGCCCCGAATCATCCCCTTAGCTCGGTCGGGGTCGCCCGTGGTCACCGGCTGTGATCACACCCGATTCCGTCCGAAGCGCTCCGCGAGCGAACCTGTGGCGCGGGGCGGGACCATGTCGTTCCTGCTCGATTCAGAGACTTGAACCACCCTCGGTTGCACGTCCAATAGTAGGAAGTCAAACTATTCTCATGACGTCGACGTCTTCTGGCACTCTGCACAAGCCGGCGAACCCGGTGCGCTTCGTGACCGCGTCCAGCCTGTTCGACGGCCACGACGCGGCGATCAACATCATGCGGCGGATCCTGCAGTCGCAGGGTGCGGAGGTCATCCACCTGGGGCACAACCGGTCGGTGGCGGAGGTCGTCAACGCCGCGATCCAGGAGGACGTGCAGGGCGTCGCCATCAGCGCCTACCAGGGCGGGCACGTCGAGTACTTCTCGTACCTGGTCGAGCTGCTCAACGAACGCGGCGCCGGGCACATCCGGGTCTACGGCGGCGGTGGCGGCGTCATCGTGCCCGAGGAGATCGAGCTGCTGCACTCCCGCGGGGTCGCGCGCATCTTCTCGCCGCACGACGGCCAGTCGCTCGGCCTCGCGCGGATGATCAACCTGATGATCGAGGAGTGCGACCACGCGCTCACCGAGCCGTTCAGCCACGACGCGCTGCTCACCGGGTCCGACGAGGCGCTCGCCCGTGCGATCACGCACATCGAGGCCGGCGCCGAAGTCGACGTCGACACCACCCGCAACGTCCCGGTACTCGGCATCACCGGCACCGGCGGTTCCGGCAAGTCGTCGCTGACCGACGAGCTGGTGCGCCGCTTCCGGCTCGACCAGCAGGACAAGCTGCGCATCGCGGTGCTGGCCGTCGACCCGACGCGGCGCCGTGGTGGTGGCGCGCTGCTCGGCGACCGCATCCGGATGAACTGCCTCGACGGCGACCACGTCTTCTTCCGTTCGCTGGCCACGCGCCGTGCGGGCAGCGAGATCCCGGACGGCCTGGAGCAGGCCATCAAGGCGTGCAAGGCGTCCGGCGCGGACCTGGTCATCGTCGAGACGCCCGGTATCGGTCAGGGCGACGCGGCCATCGTGCCGTTCGTGGACTTCTCGCTGTACGTGATGACGCCGGAGTTCGGTGCCGCGTCGCAGCTCGAGAAGATCGACATGCTCGACTACGCGGACGCCGTGGCGATCAACAAGTTCGAGCGCCGCGGTGCCGAGGACGCGCGTCGTGACGTGGCGCGGCAGATGGTGCGCAACCGCGAGGCGTTCGGCGTGAAGTGGGAGGACATGCCGGTGTTCGGCACGTCCGCCGCGACGTTCAACGACGACGGCGTCACCGCGCTGTACCAGTTCCTGCGCGACGGCTTGGTCGGCCACGGCCTCACCGTTGAAGAAGGCTCTCTCGCGACGGTCAACGGCAAGACGTCCACGAGCGCGTCCACGGTCGTGCCGGCCTCCCGCGCGCGCTACCTGTCCGACATCGCCGACACCGTGCGCGGCTACCACCGCAAGACCGACGAGCAGGTCGAGGCGGTCCGCACGCACACCCAGCTCACCGGCGCGCAGAAGGCGTTGGAAGCAGCCGGAAAGGGCGTCGAGGACATCGCGGAGCTGGTTTCGGCCGCCGAGCGCGAGGTCGACCGCGACACCGCGGACCTCCTGGGCGGCTGGGAGCAGACCCGTGAGCAGTACTCCGGCGACGAGCTCGTGTTCAAGGTGCGGGACAAGGAGATCCACACCAAGCTGACGCGCGAGACGTTGTCCGGCAACCAGGTCCGCCGGGTCAGCCTGCCGCGCTACGACGACGAGGGCTCACTGCTGCGGTTCCTGCGCAAGGAGAACCTGCCGGGCTTCTTCCCGTACACCGCCGGGGTTTTCCCGTTCAAGCGCGAGGGCGAGGACCCGGCGCGCATGTTCGCCGGCGAGGGCGACGCGTTCCGCACCA
>NZ_JYJG01000624.1 GCF_000955955.1 Lentzea aerocolonigenes
GCGAGGACCCGGCGCGCATGTTCGCCGGCGAGGGCGACGCGTTCCGCACCAACCGCCGCTTCAAGTACCTCTCGAAGGGCAACCCGGCCACGCGGCTGTCGACCGCGTTCGACTCGGTGACGTTGTACGGCCGCGACCCCGACACCCCGCCGGACGTCTACGGCAAGATCGGCACGTCCGGTGTCTCGATCGCGTCGCTGGACGACATGAAGGCGTTGTACGACGGCTTCGACCTCGTCGCACCGACGACGTCCGTGTCGATGACGATCAACGGCCCGGCACCGACGATTCTCGCGTACTTCCTGAACACCGTGATCGACCAGCAGGTCACCAAGTTCCGCGACGAGCACGACCGCGAGCCGGACGCCGCCGAGTACGACCAGCTCCGGAGGTTCGCGCTCGCCAACGTCCGCGGCACCGTGCAGGCCGACATCCTCAAGGAGGACCAGGGCCAGAACACCTGCATCTTCTCCACGGAGTTCTCGCTGCGCATGATGGCGGACATCCAGGAGTGGTTCATCCAGCAGCAGGTGCGCAACTTCTACTCGGTGTCGATCTCCGGCTACCACATCGCCGAGGCCGGCGCGAACCCCATCAGCCAGCTGGCTTTCACGCTCGCCAACGGTTTCACCTACGTCGAGTCGTACCTGGCGCGCGGCATGAACATCGACGACTTCGCGCCGAACCTGAGCTTCTTCTTCTCCAACGGCATGGACGCCGAGTACAGCGTGATCGGCCGGGTGGCGCGGCGGATCTGGGCCGTGGCCATGCGCGACCGCTACGGCGCCGCCGAGCGTTCGCAGAAGTTCAAGTACCACGTGCAGACCTCTGGCCGTTCGCTGCACGCGCAGGAGATGGACTTCAACGACATCCGCACCACGCTGCAGGCGTTGTGCGCTCTGTACGACAACTGCAACTCCTTGCACACCAACGCTTACGACGAGGCGATCACCACGCCGACCGAGTCGTCGGTGCGCCGCGCGATGGCCATCCAGATGATCATCAACAAGGAGTGGGGCCTGTCCGCGAACGAGAACCCGCTGCAGGGCTCGTTCGTCATCGACGAGCTGACCGACCTCGTCGAAGAGGCCGTGCTGACGGAGTTCGACCGCATCTCCGAACGCGGCGGCGTGCTCGGCGCGATGGAGACCGGCTACCAGCGCGGCCGCATCCAGGACGAGTCGATGCTCTACGAACAGCGCAAGCACGACGGCTCGCTGCCGTTGGTCGGCGTCAACACCTTCCTGCCGGAGGACGGCTCGCGGGAGGTCGTGAAGATCGAGCTCGCTCGTGCGACCGAGGAGGAGAAGTCCTCACAGGTCGAGCGCACGCGTGCTTACCAGGCGGCACACCGGGATGAGGCGGAGAAGGCTTTGTCCCGGCTGCGGGAAGTGGCGCAGACCAACGAGAACGTGTTCGCGGTGCTGATGGACGCGGCGCGGGTGTGCACGCTCGGGCAGATCACCGAGGCGTTCTTCGAGGTGGGCGGCCAGTACCGGCGCAACATCTAGTCGTGTCAAAGACGAGAGGGCCGCTCATCAACCTCGGTTGATGAGCGGCCCTCTCGTTTGAACCCACCTTGACAGGCTGCGTGATCCTCGGGCAGTCTGTTGCTGCTGTCATCAACTGAAGTTGATGACATCTGGGGTAGGTAAACTGAATTGGGGGGTTATTTCGCATGAGAATGCGGGCAATGATCGCTGCGCTGGGTGCTGCCCTGCTGCTGACGGTCGGCTTCGTCACGCCGGCCTCCGCCACGCACCAGGTCGGTTACCAGGAGTGCGTCAGCAAGCACGTCTTCTTCGAGTTCTTCCGCAACAACTCCACGACCGACAAGTACTGCTACGCGGGCGAGAACCCGCAGACCGGCAACGTGGTCCAGGTGGGTCTCGACAACATCACCTGGGTCCACGCCGGTAACAACACGGCGAGGGTGAAGTTCTACGACCGGTTCGGCACCTACTTCGACCGGATCTTCTTCCCCGGTTTCGACGACGGCTGTGACTACTGCCGCATCGTGTCGATCCAGATCGCCTAGATCGCCTAGACGGTTGATTCCAAGGGT
>NZ_JYJG01000625.1 GCF_000955955.1 Lentzea aerocolonigenes
CCGCTGTTCTGCTCGTTGCCGATCTTCACCCAGCCCGGCGTCACACCGCCCGCCTTGAGCAGCTTCAGCGAGTCGTCGACGTAACGGCGCAGGGCGTCCCGCATCTGCGAGTAGCTCATGTTCGCCCATGCTTTCGGCGGCCTCTGGACTCCGACGGAGTTCCACGTGTCGCCGAAGTGGAAGCCGAGCAGCACCTGCATCCCCGCGTCACGGCAGCGCTGGGCCATCTTCACGGTCTCCTGGATGCTGCAATGGCCGTCCGTCGGGCTGTTGGACGGGTTCACCCAGGTGCGCAGGCTGATCGCGGTGAGGCCATAGCTCTTCAGGATCGTGAACAGGTCCTGCCGCTGGCCCGACTTGTTCAGCCAGTAGTAGCCGTTGGC
>NZ_JYJG01000626.1 GCF_000955955.1 Lentzea aerocolonigenes
TTGGCCTCCATCTGAGGCATCCAGCTGATGTCCGCGCCCTTGACGAAGGTGGCCGCGGAAGCATCAGGGGCCGCGCCGAGCGCGAGGGCACCCGCGCCTGCAGCCGCACCGATCAGCAAGCTGCGCCGGGAGAGGCCACCAGAGAGGTCGGTCATGGTGAAACTCCTTGGGTCAGGAACGCTTGGTCCAGTTCTGGCTCGCGCCACCGCTGCACGTGTTGACCACGAGCGGTGAGTTGTCGGCGGTGCCTCCGGCGTCGAGGCAGCGTCCGGACGCCGCGTTCGTCACCGTGCCGTCGGCGTTGACCGTCCACTTCTGACTGTTGCCGTCCTTGCAGGCGTTGATGGTCACCCGCGAGCCTTGTCCGGAAGCTCCGGCGTCCATGCACTTCGGGTTGTCGTAGACACGCAGCTCGCCTGCCGCCGTCTGCGTCCAGCGCTGGTTCGCCTGGCCGTTGCAGGACCAGAGGATCAGCCCGGCACCGTTCGTCTGGGACGCGCTTGCCACGTCCGCGCACTTGCCGGAAGCCGGACCCGCCAGGCTGTAGGTGCCGGCTGGAGGCGTCGGGGCGCCCGGCAGCAGCGGACAGGTGCTGCGGTAGGTCCTGATGCCGGTGTTGTCCAGCAACGGGCACAGGAACTGTTGGTAGCGCGTGTCGTTGTCGAGGAAGATCTTCATCCACGGGACGACCTTGCGCGTCACCACCGAGTTGTTCGAGGTGGGGAAGGCGTGCCCGGCACCGGTGAGCTCGAGGTACATCTTCTCGACGCCTGCCGGGATCTGGTTGTAGTTGGCGGAGACCATCGACGGAGTGCTCGTCGTGTCCCGCTGACCGGCCAGCAACGCGGTGGGCACCCGCATGTTGTTCAGGTTCTGCGACGGGCTGTACGGCGCGTTGCCGATCGCGGTCTTCAACGAGGGCCGCCGCAGTGCGGCCGAGAAGGCACCGCCGCCGCCCATCGAGTGACCCATCACCCCGAGGCGCGAGGCGTCGACCCGGTCCCGCACCGAACTGCGCTGGGTGAGGTAGTCGAGCGCGGCGAGCAGCTGGGTGCCGCGCTCGACGTCCCGGTCGTTGCGGCCGAGCGTGTCGATGCCGATCACGACGAACCCGAACGAGGCCAGCCAATGTCCCATCCACGCGCCCTCGGCGGCCCACGTGGCGGTGATGCCGGGTGAGACGGCGATCGCGCCGAACTTCCCCTGGCTGGTGTCGGTCGGGTAGTAGATCTTCGCCGCGCCGAAGCCGTTGCCGCCGCCCACGCTCGTCTCGGCGGTGGCGAAGGTGCCGCGGTTCGCCGCGATGCCGGCCTGGGTCGGTGCCGGGCCGCGCTGGTAGGGGTTGTCCGCGGCGGACGCCGGTCCTGGTACGACGATCGTGGTGAGCACTCCGAGAGCCGCTGCGACGGTGATCGCTGCCCGCCGCAGCAGGCCGCCACGCGATCTCGGAGCCGGCAGGTGGGCCGGTGACCACTGGATTTGAGACATGCCGCAGTACCTCTTCCTGTGCAGGGGCGGAGAAGAGAATTTGTGGAGAGAGAAGCCCATTCGCGAACGGACTACGTGGTCAACGTGTCCAGTGCTCGACGCGGGGGAGGAGATCGAGCGAGTGTGCCGCGGGGCCGGTATCAGCGAACGCGGCAGGTGCGGGCGGTGCCGCGGGACGAGCGTCGGCCGGTAACAGCACGGCTGCTCCGCCCGCACGGCCGATGCCGGGTGCGGTCATTCGATCTCCTTTGATCGAGTGAAGCAGTTGCACCAGCGACCTGGCAGGCAATCTGTGAACGTGCACATCGTCGTTGCGTGCGAACTACCTTGATAGAACCGCAGTTGTTCGATCCATTCAAGAGTCTTTGCTCTGACTCTTGTGAACGTGCACAGGGATTTTTGTCAAATCGCACGCGATCTACTTCGCCGGTTCGCTCAGGCGGACTCGCGGACCACGAGCTC
>NZ_JYJG01000627.1 GCF_000955955.1 Lentzea aerocolonigenes
CGCTGATGCGGCTCCAGTGCTGGCGGATGGTCGTGAGTGGAGGGCGGACCGTGGTCGCGGCGGGGGAGTCGTCGAAGCCGCCGACAGCGATGTCATCGGGCACGCGCAGGCCGGCGCGTCCGATGGCGGCCAGTGCGCCGTCGGCCATGAGGTCGGAGGCGACGAACACGGCGTCGAGGCCCGGTGCCGCGGTGAGCAGCTGCTGCATGCACGCCTCGCCGCTCGCCCTGCTGTAGTCGCCGGTCGCCACCAGGTTCTGGTCGTAGGCGATGTCGTGCTCGGCGAGCACCTCGCGATAGCCCCCCAGTCGTTCGACGCCACCAGGAGTGTCCTGTGGTCCGGTGATCGTGGCGACGCGCCGGCGGCCGGACTCGATCAGGTACCGCACCATCGTTTTGGCGCCCTCACGGTCGTCGGACGCCACGTAGGACAGCGTGCCGCGTTCACCGAGGGGCTTGCCGCAGCACACGAACGGCAGGT
>NZ_JYJG01000628.1 GCF_000955955.1 Lentzea aerocolonigenes
CCGCAGCACACGAACGGCAGGTCGGCCTGGCGCAGGTGGTGGATCATCGGGTTGCCGCGGTGGGAGGAGATGAGCAGTACGCCGTCGACGTGGTGGGCCGACAGGAAAGGCAGGATGCGGCGGCGTTCGGCCTCGGTGCCCGCGGTGATCAGGATGAGCGGGATGTCGTGCTCTCCCAGTGCGGTGGTGCAGCCGGTGAGCAGCGTGGTGAAGTTCGGGTCGGCGAAGAGCCGG
>NZ_JYJG01000629.1 GCF_000955955.1 Lentzea aerocolonigenes
GGGTGCAGATGCCGCTGTTCTGCTCGTTGCCGATCTTCACCCAGCCCGGCGTGACACCACCGGCCTTCATCAGCTTCAACGAGTCGTCGACGTACTTCCGCAACGCGTCGCGCATCTGCGTGTAGCTCATGTTCGCCCACGCTTTGGGCGGCTTCTGCACGCCGACGGAGTTCCACGTGTCACCGAAGTGGAAGCCGAGCAGCACCTGCATCCCCGCGTCACGGCAACGTTGAGCCATGCGAACGGTTTCCTGGATGCTGCAGTGGCCATCGGTCGGGCTGTTGGACGGGTTGACCCAGGTGCGCAGGCTGATCGCGGTCAAGCCGTAGCTCTTCAGGATCGTGAAGAGGTCCTGCCGCACACCGGACTTGTTGAGCCAGTAGTAGCCCTTGGCCTCCATCTGAGGCATCCAGCTGATGTCCGCGCCCTTGA
>NZ_JYJG01000630.1 GCF_000955955.1 Lentzea aerocolonigenes
TACGCCGCGGCATTCGCGGAGGGAGACGTGCCCAGTGCGAGGGCACCCGCTCCGGCGGCCGCACCGATGATGAGGCTGCGGCGGGAGATTCCGGTCATGACCTCTTGCTCCAGTTCTGGCTTGCTGCGCCGTTGCAGGTGTTGACGACGACCGGCGCGTCGTCCGCGGTACCGGTGGCGTCGAGGCAACGCCCGGAGGTCGTGTTCGTGACCGTGCCGTTGGCGTTGACCGTCCACTTCTGACTGTTGCCGCCGTTGCAGGCGTTGCTCGTCACCCGTTCGCCCTGCCCGGAACCGCCCGCGTCCATGCACTTCGGGTTGTCGTAAACGCGCAGCTCACCGGCGGCGGTCTGGGTCCAGCGCTGGTTGACCTGACCGTTGCAGGGCCACAGCAGCAGCTTCGCGCCGTTCGTCTGGGACCTGCCCTCCACGTCCGCGCACTTGCCGGAGGCCGCGCCCGCCAGGCTGTAGGTGTCGGTGGGAGGCGTCGGGTCACCGGGGATGAGCGGACAGCTGCTGCGCGAGGCCGAGATGCCGGTGTTGTCCATGACGGGACACAGGAACTGCTGGTACCGCGTGTCCTGGTCGAGGAAGATCTTCATCCAGGGGATGATCTTGCGGGTCAGCGCCGAGTTGTTGGACGTGGGGAACGCGTGACCGGCGCCTGAGAACTCGAGGTACATCTTCTCGGTGGTGGCCGGGACCTGGTTGTAGTAGCCGGTGACCATCGACGGCGTGACCGTGCCGTCGCGCTGGCCGGCGTTCAACGCGATCGGCACCCGCATGGTGGTGAGGTTCTGCGAGGCGCTGAACGGCGCGTTGCCGATGGCGGCCTTCAACGTGGGCCGCTTGAGTGCCGCGGAGATCGCGCCGCCACCGCCCATCGAGTGGCCCATCACGCCGAGACGGTTCGCGTCCACCCGGTCGCGCACGGAGCTGCGCTGGGTCAGGTAGTCGAGCGCCGCGAGCAGCTGGTCGCCGCGCGCGGTGTCCCAGTCGTTGCGGCTGTTGGTGTCGATGCCGATGATCACGAACCCGAACGAGGCGAGCCAGTGGCCCATCCACGCGCCCTCGGCGGCCCAGGTGGCGGTGTAACCGGGGACGACCGCGAGCGCGGCGAACTTCCCCTGGCTCGTGTCGGCCGGGTAGTAGATCTTCGCGCCGCCGAAGCCGTTGCCACCGCCCACGCTCGTCTCGGCGGTGGCGAACGTGCCGCGGTTGGCGGCCACGCTCTCGCGGGTCGGGTTCGGGCCGCGCTGGTACGGGTTGTCGGCGGCGGACGCGGGTCCGGCGGCCACAGTGGACGCCAGGATGCCCAGCGCGGCGGTGCAGGTGATCGCCGCTCGTCTCAACCGCTGGATCTGGGACATGGGTGAGGTACCTCTTCCTTGGCAGGGGCGGCGAAAGAGAAACTCAGCTGGCTCAGAACTGGGAACGTTCACAAGTACTGCGAACGAATCTGTCCCTGATAAAACCGCAGTTCTGAGATCGTTTCAAGAGAGAGAATGTCGAATTGTGTGAACGTGCACAGTCGAATTGCGTCGAATGCGCCGCAATTGGTCAAGAAATGTCAAGCGGACTCGCGGACCACGAGCTCCGTCGGCAGGATGACCGTCGCCGGGCCC
>NZ_JYJG01000631.1 GCF_000955955.1 Lentzea aerocolonigenes
CCGGCTCCACGGCTGACGGATCGTCGTCAGCGGGGGATGGACGGCGGTCGCGGCGGGCGAGTCGTCGAAGCCGCCGACAGCGATGTCATCGGGCACGCGCAGACCGGCCCGCTCGATGGCCGCCAGCGCACCGTCGGCCATCAGGTCCGAGGCGACGAACACCGCGTCGATCTTCTTCTTCCCCGCGAGCAGCTGCTGCATGCACGCCTCACCGCTCGCCCTGCTGTAGTCACCGGTCGCCACGAGGCGTTCGTCGTAGGCGATGCCGTGCTCGGCGAGCATCTCCCGGTAGCCCTGCAGCCGTTCGAGCCCGCCGGGCATGTCCTGCGGGCCCGCGATGGTCGCCACCCGCCGGCGGCCGGACTCGATCAGGTACC
>NZ_JYJG01000632.1 GCF_000955955.1 Lentzea aerocolonigenes
CTTCGCCATCGCACGATCATTTGTTCACTCGATCGTGTGTGGTCCGACCTGCTTTTATGTTGTGATCTTGCGGTAGATTAGAACACGTGATCGACGATATCCGACTTCTCTCCTCCGACGAGTTGCTGCGCAGCTTCGTCGATGAGGAGCGGGAGAGTCGGATTCGTGATGATCGGAAGTTGCGTTTGATCGCCGAGTTGGATCGGCGTGGGGCTGCGGCCGAGTTCGGATACAAGGATTTGGCGCGGGTCCTGCGGGATGCTGTTCGCTGGGATATCGGCGAGGCCCGGAAATGGATCGCCAGCGCCGGGCTGTTGAGCAGCGAGATCACGCCGACTGGCAGCGAGCTGGCGCCGGAGCTTCCGGTGACTGCCTCGGCGGTGGCCGAGGGTGCGTTGTCGGTGGAGCACGTCGCGGCGCTGACCAAGGCGATGAAGAACCTGCCCGCCGAGGCCGAGACCGCGATGGTGGACTTCGCCCGCGAGAACGTGCCTGCCGCGATCCCCAAGTTCGGCGAGCAGCTGGCCTACGCGATGTTCCAGAACGACCCCGAGCCTCGCGATCCCGAGCCCGCGCCTCCGGTCAACTACCAGAGGAAGAGCTGGAAGAACGGTCAGCTGGAGGTCAAGGCCGTGTTGGACACGGTGACCGGCGCGGCTTTCGAGGCGATGCTGGATCCGCTGGCCAAGCCTCGCCCGGACACCTCGGAGGAGGGCCCGGACCTGCGCAGTCGCCCCGAACGTGACGGCGATGCCTTCGCGGAGCTGGTCAACCTGATGGCGCGTGCCGACCAGCTGCCCGACCACGGTGGTGAGCCGGTCACGCTGACGGTGACGATGTCCTACGAGAACCTGGCCGAGCAGGTGGGCGCGGGCATGCTGGACAACGGCGAGCGGGTCCCGGCCGACCAGGTCCGCCAGCTGGCCTGCAACGCGGGAATCATCCCGCTGGTGTTGGGCGCGAACTCGCAGCCGATGAACATCGGCCGCAAAACCCGCAGCTTCCCGGCGGGAATCCGCAGGGTCCTGGTAGCGAGAGACCGAGGATGCGCCTTCCCGGGTTGCTTCCGGCCACCAAGACATTGCGACGCCCACCACATTCAGCACTGGGCAGACGATGGAGAAACATCCGTCGAGAATGCCGTCCTGCTCTGCCGTCACCACCACACGCTGATCCACCAAAGCGAGTGGGAAGTAAGACTGGAACTTGGCATCCCGACGTTCTATCCACCCGCGTGGCTGGCTCCTGCCCGAAACCCCAGACGCAACCAACTCCACGCCGCCGCGTAAACCTGCGTGGGCGAGCCCCGGAATGTCCATCAGCGATGGCGAAGCCGAGCAGTCCTTGA
>NZ_JYJG01000633.1 GCF_000955955.1 Lentzea aerocolonigenes
TTGGGTGGTGTGGGTTCGCCGTGCCGTAACCTATCGGCCGTTCGTGCGATAACCAGGCATGGACGGGTTGGTCGCGGTCCTCGGCGCGACAGGGCGGCAGGGCGGCGCGGTCGCCCGGCACCTGCTCGCGGACGGCCGGCGGGTCCGGGCGCTGACCCGTGACCCGTCCTCCGCCAAGGCTCGACGCCTGGCCGAAGCGGGCGCCGAGGTGATGCGAGTCGACATGAGTGACGTGACCACGTTGCGGCCCGCGTTCGCCGGGGCACACGGCGTGTTCAGCGTGCAGAACCCGATGATCTGCGGCCTGGACGAGGAGGTCGTGCAGGGCAGGAACGTGGGCGACGCGGCGGCAGAGGCCGGTGTGCGGCACGTCGTGTACGGGTCCGCCGGCATCGACCGCGCCGGCACCGGCGTCGGGTCGTGGGAGTCCAAAATGGTCATCAAGGCCCACCTGCAGGGGCTGGGCCTGCCGTTGACCGTGTTGCGGCCGATGGCTCTCATGGAACTGATGACGGACAAGGACTTCTACCCGCCGGTGTCGATGTGGCACCTGATGCCGAAGCTGATCGGCGGCGACCGTCCGCTGTTGTGGCTGTGCTCGGACGACTTCGGCGCGGTCGCGGCACGGGTGTTCGCCGAGCCGGACGGGTTCGTCGGCGAGGACCTCCCGCTGGTGTCCGACGTGCTCAGCATCAACGGGTGCCGCGACCACTATCGGGAGGCGTTCGGGCGGCCGCCACGGCGTTTCCCGATGCCGATCTGGTTGTTCGAGCGGTTCGTCGGCGACGACCTGATCACGATGTGGCGCTGGCTGCGCGACAACCCGGTCGAGGCGGACCCGGCGGCCACGCGGGCGATCGTGCCGTCCGCGCGGACCGTCCGCGAATGGCTCAGCTCTCGCGCTCGGTAGGGGCCAGCACGTCCTCGGTCTGCTGGTCGGGCGGAGTGTGTCTGCCGCGTCGTACCAGGG
>NZ_JYJG01000634.1 GCF_000955955.1 Lentzea aerocolonigenes
AGAAGTGCGCCTCGTCGCGCATCCGCTCGACCATGTGCGGGTAGTGCAGCTCGAACGCCGGCCGCTCGGACCGGATCCGCGGCAGCTCGAGGAAGTTGTGCCGCGGCGGGGGAGAGGTCGTGGCCCACTCCAGCGAGTTCCCGTAGCCCCAGGGATCGTCGCGTCCGGCCGGTTCGCCGTGCCGGTAGCTGCGCAGGATGTTGTAGAGGAACGGCAGCACGGACGCGCCGAGCACGAACGCGCTGATCGACGAGATCGTGTTGAGCAGCGTGAACCCGTCGGTGGGCAGGTAGTCGGCGTAGCGGCGAGGGAAACCCATGTTGCCGAGCCAGTGCTGCACCAGGAACGTGCCG
>NZ_JYJG01000635.1 GCF_000955955.1 Lentzea aerocolonigenes
TGTAACCGCGGCCGTCGTCGATGTCCTCGATGTAGCCGAACTGGCTCTTCCAGTCCAAAGTGGAGTTCTCCGCGCTGGACACGATCTGCATCGCGATGTCCTTGAGGCGCGGGTCGTTGAGGTCCGCTGCTTGGGCCGAGGTTGCGGTGGTGATGAGGGCGGCGCACGCCAGAAGCGCGGCCGCGACGCGACCAGAGATCTTCACGTGTGGTTCCTCCGGGGCCAGAAGTCGGTGTGTCCCGGGCGGCAGTGAGGCAACGGTAAGGGGCTCAGACCACTGCCGGCAAGAGGGTTTACCGGATCGGCGATCCGGTGTGATCAGCACTGGGCTGAACAGTGGTAGTGGTTGCGCCGCAAGCGTTTTCATCGGTAACTGGCGTTACCGGTTCCCCGCGCAGGAAGAGGGGCGCCCCGCTCGGAGCGCCCCTCTTCGTCTTCCGGCTTCCAGCTAGTTGATCGTGTAGCTGTCGCCGTAGACCTTCCACTTCAGCGGCGTCTTCAGGTCGAAGTTGCCGGCCTTGAGCCACACGCGCTGCGCGGTCTCGATGCGGGAGACGTCCTCGTGGGCCGCTTCCTGCTTCATGGCCCACACGCGGGCGTCCATGAAGGCGTTGAGCCACGTCTTCTCGTCGCCGCCCTGCGACGGCGGCTTCGCCTTGCCGAGCGCGCGCTTGCGGATGTTGCTGAAGCTGGTCTTGTCGCCACCGTCACCGTGCACGACGATCGCGTCGTAGTAGGCGAACTGGCCCAGGGCGCGCACGCCGTCGGCCTTGCCCTGCTTCACGGCCGGGTTGAAGTAGACCCGGTCGCGCTCGGACTCCTGCGCGGCCTTGAACGCGGAGTCCTTGGCCGCGGTCTTCCAGTCCTTGGTGTAG
>NZ_JYJG01000636.1 GCF_000955955.1 Lentzea aerocolonigenes
GCACCGCCCCTCCCACACCGCCGCCGCGGCCGCGAGCCCCGTGGCCCCCACCTCCTGCTGCATGACGCGGGACCGCGCGAACAGCGGCACGGCCTGGTCGCACCGGCCCATCGCGTGCAGGCAGCGGGCGATCCCCTCGACGAGGATGGCCGTCAGGCGGTCCCGGGCCTTCGTCGCTTCGCCTGCCCGCCTGCGGCGCTCCACTTCCTCGTGCAGGGCGTCCATGTGGGCGAACGCCTCCTCCGGCTGCCCGTCGAGCAACAGGAGCGCGCCGAACCGGTAGCGGACCGGCATCTGCACGGCCCAGAAGTCGAAGGGAGCGGCGAGCTCCACGGACTGCCGCGCGTGCTCCATCGCCGTGGCGCGGCCGACCTGGGAGTACTCGTGGAAGGAGGCGTAGGCCAGTGCCCACATCCGTTCCAGCGGGTCGTCGGCCGCCTCGGCGCAACGCAGGGCGAGCAGGTACTGCTCCAGCGCGGCCTCGGTGTTCTTCACCATGGCCAGCGCCCATCCCAGGAAGTTGCGCTGCTGCGCCTCCGCGGCCACGTCGCCCAACGCCCGCGCGGCGTCGACCCCCAGGCCGAAGATCTCGACCCACTCGACCGCGTACCAGCGGTCGTCGGAGTACCAGTGCATGGCCGTCGCGAGCTCCAGGACCTGGCGGTGCCATCCGATCCGCGCCGCCTCGTTGAACGCGGCCAGCCAGCTGGAACGCTCCTGCTCCAGCCACGAACCCGCCTCGCCC
>NZ_JYJG01000098.1 GCF_000955955.1 Lentzea aerocolonigenes
GCAAGGACCGCGCACCCCCAAACGGAACGCAAGCCAACGCAGGTCCGACAGAAACCTCAGCCCCGAACCCTCAGGCCGACTCCCGCCGCACCAACACAGTAGGCAGCATCTGCTTCTTCGACTTGACCGTCTCATCCCGAAGTAGCTTCATCAGATGCTCGACCATGTGCTTGACCTGCTCATCCGAATCCTGCCGCACCGAAGTCAACGGCGGAGCCGTGTGCTCGGCAATCGCGACATGGTCGTCGAACCCGACCACAGCAACATCCTCAGGAACCCGCCGCCCAGCCTCGTGCAACGTCTCCAACGCCCCAGCGGCCATCAGGTCGGAAGCCACGAACACAGCGTCCAGAGCCGGCATCTTCGCCAGCAACGCCGCCATGGCCTTCCGCCCGCCTTCGCGAGTGAACCCACCGTCCTCGGTGACCTTCGCGACGCCCTTGTCATCCAGCCCGGTAGCGGCCTTGAACCCGTTCAACCGGTCGATGGCGGACAACTCGTCCAACGGCCCGGAAACATGCACGATCTTCTTGCGCCCGAGCGACTTCAGGTGTTCGGTCGCCAGCACGGCACCGCCCTCGTTGTCGTTGTCCACGAGGTGCATCCCCCGCAACGACCCCCAGGGCTTACCGGCGTACACCACCGGCAGCGGCAGCTTCTTCACGATCGACACGAGCTCGTCGTTCCGGTGCGGCGCGAACACGAGCGCTCCATCAACGTGGCCGCCGGCGAGGAACCGATGCGCTCGAGCCTGGTCGTCAGGCGAGTGCACCAGCATCAACACCATCTGCACGTCGACGTCGGCCAGCGCACGTGCCCCGGCACGGATCAGCCGGGCGAAGTGCGGGTCGTCGAAGATCTTGGGCTCCGGCTCGGAGAACACCACCGCGACCGCACCCGTGCGACGCGTGACCAACGCCCGCGCGGCACGGTTCGGCTGGTAGCCCAGGGCCTGCACGGCGGCGTTGACGGCCTCCAGCGCTTCGGGACTGACCCGCGGCGACGCGTTCAGCACTCGTGACGCCGTGGCGCGGCTGACCCCAGCCTTCGCGGCCACGTCCTCCAGCGTCGGACGCGCGTGGTTGGACACGTGCACCACCACTCCTCGATGAAAACCTTTGAGCCGCCGGTCAGCTTAGCCGCAAGCGATCTCCGAGGAGGGTTTCCGCGCTGTTCATCGTGTTTTTTCAGCCATGGCTGTCCCAATCGGGGGCATAACCGCACGCCCGCGCGGCGCGATCGAGACCCTCAGCAGGCCGTCCTCCCGGCGTGTCGTGGCAGGTAGACCGGCACGAGCGGCCGTCCGCACGAGAGCGCTTTCCGACGGCAGGCACCACGCGACGAGTTCGGCATGGCCGGCGGCACGAGCGTCGGAGGCCAACGCGCCGAGCATCGCCGCGCCAACGCCGCGTTGCTGCCACGCGTCTTCCACCAGCAGCGACACCTCCGCGCAGGCCGGGGTGCCGGTGTGGATGAGCTGGCCCAGCGCCACGACCTGGTCCGCGCACTGGGCGACGATCGTGGTGCCGCGCGGCGGGCTGAGCAGCCGGTGCAGCCAGCGGCGGGGCACCGTGCGCATGCCGGAGTGGTAGCGGTTGAACAACGTCTTCATGGAACAGCGGGTGTGCAGTTCGGCGACGGCGTCCTCGTCCGCCGCGGTGCCAGGACGCAGAACCAGTGCCACGCCGTCATCGCTGAGCATCCCTCGCATCGCGGGCGCGGGCGTGTCCACGAGATCGAGCAACGCCTGCGCCCGCGCGATCTCGACCTGCGTCAGCCGGCTCCAGCCGCGCCGCACCACCAGGTCGCCCAGCTGAACCTGACCGTCGCTCGCCTCGCCGTGGGTCACCGAGTCGGCGCCCAGCACCTGGCGCAGCGCCTCGGCCGTCTTGTCCGGCTCGGCCAGCGCCATTCTGGCGGCTCGCAGCACCGCGGTCGGTTCGTCCACGAGATCCCTCAGGTTCGCTCCCGTGATCCCGACGCACTTGCCGCCCTCGCTGCGCACGGCCTCCACCAGATCCGCGGGGAGCACGCCCTCGCCCGCCCGCACGACGATCTCGTCCAGCACTCCGCCGGGAACCGGGATCACGTGCAGCGCGAGCACGTTGCAGTCGGCCGCGGCGAGCCGGATGGTGACGCGGGCCAGCGCGCCGGGGCTGTCGCTGAGTTCGAAGCGCATGCGCCAGGTCGTGGTCATGCGTCAAGAGTTCACCGAGCTTGTTGCCGCGAGACGAACCACGGGTAAAACGCTCCACATAGGGTTCGCGACATGAGGAGAACACTGGCTGTAGGCCTCACACTGCTCACCGTCACCGCGCTGGCGGCGCCGACCACCGCCGCCCCCGCATCCGGGCCGCGCCAAGCCACGTTGACGAACTTCGCGTTCCTGCCGGCGGAGACCTACCTGCCCGGTAGCGAACCGAGCGGCGCCGCACTGGGCACGGCCCCGATCAACGGCGTCACGCCGCCGTTCGCCGACCAGCCGATCCAGGGCTTCAGCGGCCTGGTCCGCAACAGCGACGGCACGTTCGACGCCATCTCCGACAACGGTTACGGGGCCAAGGCCAACAGCGCGGACTGGCTGCTGCGCATCAACCGCATCGCGCCGGACTTCAAGACCGGCGCGGTCGACGTCGTCGGCGGCATCACGCTCACCGACCCGAACAGCCACATCCCGTTCCCGCTGACCAGGCCGGACCGGGTGATCACCGGCGCGGACATCGACATCGAGTCGGTCACCAGAGGCGCCGACGGCACGTACTGGATGGGCGACGAGTTCGGCCCGTACCTGCTGCACTTCGACCGTGCCGGCCGCCTGATGGCACCGCCGGTCCCGCTGCCCGGTGTGCGCTCACCCGAGAACCCCGCCGGCAACCCGAACCTGGGCGGCAGCAAGGGCTTCGAGGGCATCACGCTGTCCCCCGACGGCAAGACGATCAACGCGCTGCTGGAGGGCACGGTCGCCGGTGACACGCCGGGCACGCTGCGCCTCAACGAGTTCGGCATCGCCGGCAACGCCTTCACCGGCAGGACGTGGAAGTACCAGCTGGAAGACCCCGGCTTCGCGATCGGCGACGCCATCGCCGTCGACAGCAACCGGTTGCTGATCATCGAACGCGACAACGGGCAGGGCGCGGACGCGAAGCACAAGCGCGTCTACCTAGCCGACAAACGCGACCGGAACAACGACGGCAAGCTCGACAAGACCCTCGTCGTCGATCTGCTGAACATCGCGAACCCGAAGAACGTCGGCGGTCAGGCGAACCCGTTCAAGTTCCCGTTCATCACCATCGAGGACGTCACGATCCTCGACGACCGCACGATCGCGATCCTCAACGACAACAACTTCCCGTCGTCGTCGGGCCGCACTCCGGGCAAGCCGGACAACAACGAGTTCATCACCATCAGGCTCGCGGACAACCTGCACGCCGATCCTCGCGTGCTCCGTCGCAGGTAGCACAAGAGAGCGCTCTCACCTGTGGCACAGCTGTATCCGCAGGTGAGAGCACCAAGGCCCCCTCGGCCCGTCAGATCGGCTAAACGGCGTAGCCGTGCGCGGGAAGCCCGTTCTGCCCGATGATCCGGGAGAGCGTGACCGCGCTTTCCTTGACCGTGCGCCGCTGCGTCTCGAAGTCGACGTGCACGATCCCGAACCGTTGCGAGTACCCGGCCGCCCACTCGAAGTTGTCGAGCAGCGACCACGCCAGGTAGCCGCGGATGTCGGCGCCTTCGGAGATCGCCCGGTGCACCGCGCGCACGTGGTCCACCAGGTACTTCGTCCGCTCGACGTCGTACACGCGACCAGCGGGGTCCACCACGTCCGGAAACGCCGACCCGTTCTCCGTGACGACCAGCGGCACCCCGCCGGCGTCGCGGGACAGGCGCACCAGCAACTCCGTGAACGCGTCGGCGTTCTGCTCCCACCCGAACCCGGTCAGCTCGCCCTGCGGCGGCTCAATGGTGACGCCCCGCAGGCCCGCGTGCGGCCCGGCGGGCACGAAGTCCGGATCTGCGGGCGCCACGCGGGTCGGGTTGTAGTAGTTGACGCCGATCCAGTCGACCGGGGTCGCGATGGTCTCCATGTCCCCGTCGCGCACCACGTTCGTCCAGTCACCCAGCCAGGTGGTGTCTTGGAGGACGTCCAAGGGGTACCCGCGGCCGCAGATCGGGTCGAGCAGGATGCGGTTCTGCAGCCCGTCGACCTTCCGCACGGCTTCGGCGTCGTCGCCCCAGACGGTGCTGAAGTTGAGCACGATCGACAGCCGGTGCGACTCCGGTGCCTGCGCGCGCAACGCCTGGGTGGCGAGGCCGTGGGCCAGCAGCAGGTGGTGCGCCGCTTCGAGCGACGCCACCGCGTCCGTGATGCCCGGTGCGTGGATTCCGTTGCCGTAGCCCAGGAACGCGGACACCCACGGCTCGTTCAGCGTCGTCCACGCCTGCACGCGGTCGCCCAGCCGGTCATGCACGAGGGCGGCATAATCAGCGAAGCGGTAGGCCGTGTCGCGGTTGCGCCAGCCGCCGAAGTCCTCCAGGACCTGCGGCAGGTCCCAGTGGTACAGCGTGACCAGCGGCTGGATGTCCTTCTCCAGCAACGAGTCCACCAGCCGGTCGTAGAACGCGAGCCCGCGCGGTTCCACGAACCCGCTGCCACTGGGCTGGATCCGGGGCCACGCGACGGAGAACCGGTAGGAAGCCAGGCCCAGCGACTTCATCAAGTCCACATCGGACTCGTACCGTTCGTAGTGGTCGCAGGCCGGGTCACCGGTGTCTCCGGCCAGCACCTTGCCGGGCGTCGCCGCGAACGTGTCCCAGATCGAGGCACCACGACCGTCCACTGTGGTCGAGCCTTCGATCTGGAACGCCGCGGTCGCTGCTCCCCACAGGAAGTCCGGCGGGAAGGTCAGCACCTCCCGCCCGACCTCGACGTCCGAATCGGTCGTCATTCTCATCCCTTCACCGCGCCCTGCATGATGCCGCCGACGATCTGGCGCGACAGCAGGACGAAGATCGCGATCACCGGCAGCACCGCGAGCGAGGCACCGGCGAGCATCAACGAGTAGTCGGTGTAGTACCCGCTGGCCAGCGACGAGAGCGCCACCTGCACCGTCGGGCTGTCGTTGGGGTCCAGCACGATCAACGGCCAGAAGAAGTCGTTCCACGCCGTCATGAACGTGAACATGCCCAGCACCGCGGCTTGCGGCCGCACCGCCGGGAAACCGACGTGCCAGAACGTCCGCAGCACCGAGCACCCGTCGACGCGCGCCGCTTCGATCAGCTCGTACGGCACCGTTTCCTCGCACGCCTGCCGCATCCAGAACACCGCGAACGACCCGATCAGCGCGGGCACGATCACCGCCTGCAGCGTGCCGTACCAGTCGAGGTCGGACATCAACATGTACAACGGGATCACGCCGAGCTGCGTCGGGACCATCGCGGTACCGAGCACGACGATGAACAACGAGTCGCGCCCCTTGAACCGCAGCCGCGCGAACGCGAACCCGGCGAGCGTGCCCAGCACGACGTTCGAGATCGCCACGGTCGCCGCCACGATGAACGAGTTCTGCATGGCGAGCCAGAAGTCGACGGTGTCGAAGACGCGCGTGATGTTCTCGACCAGGTTCCCGCCGGGCACCAGCGGCGGCACCTTCTCGCCGAGGACCGAGTTGTCCTTCGACGCCACGATGAACGAGTAGTACAGCGGGAACACCGACGCCGCGAGAACGGCGACCAGGAACCCGTACAGCAGCGGTCCTGCCTTGGCGTTCTTCACGTGATCACCCCTTGCCCGCGATGCGCCGCGTCAGCGTGAAGTTGACGACGGCGACGAGCAGGACGACCACGAACAGCATCCACGCGATGGTGGCCGAGTACCCGGCGTCGAACAACCGGAAGCCCTTCTCGTACATGTACATCACCAGCGTCTGGAACTGCCGGTCGGAGCCGCCGCTCGAGTTGTTGGCGGCGAACCCCGGGTCGAACAGCGCGGGCTCCGCGAACAGCTGCAGACCGCCGATCGTCGACGTCACCACGGTGAACAGGATCGTCGGCCGGATCGACGGCACGGTGATCGCCCAGAACATCCGCCAGCGCGACGCACCGTCCAACGTGGCCGACTCGTACATGTCCTTCGGCACCGACTGCATGGCCGCCAGGTACAGCAGCGAGTTGTAGCCCGTCCAGCGCCACATGACCATTGTGGACACCGCGAGATGCGAGGCCCACGTCTCGGCGCGCCAGTCGATCGGGTCGATTCCGACGAACCCGAGCAGGAAGTTGACGATGCCGAAGTCGCGGCCGAAGAACTGCGCGAACACCAGCGCCACCGCGGCGACCGAGATGACGTTGGGCAGCAGCACACCCGCCCGCCAGAACGCGCTGCCCCGCAGGCCGCGATCGAGCAGTGCCGCGAGCCCCAGCGCGGCCAGCAGCTGCGGCACCGTCGAGAGCACGAACAGGCTGAGCGTGTTGAACAGCGCGTTCCAGAACTTGGCGTCGCCGAACAGCTCCACGTAGTTGGCGAGACCGACGAATCCCTGGTTGCCGTCGATCAGCTGCCAGTCGTGCAGCGACACCCACGCCGTGTACACCAGCGGGTAGAGCCCGAAGATCCCGAACACCAGGAAGAAGGGCGCGATGATCAGGTACGGCGTGTACCTGGCGTCCCAGCCGCTCAGCCAGAAGCGCTTCGGTTCCGGAGAAGAAGGAACCGAGGCGGCCTGGGCCGCCTCGGTCTTCGTGCTGACCGCCGTCACTTGACGGCGTCCTGCGCTTCCTTCAACGCCTGCGTCCACGCGTCCGCGGCGGGCTGCTTGCCCTGTTCCACCCGCTGCAGCGCGCTGTTGAAGATGGGCGTGACCTTCGAGTCCTTCGTGCCGCGGTAGGTCGGCTTCAGCGACTCGGCGGAGGTCGCGAAGACCTTGCCGACCGGCGCCTTGTTGAAGTACTCGTTGACCGTCGCCTGCACCTCGGCGTCCTGGTAGACCTTCGGCTGGCTGGGCAGGTTGCCGGTCTCCTTGAAGATCCGCTTCTGCTGCTCGGGAGACGTCAGCCACTTGGCCAGCTCGTAGGCCTCCTTGGGGTGCTTGCCCTGCTTCGGGATCGCGAGGAACGAGCCACCCCAGTTGCCGCCACCGCCGGGCGCGGTCGTGACGTCCCACTTGCCGGCCGCACCGTCACCGGCACCGGCCTTGATGAGCGCCATCGCCCAGGCCGGGCACGTCGTGGTGGCGAACGAACCCTGCTTCAGCGCGACGTTCCAGTCCTGGCTGAACGGCTCCAGCGCACCGGTCTGCTGCTTGGTGCCGAGCGCCGCCGCCGTGTCGAACGCCGTCTTGACCGCAGCGTTCTTGTCCGCGATGTAGGAGTCGTCCTTGGCGAAGTAGCCCTCCTCGGTCTGGTCGAGGATGGCCTTGTAGACGTTGCGGCCGGTGTCGACGAACTTCACGTTCGGCGTCTTGGCCGTGAACTGGTCCGCCACCTTCGCGTAGTCCGCCCAGGTCGGCCACAGCTTCGCGACGGCATCCCGGTCCGTCGGAAGCCCGGCCGCCTCGAACAGGTCGCGCCGATAACAGAGACCCAGGCTGCCCATGTCCGTGCCCAGCCCCAGCACGAACTCACCGTTGTCCGCGGTGCCCTGGTTCCACTTCCAGCCGGCCCACTGGTCCTTGAGGTCCTTGGCGCCGTAGTCCGCGAGGTTCACGAACTTGTCCTTGGACGCCCGGAACTGGGAGACCACGCCTTCTTCCAGCGCCACGATGTCGGCCGCCCCACGACCACCCGCGAGCTGCGTCGCGAGCTGCGTGTTGTGCTGCTCCATCTTGACCTTGCGCTGTTCGATCTTGATGTTCGGGTGCGAGGCCTGGTACTCCTCGATCAGCTTGTCGTACCCGAAGTCGGAGAACAGGCCCAGCGACAGCTCAACCTTGCCGTCAGCCCCGGAACTCCCGCCGCATCCCGCGGCCAGAACCATCACGAGGGTCGCAGCGACGCTGCCGACCAGCCTTCTGCTCATCCGTCCTCCTCGACGACGCCGTGAGCGGCGCTTAACTGTGATGAGAGCGCTCTCACACTCAACCGGAGAGGCGCGGGTGTCAAGCGGTCGACATCGTTCCGTAACTTTGTAGGGGCAGGCAACAAAAACCTGGACCGGAACGCCGAGCGTGTCCGCCGGGCCACCTGAGCGGGCCCCGGAGACGACGAAGAGGGACGACCGGGCCCTCGCTCCGGTCGTCCCTCACCCCAGGTAGAGGGGGTTTCGGGCCGAAAGTGACGCGCGCCGTCGAAGTTTTTTCGCGAACTTCCGGTTGAGTCCGCGGACAGCTGGGTAGCGACTGTTCAGCCAGGTGAACCGGGTGGCAACGCAGCGGAGGCCCGGTGCCCCGACAGCACCGGACCTCCACCGATCCCCCGAGCGCGCGGCCCCTGTTTCCGCCCGCTCGAACCCGCCTGGTTCGGTCCCCCGACGAACCGGGGCCAGGCAGGGTGTCCTACGCCTCGGCCATCCCCGCGACCACGGAGTTCCGGGCCGCCCGGCGGGCCGGCAGTGCGGCAGCGATCACCGCCGCGATCACCGCCAGGCCGAGCATGACGCCGATCTGACCGAACGGGATGGCGAAGCTGATCTGGAACTCCGCATTGGAGATCGCCTGGACCAGCAGCCACCCGAACCCGGCGCCGAGCAGCACACCGACGACCGCACCGATCAGCGCCATCAGGATCGACTCGACCACCAGCATCTGCCGCAGCTGGCCGCGAGTGAGACCCAAAGCCCGCAGCAGCGCAGACTCGCGAGTCCGCTCCAGCACCGACAGCGTCAGCGTGTTCGCGATGCCGAACAGGGCGATGATCAGCGCCAGGCCGACGAGGGCCCAGATGAACAGCAGCACCTGGTCGATCTGCGAGTTCAGCTCGGCCTTGGTCTCGGCCGCGGAGTTCAGCACCGCCACCGGTGAGGTCGCGATGACCCGTTCCAGGTCGGCACGCGCAACAGCGATGTCCGTGCCGGGAGCGAGCTTGACCAGCAGCTTCTGGTAGCCCTTCGGCGCGTTGTCCTTCAGGATCGACTGGGCCGCGGGCAGCGTCACGATGCCGGCGCCGTAGCTGTTGTCCTTGATCAGCGCGACGACCTTGAACTCCTTGTCGCTGATCTTCAGCGACGAGCCGATCGACAGGCCGGCCTCCTTGGCCTCCTTCTCGCGCAGGATGATCTCGTTGTCCTTGAGCCCGGTCAGCGTGCCGCCGGCCAGCTCAGGACGCACCAGCGAACCGATCGCGTCCGCGGGGTAGCCCGTGACGTCGCCGTACTTGAGCTTGTCCGACTCGCCGTACGCACTGAGTTCCGGCGCGATCTGGGAGACGTTGCGGACCTTCGACAGCTCGTCGGCGAACTTCTGGGTCAGCGGCTGGTTCCAGACGTTCGAGCTGACCTCGTAGTCGGCCGGGAAGCGCTTGTCGACCTGCTGGTTCATCGTCTCGCGGCCACTGCCGGCCACGACGGTCACCATCGCGACGATGGTCACGCCGATCATCAGCGCCGCCGTGGTGGCGGCGGTGCGCTTCGGGTTGCGGCCCGCGTTGGCCGAGGCCAGCTTGGCCGGGACACCGCGCAGCGCCTTGCCGAACAGGCGGTTCACCAGCGGCACGTACAACGGACCGACGAGCAGGACCGCGAGCAGCAGCACCATCACGGCGCCGCCGGTGATGAACATCGCGGGCTCTTCCTTCTCCTGCTGCAGGCCGAAGTACACACCTGCGGCACCGATCAGCGCGATCAGGGAGGCGACGATGATCCGGACCTTGCCGGTGCGGGCCACGTCGTCATGGCTGTCCGGCTGCGAGCGCAGGGCGGCCACCGGGGCGACCTTCGTGGCGCGGCGAGCCGGCAGCACGGCCGACAGCACGGTCACGAGCACGCCGACACCGAAGCCGGCGGCGATGGTCACCCACGAGATCGGCAGGCGGATCTGGACGTCGTCGCCGCTCGGGCCACCAACCGTACCGACAAGGGCTTGCAGGCCGGCCGAAACACCGAGGCCGCCCAGAATGCCGAGCACCGACGCAACGAGACCCATGAAGAGCGCTTCCGCGAGCACGCTGCGGAAGACCTGGCCGCGTTCCGCACCGACGCAGCGCAGCAGTGCGAGTTCCCTGGTGCGCTGGGCGACCAGGATCGTGAAGGTGTTGTAGATGACCATGCCGGCGACGATGAGCGAGATGGCCGCGAACGCGAGGAGAAACGTCTTGATCTCGCCGGCGGCGTCACCGACCTGGGCCAGCGTCTCCTGGGTCAGCTGCTCACCGGTCTGCACCTTGTAGCCGGAACCGATGGCCTTGCCGATGTTGTCGACGAGCTGCTGCTGCGACACACCCGGCGCGGCCACGGCGACGATCTCGTAGATCCGCTGGTCCGGGACGATCGTGCGCAGTCCCTCCGGCGACACGACGACGTGGTCGCTGCCGGACATGGACATGCTGCTGGCGCCCTGCTGGTAGGTGCCGACGATGCTGAACGAGTGCTCGACGTTGTCCTTGTCGAGCAGCTTGAGCTTGTCCCCGACCTTGAGCTTCGCGATCTGCGCCGTCTTGACGTCGATCGCGGCCTCGTCGGCCTTCGCCGGGAACTTGCCTTCCTTGAGGTTGAAGTCGCGCAGCTTCTCGGTCGACGGCAACGGCTGGACCGCCGCGTTGCGCGCCTTGCCGTCACTGCCGAGCAGTGCGGCGCTGGCGTACTCGCGGGAGTCCGCGCCGGCCACGCCCTGGGTGGAGCGGACCTTCTGCAGGACGTCGGCCGGGATGCCGTCCCTCATCACGGTGTTGTCGCTGTTGTCAGCGAGGTGCACCGCGGCGTCCACGTTGCGGGCGCTGCGGGCGAAGTTGTCCCTCGTCTGGGCCTCGACGGCGTCGCCGAGCACCAGCGTGCCCGTCACGAACGCGACGCCGAGCGCGATGGCGATGCTGGACAGCACCAGCCTCGCCGTGCGGGCGCGCAGGCCCGCAAGGATCGTCTTCAGCATCTTTGGCTCACGCCCCCAGGTGCGTGAGAGCGTTGACGACGGACTCGGTGGTGGGCTGGTGGATCTCGCCCGCGAGCCGGCCGTCGGCGAGCAGCACCACGCGGTCCGCGTAGCTCGCGGCCACCGGGTCGTGCGTCACCATGATCACGGTCTGGCCCAGCTTGCGGACCGACATGCGCAGGAAGTCGAGGACCTCGGCACCGCTGCGGGAGTCCAGGTTGCCGGTCGGCTCGTCGGCGAAGATGACCTCGGGACGGGCGACCAGGGCGCGGGCACACGCAACGCGCTGCTGCTGGCCACCGGACAGCTCGGTCGGACGGTGGTGCAGGCGGTCACGCAGGCCCAGCACGTTGACGATCGTGTCGAACCACTGCTGGTCGGGCTTGCGGCCGGCGAGCTCGAGACCGAGCAGGATGTTCTGCTGGGCGGTCAGCGTCGGCAGCAGGTTGAAGGCCTGGAACACGAAGCCGACGCGGTCGCGGCGCAGCTTGGTCAGGTCCTTGTCGTTGAGCTTGGTGATCTCGGTCTGTCCGATGTGGATCGAGCCACCGTCCACCGTGTCCAGTCCCGCGAGGCAGTGCATCAGCGTGGACTTGCCGGAGCCGGACGGGCCCATGATCGCGGTGAACCGGCCAGCCTCGAACGCGACGTTGATGCCGTCGAGCGCCCGCACCGCGGTGTCACCCTTGCCGTAGACCTTCACCAGGTTGTGGGCCGCCGCGGCGGTCCGGGTGCCGACCTCGGACACCAGTGCAGACATGTCGCTTGCCTTCCTCACAGGGGTTCATTCCTTGACGAGGAGAAAGCTATGAGTTCGCTGAGTACGCGGACATCAACTCCGCGACGCGTTGCACATCAGCCTGAGGTATGACAACCGGCGCTATTCCAGCAGACCCCGGTCGTACGCGATCGCCACCGCTTCCGCCCGCCGCGACGCCCCCAGCTTCGCCATGATGCGGGAAAGGTGCACGGAAACGGTCTTCTCGCTGATGTACAGCTCCTCGCCGACCTCGCGGTTCGTCCGTCCGGCGGCGACCAGTGCGAGCACGTCGCGTTCGCGAGGGGTGAAGAGGTCGACGTGCTCCCGTGCGGGTTCGTCAGCCCTGAGGGTGATGCGGGCGCGCTTGGCGCACGACGCGACGGCCTCGGCCAGCGGCACGGCCTTGAGCCTGGTCGCCACCTCGTCGGCCAGACGCAGCTGTTCGGCGGCCTCGTCCCGGCGATCCGCGCCCAGCAACGCCTCCGCGAGCCGCCACCGGCACAGCGCCTGCTCGAACACCACGCCGTAGCCGAACTCGTCGACGGCTTTCTGCCACAGCTCCGGGTCGCCGGAGCCGCCCAACCGGGACTCCTCGGCGAGCGCACGGGCGAACCAGGCACGTCCTTCCGGGCCGAGGGTTCCGGCGCGGGGCTTGCCGTTCTCCGCGGTCAGCCGCACGTGCTCGGCGAGCTTGTGCCCCTCCTCGACCGCCTTCTTCTCGGCCTCGGCGTCGCGCTTGCGGCGGGCCTTCGCGGCGATCTCCGCGTGCGCCGCGATGCCGATCGCGCCGATCCTGATGCCCGCGAGCATCCACGGCCCGCCGAGCTTGAGCGCCCACGCGAGCGCGTCCGTGACGCGTTCGACCGCCAGCTCCGGACGTCCGCGCCACAACGCGAGTTCGGCACCGGTACCGCCGTTGATCAGGGCGATCTGGATGTCGCGGTGCCAGTCGGCACGCAGCTTCGTGATCATCCGTTCGGACTCGGCCAGGTCGCCGCGCGAGACCGTGAGGTGCGTGCTCGCCGACGCCAGCCGGGCCAGGACAGTCGACGACACGGACATGCCGGGCGGTTCGCTCGCCCACGCCGCGTAGTCCCAGTCGCCGATGTAGTAGTGCACGAGCACCTGGAGGATGCGGATCTCGAGCCCGAACATGCTCCACGTCAGGCCGGTCTCCTTGGCCCGGTTACCCGCCTCGTTGAAGACGCGCGCCGCCTCGGCCAGTTCGCCCTGGTCGTAGTGCATCAGGCCGTAGTAGTACCAACCCCGCAGCTCGTTGTTGAACGCGCCGACCTCGCGCGCGGCCTTGATCGCGCGCTCGAAGCTGACCTTGGCCTCGTCGTGCCTCATCGCGTGGTCGTCGAGGATGGCGAGCGTGCCCAGTGCGTCGGCGACCGCACCCGGCGCGTTCACCTTCTGCCCGTCCTCGATCGCCAGCAACGCGATCTCCCGCGCCGCGTCGTCTTCCCGTTCCTGCCGCAGCGAGGACGCCTTGCCCGCCAGCACACGGGCGCGCGTGGGGCTCGGTTCGCGGTCGTGCACGAGGTCCATCGCCTTGCCGAGGACCTGGAAGTGCTCCACCTCGTTGCCGTCGAGGATCGCCAGCGCCTGCGACAGCCGCAGCCAGATCTCGGCGGCCTCTTCCGGCGTCTGGTCCTCGGTGATGGCTTTCGTGGCGCTGCGGGCGAAAGCGACGGCGCGTTCCGGCTGCCCGGCCGTGCCCGCGACCCAGGACGCTCTGCGCAGGAGCACCGATTCGTCCACATCGGACGGACGCTCCGCCGCCGGGACCGCGTTCCACAGGTTGAGCGCCTTTTCCAGGTACCTCAACGACTCCGCGGGCGCACCGGCTCGTTCGGCCTCCTTCGAGGCCTGGATCGAGGCCTTCAACGCCTGCGGCAGGTCGTGGCTCTCGAAGGCGTGGTGGGCAAGAGCGGCCGAGGAACCGCGTTCGTCCAGCCGCTGGGCCAGGTGCCGGGCGTAGGCAGCGTGCAACCGCACCCGTTCGCCGGGCAGCAGGTCGCCGTAGACGGCCTCCCGGACGAGCGCGTGGCGAAACGAGTAGACCTCGTCGTCGTTCACGACGAGCAGGTGGTGCTGGACCAGCTCGCGCAACGCGGTGTCGAACGCGAGGTCCGCCATGCCAGCGACCTCGTGCAGCCGGTAGTGCTTCACCCGGCGCCCCCAGGCCGAGGCCACGCGCACCACGTGCTGCGCCTCGGGGCTGAGGAGCTCAACCCGGCTCAGCAGCACGTCCGCGAGCGCCGACGGGAGCGTCCGGTCGGCGCACGTCGCCACCGCGATCAGTTCTTCGGCGAAGAAGGCGTTGCCCTCGGACCGTTCGGCCACCTGCTGGACGACGTCCTCCGGGAGGTCGTCACTCAGGGCTTCGACGAACCTGCGGGCGTCCGCGGCGCTGAACGGCGTCAGGTCCAGGCGATCGACGGCGGGCAGCCGGACCAGCTCGGACAGCAAGGGGCGCAACGGATGGCTGCGGTGCAGGTCGTCCGCGCGGTAGGTGCAGACGATCAGGATCCGCTGAGAACGCAAGCGGGACAACAAGAACGACAGCAGGTAGCGCGTGGACGCGTCCGCCCAGTGCAGGTCCTCAACGACGAACAGGACGCGCCGGCGTTCGGAGAGGTCGGTCAGCAGGCCCAGCACGGCGTCGAACAGCTGGAGCTGACCGACGTCCTGCTCTGGCCTGCGTCCTGGGATGAGGCTCGGGGCGATCATGCCCTCGGTGCCGGGCTCGCGCGCGGCCGGAAGTGCCAGCTGGGGCAGCAACATCGCGAGCGCGGGCCGGTTCGCGGCGTCCTTGAGGGTGCTGAGGGCTTCCGCGAACGGCAGGTACGGCAGGCCGGTCTCGCCGACGTCCAGGCACCGTCCCATGAGGACGAGCGTGTCGTCGGCGCTGGCGGCCAGCTCGTCCATGAGTCTCGTTTTGCCGACACCGGCGTCGCCCGCCAGGAGAATCGCTCCCGCGGTGCCGTTCCCCGCCTGCGCCAAAGCGGCGCGCAACCGGTCCAGCTCGCGGTCGCGCGCGACCAGCGGAATTCCAGAACCCAGGCGCGCCACAAGTGGCATGCTCGCACAGGTCATGCGGAAGTGCCGCTGTGTTTCGCAGAGGTGCGGTGGATCACTCGGGAGATCCACGACGGCGTGCGACTGTGCGAGCGCTGCCAGTTGCACTGTGCGTTGGAGCGGCGGTAGTCGATCTCTGCCTTGATCGCCTCAGGGGTCCATTCGGTCATGGCACCAGGTTGGTCCTGAGGCCTCACCTCAGGCATCAGGCGATCACGCAGTTCTCCGCGACGAACCCCTTACCCCACCGTCACCGCACGCGCGCGAGCCAGCCGGGCACGGATGCCGTCCGCCTCCTGAGCACCGAGTTCGGTGAACAACGCGAGCGCACGCTGCCAGTGCGCCGCCGCACCCGCCGCGCCGAGTTTGTCGAACACCGCCGCGAGCCGGTCGTGTGCCAGAGCCTGGTGATACGGCGAGACGGCATCGCAAGCCACGGCCAGGGCCACACGGGCTGACGACAGAGCGCCCTCGGTGTCACCGGTTTCGAGCAGGGCCGTGGAGATGTCCACGTGGCACGCCGCCTCGCCGCACTGCTCGCCCACCTCGTGGTACATCCGCAGCGCGACCCGGAGCCACGGCATCGCGTCGTCGAACCGTTGCGTGGTCAGGTAGAGCAGCCCCAGGTGATGATGGGCGTTGGCCTCTGCCCACTTCGAGCCCGCGATCCGCGAGATCTCCATGGCCTCGCGGTAGTGGGCCTCGGCCTCGGCGGAACGGCCCAGGTCCATCAGAGTGCCCGCCACGGTCGTCAGCGCACGAGCCTGATGGTGCACGTCTCCCTTGCGGCGGGCCACCTCCAGCGCGCCGCGCTGGGCGAGCAGTGCTTCGTCGTGGCGTTCCAGCTGGAGCAGAGCGACGCCCAGGTTGAACTGCATGACGAACCGGGCGTCGTCGTCGTTCAGGGCGATGGCGGCCTGCAGGGCGGCTTCGGTGATGCGCAACGAGGTTTCGCGCTCGGTCCGCAGCCAGAGGTACCGCGACAACGTGTACGGCAGCTGCCAGGCGTGCACGTGCCAGCCGGACGAGGAGGCGTGCTCGGTGGCCGCGATCAGGTTGGCGCGTTCGGTGTCGAACCAGGCCATCGCGTCGGCCGCGCCGGTCAAGGCGGGCACGTGCGCAGGACGATGTTCGGGAGTGATCAGGACGCTGCCCCGGTTGATCGGGAGCATCCCGTCGGCCAGGTCGGCGCAGTGCAGGTAGTAGTCCAGCATGCGGCCGGTCGCGGCGCGGCGTTCCGGTTCGGACAGTTCACCCGCCAACGTCTTCGTGTAGACGCGGACCATGTCGTGCGCCACGTGCCGGCCTGGTTCGCCGACGGAGAGCAGGTTGGCGGCCGTCAGGGCGTCCAACGCCCGTTGCGCTTCCAGCAGCGGCACATCACCCATCGCCGCGACGACGTGGGCCGAGAGATCGGCGCCGGGGTGCAGGCCGATGATCGCCAGCAACCGCGCCGGCACCGGCGGCAGCGCACGGCGTGAGGCGTCCAGAGCGGCGCGTACGGTGCCCTCGCCGTCCTCCAGGCCCAGCGCGGCCAGGCGGCCGTGCTCGTCCTGCAGTTCCTCGACCAGCTCGGCCACGCGCAGACGTGGCGACACGGCGAGACGGGCGGCGGCGATGCGCAACGCCAGCGGCAGACCGTCGCACAGCTCGGCCAGCTCACGCAGAGCGTCGGCCTCGATGTCCGACCGGCCGGCGATGCGGCCCAGCACGTCGACGGCAGCCTCGGGGTCGAGCATGTCCAGCTCGATCAGTTTGGCCTCGACCTGCGCGACCAGGCCGACCAGACGACGGCGTGAGGTCACGACGACGCACGAAGGCGCGCCCGGCAAAAGGGGCAGCAAGTCAGCCGAGCCACGCACGTTGTCGAGCATCACGAGCATGCGGCGGTCAGCGAGCAACGTCCGCAACAGAGCCGACCGTTCGTCCACCGAGACGGGGGTGTCGCCGGCCGGGACGCCGAGAGCGCGCAGGAACCGGTTGAGGACCTCACCGATCTCCAGCGGCTCGCGGTTCGGGTCGTAGCCGTGGACGTCGACGTAGAGCTGACCGTCCGGGAACTCCTCGCGCACCCGGTGCGACCAGTGCAGCGCCAGCGCGGTCTTGCCGACGCCGGCCGGGCCGGTGATCAGCATGACCGGGCCGTCGTGAGCAGCGAGCAGGTGATCCATCGCCGCCAGCTCGCCGTCCCGGCCGATCAACGAGACGGGCGCACGCGGGAGCTGTGCGGGGATCGTCACCGGAGCGGGTTCGGGAGCGGCCTGAACAGGCACGCGAACGGGTGCGCGTTCGGGCTCGGGGCTGTCCCCGGCGAGGACGGCCTGGTGCACGCGACGAAGCTCGGGCCCCGGTTCGACGCCGAGCTCCTCGATCAGCACGCGCCGGGCTTCTCGATAGGCGGCCAAAGCCTCGGCCTGACGACCCGCCTGGACCAGGGCGCGCATCAGCAAGCCGTGGCCGCGTTCGCGCAACGGGTGCTCGACGACCATCGAGGTCAGCTGAGACACCAGCTCCGGACCCTGGCCGATCGCCAGACCGAGCTCAGCGCGTTCTTCGAGCACGGCCAGACGGCGTTCCACGAGACGACCGCGTTCGACATCGCAGAAGAGGCCCGAAACGCCACCAAGAGGCTCGGCGCGGAACAACGCCAGAGCGTCGTCGAGCTCGACCGCGGCTCCGGCCAGATCACCGGCCGCGCGCATGCGGTTCGCGAGCAGCACCTGGCGTTCGAACACGTCGAGATCCAGCGCACCGGACTCGACCCGCAACAGGTAGCCGTCACCGACCGACGTCAGCAGCTCGGCCGGAGCGCGGCGAGCACGGCTCGGTTCGAGGGCTCGTCTCAGTCCGGCGACGTAGGTCTGGACCAGATTGACCGCACTCGAGGGCACGTTGTCGCCCCAGACGGCCTCGATGATCTGGCCTCTGCTGACCGGGGTGTTGCGCGCGAGCAGCAGCACCGCGAGGACGGCGCGCTGCTTCGCGGCACCAAGATCCACCTCGTGACCTGCGCGAACGACCCGGAGGAGGCCGAGAACCTCGAACCGCAGGGGTTCCTCGCCGTGCGTCACCGACCTGTCCTTCGCCTGGTGGCCACCTGGAGCTTGAAGATCACTTCAGTCGGGCTCCAGTCGTGCTGTAGAAGGCATTCTTACGCTTAGCGTGTCCAACCAACCACAGACGGCGAGATCAACGGAAACCGGAGATCGAGCAGTCGGAACAGGTTGGACCGGACAGCGGAACACCCGCTGCTCCCCATGATCGACGTGGGTCGGCCGGCGTGCAAGGGGCATCCAGCCCGCGGCGGCGGAACGCCGGCCGGCCCACGTCCCCTAAGCGCAGAAGGCCCCGACCGGAATTCCGGTCGGGGCCTTCTGGCATCTGTCTTCTCAGCAGACGAAAGAGCCGGTCTTCGCGGCGGCGAGGAAGGTCTCCCAGCCGGCGTCGCCGAACCTCAACCGCGCGCCGTCGGCGTTCTTGCTGTCACGGACCGCCGCACCGGCTGAGACGAGCGCGATCTCCACGCACTCGGGTCCACCGGCGGACGAACGGCTGCTCTTGCGCCAACGCAAGCTTTCCACTGTCTGTTCACTCCCGGTCGCAGTCACGCGAGAGTGCGAGCGATCTCAGTGATCAGGGTCGCCGAATCCCTGGTGTTCAGGGCGGACTTCACCAAACGCTCGAACATCTCGGCGTACCAATGGACGTCCGACTGTTGTTCCAGGTAGACGCCACTTCGTGTGCTTTCGATGTAGACGACGTCGGGGTCGAGTTGCTCCGGAAAGCTCAGGATGACGAACGGGCCGTCCATCGCAGCATGACCACCGGCGCTGAACGGCACGACCTGCATCGTGACGTTCGGCAGCGCACCAACTTCGAGAAGACGCGCCATCTGGGTGCGCATCACCCCGGTGCCGCCGACGAGCCTGCGCAGGGCCGCCTCGTCGATCACGACGTGCAGGCGCAACGGGTCGTCTTCGCTGAGCAAGGCCTGTCGTGCCTTGCGCAACCGGACCCTGCGGTCGATCTCGGCGGTGCTCGCATCCGGCAGCACCTGGGAGATCAACGCCCTCGTGTACGCCTCGCACTGCAGCAGGCCGGGGATCATCAGGCCCTGATAGGTCCTGATCGAGTCCGCATCGGCCTCGTACCCGACGTAGCGGCCGGGCACGATGTCGCCGAACTCGTCCCACCACGCTTTGCGGCGGGCCTCCCTGGCGAGCTGGACCAGTTCCTCGAGGGTGGCGCCGTCCGCACCGTAGGCCGTGAGCATGTCCCGCACGTCTCGCGGGCTCACCCCCACGCGTCCCGTCTCGATGCGGCTGATCTTGGAGGCCGAGCACTCGAGACGCTCGCCCACCTCCTCGATCGTCAGCTCGGCCGCTTCGCGCAGGCGCCGGAGCTCGCTCACGAGCCGGCGCTTGCGCAGGGTCGGGCTGCTACCCCGCATAACTCCTCCTGGGTGCCATCCACACCTCCTGGTTCCACGTCTCAGTTTGAGACCGAACCAGGGCGTCGCAAAGAGACGTCATCCATTCGTGTATTGCAACTTGCAGATCGCCGGGAGGGCGGGCCAGTCTGCATGGGCTGCTTACGTAGGGACTGGAGCTCTGAGCCTGATGGCCGTCACGGTGTTCAGCCAACTGGACAAGTCGCTGCACTCGCACCTGGCCACACTCACCGAGCTCGCCCAGCGCGGCGACGACCAGACCGCCCTCGTGCTCGCCAGGGTAGAGCTGCCGAGGGTGGTCGCGGTGGTCAAGGCGTTGCTGGACGAGCACCAGCCCGACGAGCACGGCCGGTGCGCGACCTGCAAGCGCGGCTGGTTCTCGCGCAGGATGCCCGCACCGTGCCGTGCTTACCTGTCGGCGCAGCTGATCCTGACCGTGGTCGGCCAGGAGACTTCACACGGCAAGCACCTGCGCTCGGTAGGCTGAATTCCGAAACTCGATAGTTCTTCAGTTCCGTCCTGACTTGGGCCGGCTCCGCACCCCCCGACCGGAGCCGGCCCATCTTTCTCGTCACCTGACGTGACGTTGCGAGTCAAGATCAACACGGTTGGCTGAAAGATCTGCCACAGCACCGTTTCCGGCCCCATCATTGATGGCGACGCGGCCTGATCGAGACCCGATGCCTGTGCCGACACGGAGGTGTTCCCGTGCCGACCCCGCATGACCGCGCCGACGCGCTCGCTGCCGTTCGGCCGCGCCTCCTGCTGCCCTTAGGGCGCCTCTAGCCGACTCCCCTCCCCCCTCGCCCTGTGCCGACCGCACAGGGCCATGTCCCGTTGTTCCGAGGAAAGGACCCTTGTCGTGAGCCATCTCCAGAAGTCCGACGCCGGCGATCACACCCCGCACGGCCCACCGCTGATCTTGAAGCACGACCTGCCCGCGAGCTTCGTGCTGTTCCTCATCTCGATCCCGTTGTCGCTCGGCATCGCGCACGCCACGGGCGCGCCGCTGATGGCCGGGATCATCTCCGCGGTCGTCGGCGGCGTGGTCGTCGGCGCGATCAGCGGAGCACCGTTGCAGATCAGCGGGCCCGGCACCGGGCTCGTGGTGATCGTCGCGTCGCTGGTGGCGCAGTTCGGCTGGGCGGCGACGGCGGCGATCACGCTGGCCGCCGGGGTGCTGCAGCTGGCGTTGGGGCTCACCGGCATCAGCCGCCTGGTGATGTCGCTGTCACCCGCCGTGGTGCACGGAATGCTGGCCGGTATCGGTATTTCCATCGCGGCGGGACAGCTCGTGGTGGTGCTGGGCGGTACGGCGTTGTCGTCCGTGCCGGAGAACCTCGCGCAGCTGCCGGGAGAACTGGCTTCGTCCAACCTCGGGTCCGTTGTGGCCGGTGCGGTCGCGATCGCGGCTTTGCTGCTGTGGCCCCGGGTTCCGCGGGCCTCGCTGATCCCCGCGCCGTTGGTGGCGGTCGGTGCGGCCACGCTGCTGGCGTTCGTGCTGAAGCTCGACGTCGCGCGGGTCGACCTGCCGGACAGCCACGCGCTGGTGTTCCCGGAGATGCCGCGGGGCAGCGTCGGAGCGGTGGTCACGGCCATCGTCACGGTGGCGCTGGTGGCGAGCATGGAGTCGTTGCTGTCGGCGGTCGCGACCGATCGGCTGCACGACGGGCCGCGTGCCCGGCTGGACAAGGAGCTCATCGCGCAGGGCACCGGCAACGTGCTCGCGGGCGCGTTGGGCGGGCTGCCGATCAGCGGCGGGCTCGCGCGCAGCTCCACGAACGTCGCGGCGGGCGCGAAAACCCGCTACAGCGCCATTCTGCAGGGCGTGTGGATCGGCGTGGCGGTGCTGGCGTTCCCGAGCGTGCTCGAAATGATCCCGTTGGCAGCACTGGCGGGTGTGCTGTTCGTCGTCGGGTTGAAGCTCGTTTCCGTTGATCGCATGCGAACGTTGTTGAAGCACCGCGAGTTCCTGGTGTACGCGGCGACCGCATTGGGCGTCGTCCTCTTCGGACTGCTCGAAGGCGTGGTCGTCGGCTTGGCCATTGCGTTGCTGCGCGCGTTGTACCGGTTGACGCACTGCTCGGTGCGGGTCGAGGGCAACCGCGTGTGCGTGCGCGGATCGTTGGTGTTCCTGGGAGTCGGGCGGCTCGTGCGCGAGCTGCGGCGGCTGCCGGCCGGCCAGCACGTGGTGCTGGAGCTGCACGTCGACTACCTGGACCACGCGTCGTACGAGGCGATCAACGACTGGCGCGAGGGCTACGAACGGCTCGGCGGCCGGGTGGACGTCGACGAGGTGCACGACACCTGGTACGACCGCGCCGACCAGGGAAAACCGGGGCGGCGCAAGACGTTGCCCGGTCCGCTGCCGCGCTGGTTCGCGCCGTGGTCGCACTGGCAGGGCTCGCCGGTCACGCTGCCGGAGCAGCGTTCTTCTGCCGAGAGCGACCCGATGCTGCTGGGCATGCACGAGTTCGAGCGGCGGTCGGCGCCGTTGGTGCGGCCGTTCCTGCACGAGCTGGCGTTGCGCGGGCAGTCACCGCAGCAGCTGTTCATCACCTGCGCGGACTCCCGCGTGGTGCCGAACCTGATCACCACGTCCGGGCCGGGTGACCTCTTCTGCGTGCGCAACATCGGAAATCTCGTGCCGATGGCCTCGACGGAGGACAGGTCCGTCGGGGCGGCGATCGAGTTCGCCGTCGAGGTGCTGAACGTCGGCTCGATCGTCGTTTGTGGACACTCCGACTGCGGCGCGATGAAGGCGCTGGTGAGGGGTTCCACGACGCGCGGCTCGCACCTGCACTCGTGGCTGCGCAACGCCGAACCGTCACTGATCCGCTTCCACGCGCCGACCTCGCCGGGCTGCTCGGAACTTCCGGTGGCGGATCGGCTGGCGGTCGCGAACGTGGCGCAACAGCTGGACAACCTGCTCGGCTACCCGAGCGTGCGGGAGGCGATCGCGGCGGGCACGCTGACGTTGAAGGGCATGTACTTCGACATCTCGAACGCCCGCGTCTACCTGGTCGACCCGGACCGCAACGGCCTGGAACCGGTCCCCGCCCCGGCCTGAAACTGATGAAGGGAACCTTCATCCACCTGACGTGGATGAAGGTTCCCTTCATC
>NZ_JYJG01000099.1 GCF_000955955.1 Lentzea aerocolonigenes
GACGTGGATGAAGGTTCCCTTCATCTCAAACCAGCGGGACTGCTAGCAGGCGTTGACCCACGAGCACTCGACGTCGAAGCGCTCCTTGGCCGGAACCTTGGTGGGCTTCTGCGCAGGAGCCTTGCGCTGCTGCGGCACCGCCTGGGTCTTCGGCGTCGGCGTGCTCATCACCTGCGCGCCGCCGTCGTTCGCGAGGCGCACAGCGACCTGGTCCTCGATCGTCTTGGGGTTGAACCACAACACCAGGTTGTTCTGCACGATCGAGAACACCAGCTGCCGGCCGGCCTGCGTGGTGACGTACCCGGTCAGCGCCGAGACGCCGGACATCGAACCGGTCTTGGCCACCACGTTGCCCTCGGCCTTGGTGCCCTTCATGCGGTTGACCAGCGTGCCGTCCCGGCCGGCGACCGGCAGCGACGACTGCCAGACGCCGAACCACGGCTTGGTCCTCGCCTTGACGAAGATCGACGCGAGGTCGTCCGGCGCGATCTCGTCCATCCTGGACATGCCGGAGCCGTCGAAGATCTCGACCCAGTTCGCGTCGACGCCCAGGCCCGCCCACTTGCGGCTGAGCTGGTTGACACCGTTGGTGAACGAGCCACCCGCGGTCTTGACCAGCGCCTCGGTGATCATGTTGTTGCTGTTCTTGAGCAACGGGTTCATGACCTGGCCCAGCGTCATGGACTGGTCGGACGCGAGGACGGCGGCACCCTGCGGCGCCTTGCCCTTGCGCACCCCGCCCTGGACCTGGATCCCGTTCTGCTCCAGTGCATTGCGGAAAACCGACCCGACCACAGCGGTCGGGTCCGTGACGGTGACGAGCGCCGACGCGTCGGACGTCGTCGAACCGCTGACCCTGACCACGTTCGTGCCGTGGTCACGCTCGATCGACACACCGTCGTCGCCGGTGGTCGCCGTGTTCACGATCTGCAACTGGTCGTTCGGCGGGAAGACGCTCACTTGAGCCGGGGCGCCAGGAGAGGCACCCGGCGACGCGGTGACGACCACCGTGCCGGCGCTGAACTTCGCGTCCGGCGACAGCGTCAGCGCCGAGGTCACCGCGCTGTACGCGTACGGCTCGTCGTCCCACGCCCAGCCCAGTCCGTAGGGCTGGGAGTCGAACGCCGTGTCGTCCAGCACGAGCGCGCCGCTGACCGACGTGACACCCTTGGCCTTCAACGAGTCCGCCAGCGCCTTGTAACGCGCCGCGGACATCGTCGGGTCGCCGGTACCGCGCAGGACGAGGTCGCCGTTCAGCGTCGACCCGTTCTGAGCGCCCGACGACTGCAGCTCGGTCTTCCACCGGAAGTCCGGTCCGAGCAGATCGAGAGCAGACGTCGTGGTGAGCACCTTCAGGTTCGATCCCACCTGCGAGCGCCTGCCACCGGATCTGGTGTAGACGACCTCACCGGTGTTCGCGTCCCGCACGGTGATTCCGACATCGGCGCCCTTGAGGCCGCCGTCAGCCAGGATCGCGTCGAGATCACGGGTCAGTGCCTCGTTTCCGACGGCCACCGCGCCGCCGCTGGACGTCAGGGTCAACCCTGTCGCCGCAGCAACGACCGCCCCCAGAATTCGAAATTTCACGCTTCCACCTCTGATCGATCACCCGACCACAACGTGTGGAAGCTACCTGGACGATCAATCCGCCTGTACGTGTGGGCACCGAAGAAGTCCCGTTGTCCCTGAACCAAAGCAGCGGGCAGCCGCTCGGAACGAAGGCCGTCGTAATAGGCCAAAGCGGACACGAAGCCAGGAGTCGGGACACCGGATTCGACCGCACGGACCACAACCCTGCGCCAGGCGGCCTCAGCGTTCTGCACCGCGTCGCGGAAGTAGTTGTCCACCAACAAGGACGCGAGATCCGGGTTCGCGTCGTATGCCTCGCGAATGCGGTTGAGGAACTGCGCGCGGATGATGCAGCCGCCACGCCAGATCGTCGCCATGGCGCCGAGGTCGATGTCCCAGTCGAAGTTCTTCGAGGCCTCGCGGATCATGTCGAAGCCCTGCGCGTACGCCACGACCTTCGACGCGTAGAGCGCCTGGCGCACGTCGTCGACCAGTTCGGCGTCGGGCTTCGCGACGACCTCGCGGGCACCGAACGCGTCGCGCACGGCCTTGCGCTGGTCGGTGTGGCCGCTCAGGCTGCGCGCGAACACGGCCTCGGCGATACCGGTGACCGGGACGCCCAGTTCCAGCGCCTCCTGCACGGTCCAGCGGCCGGTGCCCTTCTGCTCGGCGGCGTCCTCGATGACCTGCACGAGAGGAGTTCCGCTCGCGTCGACGTGCTTGAGCACCTCTGCCGTGATCTCGACCAGGTACGACTCCAGGTCGCCGGAGTTCCACTGCGTGAACACGTCGGAGATCTCGGCCGGGGTCTGCCCACCGACGCGGCTCAGCAGGTCGAACGCCTCGGCGATCAGCTGCATGTCGGCGTACTCGATGCCGTTGTGCACCATCTTCACGAAGTGCCCGGCGCCGTCCGGCCCGACGTGCACGCAGCACGGCTGACCGTCCACCTTGGCCGCGATCTCCTCGAAGACCGGTCCGACGTGCTTGTAGGACTCGGCGGGACCACCCGGCATGATGCTGGGCCCGTTGAGCGCGCCCTCCTCGCCACCGGAGATGCCGGCGCCGACGAACAGCAGCCCCTTCTCCTTCAACGCGGCCTCGCGGCGGCGCGTGTCGTTGAAGTGGGCGTTGCCGCCGTCGATGACCATGTCGCCGGGTTCGAGGATGTCACTCAGCTCGTCGATGACGGCGTCGGTGGGGCCACCCGCCTTGACCATGATGATGATCTGGCGCGGCGTCTGCAGGCTGTCCACCAGATCCTGCAGCGTCTCGGCGCCGACGAAGTCACCCTCGTGGCCGTGCTCGTCGAGCAGGGCCTTCATCTTCGCGGGCGTCCGGTTGTGCACGGCGACTTTGAAGCCGTGGCGCGCGAGGTTGCGCGCGAGGTTGCTGCCCATGGTGGCGAGACCGGTGACCGCGATACGTGCTTTGCCTTCCGTCATACGCGACAGCCTGCCGTGTTCTTCAGGTTTACGCGAGACGTCACAGGGTGTTCTCAGACTCCGTTTTGCCAGGTGAACCGCGTCACGTGCCGGTACGTATGGCTAGGCGTAAGTTGGCTTTCATGACGGAATTCACGAGCGTGGGACGCTCGGCGACCGACCGCGCCTCCAGGTACGGCTCGCAGCTGGTGAAACACTTCACGCACAAGGACCTCGAGGGGTCCTGGGAGGACACTCGGGGCTTCGTGCGCTTTTCTCTGGGGCTGGCGGAGTTCGAGGCTTCGTCCGACGCCCTGGTGATGCGTGTCGTGTGTTCGTCGGAGGAAGACGTGGCTCGTCTGCAGGACGTCGTGGAACGGCACCTGGTCCGGTTCGGGACCCGGGACGAGCTGACCGTGACTTGGTCCTAAGCCGCCAGGACCGAAGCGGCCATCCCGATGAGAGCGGTACCACAGACCCGCTCGAACGTCGCCCGGATCTTGGGCTTGCTCAGGACGGCCCCCAGCTGACGCGCTAGTGGCACGACGATGACCCAGAACAGCGCGAAGGTCGCCACCGTGACCGCGCTCAGCAGCGCGGCTTGGGGCAGCGGCGCGCTGTTCGGGTCCATCGCCTGCGGGATGAGGCTCAGGAACGTCAGCATCACCTTGGGGTTCAACAGGTCGCACAGCAGGCCGCGCAGGAACACGTTGCCCTGATGTTCTTGCGGCTGCGCTGCTTTGGCTGTTTTCAGGGTCATGAACCCGATGTAGGCCAGGTAGAGCGCGCCGATCACCTTGACCACCAGCAGCGCGGTCGGCACCGCGGCCACGAGCGCTGACAGGCCGATCGTGGCGAGCGTGGCGTGGACGAGCAGCCCGGTGATCACTCCGAGAGCCGCCTCGGTGCCTTTCTTGAGGCTGCGCACCGCGTTCCCCATGATCAGCACGAAGTCCGGCCCCGGCACGATCATGATGATCAGCAGGGCAACCAGGAACGACGTCCACGCGATGTGCATGCCGGTGATCGTCGTGCGTTGTTCTGCGGCATTCCAGCTGGTCAGTACGATGTTCGCTTATGCGCGAACAAGCCGAACTGGATTCGGTCGACTGGCACATCCTGGAGGAGTTGCAGAACGACGCGACGCTGCCGAACCGCGCACTGGCGGAGATCGTCGGCCTGGCGCCTTCCTCGTGCCTGCAACGGGTCCGCCGGTTGCGCGAACTCGGCGTGATCACGGGGTGCCACGCCGTTGTCGACCCGGCCACGACGGGGTTGCCGCTGGAGGCTGTGGTGGCGGTGAACGTGCGGCCTCACACTCGGCCCGTGGTGGCGGCGTTTCGGGCGTTCGTGATGGCTCAGGCCGAGACTCGGGCGGTGTTCCACGTGTCCGGGCAGGCCGATTTCCTGATTCACATCGCTGTGGCGGATTCGACGCATCTGCAGGCGTTTCTGATGGACAAGATCGCGTCGCGGACGGAGGTGCGGAACCTGACGAGTTCGGTGGTGCTGGAGCGGGTGGAGACTCGGGCGTTGACGCCGCCGGCGAACCTGCGGCCGACTCATCGGCGCCGCAAAGCGTGAGCACCTGGTCAACTGCAGTCGCTGATCCGCCACACGCCTGACTCGCGCACCTGCTGTTCCAGCGCAGAGTTGTCCGACGCCACGCTGGTGGTGGTAGTGGGCGCTGCGGGCGTGGGAGTCGCGCTGTCGCCGGCACTGCTGCACCCCACCACTGCGGCCGCCGCCAACAGCCCTGTCGCCACCGCTCCGGTTCGTCTGATCACATCGAGCTGTCGCGGCAACACATCCAACCGCTACAGGCGTGAGCGATCACGAACCAGACTTGATCACTCGAACAGTGTTCGAGCGTCAGTCGAACGGTTCGTCGTGCCAACGCCACCCGGCCGTGCCGTCCGCGTAGATCCGCAGCAGGAACTCCGCCACCGGCTCCCCGTCCGGAAACGTCATCGTGAACAGCGAGCGGACCCGGCCGTCGAGCACGTCGGCCCGCTCGTACTCCTCGGCGTCGAGCGCCTGCTCCAGTTCCGCGAACACCGGCCGGAACTCCTCGAACCCGGCCAGAGTCTCGACCCGGGCGTGCATCCACGGGAAGTCCCCACCGGTCACCACGAGCCGTGCGATTTCCAAACCGCCCCGATGCAGCCGCCAGACCTCACCGGTCATTCAGCACCCGGATCAGCCCCTCCTGCACCACGGTCGCCACGAGCTGACCGTCCTGCGAGAAGAACCGCCCGGTCGCCAGCCCGCGGTTCCCCGAGGCGGAAGGCGAGGAGGTGTCGTACAGCAGCCACTCGTCGGCGCGGAACGGGCGGTGGAACCACATCGCGTGGTCCAAAGACGCACCGAGAACCTTGTCCAGGCCCCAATAAACGCCGTGCTTGGCCAAAACCCCGTCCAGCAACGTCATGTCCGAGGCGTAGGTCATCACGCAGATGTGCAGCATCGGGTCGTCCGGCAGTTTGCCGTCCGCCTTCATCCACACGCGCGACGCGGCCTCGCCCGGACCGTCCTCACGCGACTCCCACGGCGGCTCGGTCACGTACCGGACGTCGATCGGCCGCGGGAACTTCGACGAGTGCAGCTGGTAGCCCTCTGCCTGCTCGGTCCACGTCGGCAGCGACTCGGGAGAAGGCACGGGAGGCATCTCGGACGAGTGCTCGTTGCCCTGCTCCTCCAGCTGGAAGGAGGCGGACAGGGTGAAGATCGCCTTGCCGTGCTGCACGGCGACCACGCGCCGGGTCGTGAAGGACCGTCCATCCCGGATGCGGTCCACTTCGTACACGATCGGCACGCGCGGATCGCCGGGCCGGATGAAGTACGAGTGCAACGAGTGCACGCGACGTTCGACAGGCACGGTCCGGCCCGCGGCGACCAGGGCCTGGCCCGCCACCTGGCCGCCGAAGACGCGCACCGGCGACTCGGCGGGCGACACGCCTCGGAAGATGTTCTCCTCGATGCGTTCCAGGTCGAGCAACGCGACCAGGTCGTCCACTGCGGATTGTCCGCTCAGGCCTGAAGGCGAGGAAGCAGCGGCACGGGCGGCCTCAGTCACGGCAGAACTCTCCCTATGGGCGCGGTCGTCGTCGGACACGGCAGCGGCCCCGCGCCCTCAACCAGTATGAGGGGGCGAGGCCGGCTTCAACGACGCATCAGGCTGAGAGGCCAGCCACTACGCGTGGTCGTCCTCCCCCAGCCGGTGCACCCGGATGAGGTTCGTCGAGCCAATGGTGCCGGGAGGCGATCCGGCCACGACCACCATGAGGTCGCCGGCCGTGTAACGACCGATCTCCAGCATGGACGTGTCGACCTGGCGGACCATCTCGTCGGTGGACTCCACCTTCGGCACCAGGAACGTCTCGGTGCCCCACGTCAGCGACAGCTGCGAGCGCACCGCCGGCTCCGGCGTGAACGCCAGCAGCGGCAGGTGCGTGTGCAGACGAGCCAGCCGGCGGACGGTGTCACCGGACTGCGTGAAGGCGACCAGGGCCTTGGCGTTGAGGCGCTCGCCGATGTCGCGGGCCGCGTAGGAGATCACGCCTCGCTTGGTGCGCGGGACGTGGGTCAGCGGCGGCACGACGACCGACTCGGTCTCGACTGCCTCGATGATGCGGCCCATGGTCTCCACGGACTCGATGGCGTAGCGGCCGACCGAGGTCTCGCCGGACAGCATCAGGGCGTCCGCGCCGTCCAGCACCGCGTTCGCGACGTCGGACGTCTCAGCGCGGGTCGGGCGGGAGTTGGTGATCATCGAGTCCAGCATCTGGGTCGCGACGATGACCGGCTTGGCGTTCTCGCGGGCGATCTGGATCGCCCGCTTCTGCACCAGCGGCACGTGCTCCAGCGGCAGCTCGACGCCCAGGTCACCGCGGGCGACCATGACGCCGTCGAACGCGAGGACGATGGCCTCGAGGTTGTCCACGGCCTCCGGCTTCTCGATCTTCGCGATCACCGGGAGGCGCTTGCTGCCCGCGCGGTCCATGACCTGGTGGACCAGGTCGATGTCCGCGGGCGAGCGCACGAACGACAGTGCGATGAAGTCCACGCCCAGCGAGAGCGCGAACTCGAGGTCCTCGATGTCCTTCTCGGACATGGCGGGCACGGAGACGTCCATGCCGGGCAGCGAAAGGCCCTTGTTGTTGCTGACGGGTCCACCCTCGGTGACCTCGCACACGACGTCGGATCCTTCGACCTCGACGACCACGAGGCCGACCTTGCCGTCGTCCACGAGCAGGCGGTCGCCGACCTTGGCGTCCTTCGCGAGCTCCTTGTACGTCGTCGACACGCGGTCGTGCGTGCCCTCGACGTCCTCGACGGTCACGCGGACGATGTCGCCGGTGTTCCAGTCGACCGGACCCGCGGCGAAACGGCCGAGGCGGATCTTGGGGCCCTGGAGGTCGGCGAGGATGCCCACGGCGCGGCCCGACTCGTCGGCTGCCGCACGGACCATGTCGTAGACCTGCTTGTGGTCGGCATGGCTGCCGTGGCTGAAGTTCATCCTGGCCACGTCCATACCGGCCGCTACCAGGTCGCGGACCTTGTCCGGCGTGCCAGTGGCGGGACCGAGGGTACAGACGATCTTTGCGCGTCGACTCACGTCAGTAGAGACTAGACCTCCTTCCTGGACCGATCCCGAACTACCACTCGGTAATGTTCTGACAATGGGCCGAGTACTCCCGTTCGTGATCGCGGCGTTGCTCAGCGTCGTCGTGTTGTTCACCCCCGAGTCAGGTGTGCCGAGCTCGCCACCCGGCACGGACAAGGTGGTGCACACGCTGCTGTTCGCCCTGCTCGCGTACACAGGCCTATACGCGAATATTTCTCGCGTTCTGCTCTGGCTCGTCGCCTACGCAGGCATTTCGGAAGTGCTCCAGCACCTCATCACGCCACTGCACCGCAGCGGCGACGTGCTCGACGCGCTGGTTGACGTCGCCGGGATCGGCCTCGGCTGGGCTATCGCCTCGGCGATTCGCTCACGCCGACATGGTCCTCGCACCACGCGTTGAAGTCCCTGAGCTGCCGCCACGACTTCCGCACCCGGTCGAGGCACGCCGGCTCGTGCAGCACGTCGTCCGGCTCCCAGACCTTCCGCACCCAGATCGACCTGTGCTTGAGCAGGTCGAGGTGCGGGTGGTCGTCGCCGATCCCGCGCGGCTTCGACTTCATCACGTCACCGTGCAGCGACCAGCCCTGCTTGAGCAGCTTGTCGATGATCTTGCGCAGCAGCACGCCGTGCGCGTCCACCGAGGCGCGGTAGCGAGCCAGCTGGTCCGGGGCCATGTGATACGAACCACCGCCGGTCGCGAGGCCCTCCGAGCTGATCTGCGTGTAGTAGGCACCGCCGCCGCGGCCCTTCTCGATGACGCCACCGCAATGGGTCTTGTACGGCGTCTTGTCCTTGGAGAACCGCACGTCCCGGTACGGCCGGAACACCTTGCCCTCGCCGAACTCCTTCTCCAGGTCCGCGAGCAACGCCTCCATCGGCGCCTTCACGTCCCGCAGGTACGTCTCCTTGTTGTCGTCCCAGTAGGCCTTCGAGTTGTCGAGCTCGAGGCCGTCGTAGAAGTCGATGGCGTACTCGCCAAAGCCGGTGAACGTCACCGAGTCAGCCTAGTTTCATCGCCCAAGCGCGTGAAATTCGTTTGAGTGCACATAACCAAGGCCATAATCAGATGAATGGCCCGCCGTATCAACGCGCTCGCGACCTGGCTTCACACACTCGAGGCGGACGAGGTGGCGGCGATACTCGTGCACCGCCGGGACGTGGCGGATCGCTACATCCGCACGTTGAAGGACCTCGCGACGCAGCTCACCGACGCCGATTCGGTGCACCTGGTCGAGGACACGCTCGACCAGGGCGCGGTGGACGTGCTCGGCGCGATCGTGGCGCAGGGCAACGCCGGCACGGTCGACACGGTGTGCGCCGATCTGCGCTGCACCATCGACGACTTCGAACGGGCCTTCGGGCAGCTCAAGGAACGTGCGCTGGCGTGGCCGGACGGGGCCAGGCTCATCGCGGTGAACTCGGTGCGGGCGACCGGCGCGCAGCACGACCAGCTCACCTTGCGGCCGAAGAAGCCGGTGCGGCGCAAAGCGTCCGGGGTGTCCCCAGTGGTCGCCGCCATGTCCACTGTGGACGGTGTGGCGCGGCTGCTGGCGCACTGCGAGCAGGACAGCTTCGACGCCCGCTACACCGGCGGCGTCGCGACGGTCGAGATCCGGCGGGTCGCGCGGGCCCTGCGGGTCGGGGACGGCGTGCTGCGGCTCTGGCTGGAGCTCGCGGTCGAGGCGCAACTGATCGGCATCGAACGCGCGCGGCTGCTGCCGACCAAGCACGCGGACTCCTGGCTCGGCTCGGCTCCCGGTGCGCGGCTCGCGGCGCTGGTCAAGGCGTGGCAGCGGATGGACTGGCGGCCGGAGCCGGACCAGGCACGGGCGGCGTTGCGCGACTACACGGGAGCGGCCGGGCTGGCTCTCAGGCGTACCGCGCTGGAGCGGTTCTCGGCCGACGAAGCCTTCACCGACCTCGACGAACTTGTCGCCGACCTGGTGTGGGAGCGGCCGGCGGTGCAGGATCTGCGCGCGACGGCCGCGGTGATGGGCGAGATGGAGTCGCTCGGGCTGATCGCGGGCGGCGCGCTGACGCCGTTAGGTGCCGCAGTGCTGAACAGCGGTGACATCGACGCTGCGGCAGCCGAACTGATGCCACCTGCGGCTGAGAAGGCCGCGTTCCAGACGGACATGACCGCGGTGGTGAACGGGCTCCCGTCGCCGGAGTTGAGCGCGACGCTGAACCTGGTGGCGGACCTGGAGGACAACGACGCCGCACGGGTGTGGCGCCTGTCCGCCGGATCGGTGCGGCGCGCGTTGGACACCGGCCTGACCGCGGAAGATGTGCTCGCGAAGCTCGCGGCCGTGTCGGACGCACCGTTGCCGCAGGTGATCGAGTACCAGGTGCAGGACGTGGCGCGCAGGCACGGCCATCTGACGGTGACGGACGTGGCGAGCTGCGTGCGGGCCGAGGATCCGATGCTGCTGCAGGAGATCGTGAAGTCGAAGCGGCTGGGGTCGTTGAAGCTGCGGTTCCTGGCACCGACCGTGCTCGCGTCGGCGCAACCGATGGCGGAGACGCTGGCGGCCCTGCGCAGGGCCGGATACGCGCCGACCGGGCTCGACGCGGGCGATCAGTCCATTGTGGAGCATGTAGGGCGGCGCAGCGCACCGGCTCGCGGGGAACGCAGGCCGGACCGGTGGTGGCGGACCGAGCTGGACGACCTGGAGCTGACCCAGCTCGCGATCAGGCTGGTCGAGCAGGAACGGCCGACCGTCGGCCGGGGCACCCCGCGTGCCAACGCGGCGCGGATGCTGCGCGACCAGAACGTCGTCCTGCGCGACGAGGAAGTGCTGATCCTGGCGTCCGCTCTGGTGGACGGCAGCCCCGTCGAGATCAGGTACGCGAGCGGGCCGCGGCAGCTGGAGACACACGTGATCACGCCGGCCAAGCATCTGGAAGGCGTGCTGACCGCGGACTGCGAGGACGGGTCGACGCGCGAGTTCGTCATCGGTCACGTCCGCAAGGTCGCGGCCCACGCATGAACAGCGGATGAAGTCTCACCAACTCCGGTGATCACGTGCTGATACTGGAAGTGTGGCCGATCCGTTTTCCGCCGGACTGCTGATGGTGCTGGAGACCGTGCTGGAGCGCGTTCTGGTCGGTCTCTTCGACGTCGTGCACAAAGGCTCCAGGGACAAGAAACGTCAACGCGAGCTGACCAGGCCGGGACCGCTGGTCGAGCGGGTCAGCGCGGAGCTCGCGCGTGGTGAGCTGAGCGCGGTCGAGCAGCACGAGTGGCAGGCCGCGGTCGACGCGGTCCGGGAGTCCCTCGAGGCGTCGCTGCCGTTGCGCGACGACGAGGCGTTGCGGGTGATGCTGACGCCCGAGTCGTTGCGGAACCACGTGATGTCCAAGTCGGCGAAGATCCGGCGGGCGGCGGGCCGTCCGACCACGCGACGGCGGTCTACGACGCGTTGCTGCTGCGAGTGTGTGTCGCGGTCGTCGAACTGGTGTGGTCGCAGCCGGAGTACGCGCGGCGGCTCGCGGTGGAGATGTTCCGGATCGGCCGGGCGACCGCGGATGCCGTGGCACCGCCTCGCTGATCCCGCCGAAGAGCTTCGCGCACGCCGACGCGTTGTCCGAGACCGGGTCGTTCGTCGTGGACCTGCTGCCCGGCCCAGAGGCGACCGAGGAGGCCGCGTACATCGTGCGGACGCTGGCGAACATCGGCGGCGAGGGTGCGTGGGAGCGGATCGCGGAGTTCGCGGCGGTGGATCACGCGATGGTGATCGACGAGCTGCTCCGCGCGTGGCGGAACACGCCGGATGCCGAGAACTACGCCAAAACTGTGCTGTCCAAAGTGGACTTCGGCGATCGGCGCGTCGACGTGCGTGGCTGGCACCGGATCCAGTTCATCATGCACCTGGCGAAACTGCGGCACGTGCGGTGCATCGGCAACATCAACCCGCTCGACCCGCTGGGCTCGATGCCCGCGCTGCACCGGTTGGAACTGTGGCAGAACGAGGTCATGCGCGACCTCTCGCCACTGGCTCTGTCGGCATCGCTGATGGAGCTGCACCTGAGCCGGTGCCGTCCGCTCGGGCGGATCGACCTGGCTCCGGTGAGGAACCTCGACGAGTTGCACCTGCACTTCAGCCGAGTCGAGCTGGAGTCGTTGGAGGGCGGAACGCTGCGGCGCCTGCGGATCCGTGACTCGGCCACCGACGACGGGCTGGCCGCGCTGCCGGCATTGCCCGCGTTGCGCGAGCTGGTGATCGACCACCGCCCGCCCTACTCGTTGGCAGGATTGGAACGGTGGCCGGCCATCGCCGTGCTCGAGGTGTTCGGCGTGCCGCCGGCAGCAGATCTGCGCGTGCTGCCGGCGTTGGAACATCTCGTCGTGCACCAGCCGGAATCGTTGGCCCGGCTGGAAGAACTGCGTCAGGAGCTACCAGGCGTGCGCATCACCACTTGACGCCGGTCACCACTGAATCTCGGCGAGGCTGTTCAACGGCTTGCGCTCGGACTCGTCCAGCAGCTGGACGGCAGCCGTGTCGGCGGTGTGCAGCTCGGCCGGGAAGGTGAAGTTCACCCGCTTCTCCAGCTCCGCCACCGACACCTGGAACACGCGGAACTCGTCGAGGTCGAGCGCTTCGGCCAGGACGAGGTTCTGCGTGAGCAGGAACGCGCTGCAGCGCAGCTCGCCGTCCACCACGAACGCGATCGCCTTGTAGAACTCACGCGGGATCGGCACACCGCGGAACACCCTGTCGTCGGCGTTGAAGACCGGCCCGCCGTAGACGCTGACCTTGAGGTTGTCGACGTCGACGTCCGCGAGCACCGCGTCCTCGAGCCTGCCCCAGAGCCCTTCCTTCGTGCTCTGGTTGAAGTCGTCCATCTGCGGCGTGATGTTCGTGAAGAAGAACGAGTCCTTGTTCGCCCTCTGCGCCTCTGCCTTCGGGCCCCAGCACAGGTCCGCCCGGCGCGCGAGGTGCCCGCGGTCGAGCCTGTTGTCGCGGTAGAGCTCGTCGCCGGTCTGGAACTCGGCAGGAACCCTGGGGTCCTTGATGAACGGGATGTTGCTGCGGCTCAACGCCTTCATCTCGCCGCCGTCGATGTTCCACGCGACCCAGATCGCGAACCTGCGCGACTTGCTGAGCGCGAGCGAGAAGTGCGTGTAGTCGATCGTGGTCGAGCCGTTCAGCTCGACCGCGTCGTCGGCCCCGGTCTCGGTCAGCGTCGGGAGTCCCGCGGCGGTGCCGAGGAACTTCGCGTCAAAACCTGCGCTGGTCATGTGTCGCCCCCTACTGGTTCACCTGCAGGGTCGACAGAGGTAGCAGGGCCGTTAGCCGGATACACCCGAACGGCCCAGTGTTCACGAGGTCTTCTTGACCAGTTTGCCGTCCGGCGCGATCGCGAACCACTCGTCGTCGACGCCCTGGCCGTTCAGGTCACCGGCGACCTGGTCTCCCACGTAGTAATAGAGCGGCCACTTTCCGTACACGGCCTGCGAGCTCTCGTCGACCCGCGAGACGAGGCTCATGTCCGCGCCGTCCTTGGCATCCACTTCGGACTGCGCGGTGAGCGCGGGCCAGACCGCGATGCAGTCGGCGTCGCACGCGCTGGACTTGTTTTCATCCTTGGTGAATGCGTAGAGCGTCCGTCCCGTTTGGTCGACCAGGATGGGCCCGAGGTCGGACTGCGCGATCTTCACCTCGACGTTGGCAGGGGCAACCTGTTGCGGAGTTGCTTGCGGCGCCTCGTTTCCGCAGGCAGCGAGACCCGCGAGCAGGGCGGGCAGCAGCAGAATTCCCATACGTGCACGCATGTTCTTCTCCAAAGTGTCGTTCCTGTTCCCGCCGTCGACACGTGCGGAGACGTCGTCCGGTTCACTGACGAACTTTCTTTGAACCGAATCCGGCCGGGGTCCGTGTTGGTCATGTCGGGTCCGCCAGACCCCCCGACTCCCACTGAGGAGCCTTGGAGTACATCCCATGTCCCGCAACAAAACTGTCGCTGCCGCATGCCTGATGGGCGCCGCGCTCGGGCTGGCCGTGGTGACGCCGGCGTCCGCTGCCCAGGACGCCGTGACCGTGAAGATCACCAACCAGGCCGGGTACGAGGCCACCTTCTGCGCCGCCGACGTGCTCGAAGGCCGTTGCCTGGACGGCGCGAAGAAGGGCGAGTCGCGCTCGTTCACCGTGAAGCCCGGCAAGGGACCGATCGAGGTCCGCGTCGTCGTCAAGAACGGCGGCTCGGTCTTCCAGAACTTCACCGCCGACGGGCCGACGCTGAACATCGACGCCGGCGGCTCGGCTACCAACCCGACGGCGACCAAAGCCGCTGGTGGTGAACACGGTGAGCACGGCGGCCACAACCCGGCACCCTCCAACCCGGCGCCGAACCCCACCCAGCCCGCTCCCGCACCGGTCAAGGGCAAGCCGATGTTCTTCTCGGCCGACCTGGACGGCAAGCAGGAGGTCCCGACGGCCGGTGGTCCGGCCGTGGGTGACACGGACGCCTCAGCGAAGGCACTGGTCGAGGTCCGCGGTGACCGCGTGACGTTCGCGGTCGAGTGGAAGAAGACCTCGCAACTCACCCTCGGCCACATCCACCAGGGCAACGCCGGCCAGAACGGCCCGGTGAAGGTCAACCTGTTCAGCACGCCGATGCCGGAGACGTTGTCCGCGGCGGCCGGCCAGACCGTGATCGACGCGAAGCTCGCGGACGACATCCGCAGGAACCCGGCGGGCTTCTACGTGAACCTGCACAGCACCGAGAAGCCCGGCGGCGCCGTTCGCGCGCAGCTCAAGCCGCTCGGCAAGAACGTGAACCCGCTCGACATCATCAAGGGCGGCAAGGTCCGCGCGTTCTCCAACGGCCGCAACGAGGTGCCGGTGCAGGACGGCCCGAAGGTAGGCGACCCGGACGGCCAGGCCGTCACCTTCGTGCAGCCTTCGGGTAGCGGCGTGGACTTCTCGCTGGCGTGGGTGAACATCGACGCACCGACGCTCGGCCACGTCCACCAGGGCGTCGCCGGCCAGAACGGCCCGGTGAAGATCACCTTCTTCGGCACCGCCATCCCGCAGGGCATCTTCGCGGTCTCGGGCACGGCCACCGCTGACAAGGCCACGCTGGACGCGCTGAAGAAGTCGCCGAAGGACTTCTACTCGAACCTGCACACCGGTCCGTTCCCCGGTGGAGCGGTTCGCGGCCAGTTCACGTCTCATTAGTGACCAACTGAATTGAGGTGCCGCGGCCGCGACCCCCACGGCCGCGGCACCTCGCTATGCACTCACCAGGGCCGCGTGCTCGATCTGCCGGCACACCTCGTCCCGGCGAGCAGGCACGAACGGGAAGAAGTGCCCTCCTGGCAGCACGACCTCGCGGAACGGTGCGCTCGTGTGGTTCTCCCACAACGAAACCAGCTTCACCGGCACCACCTCGTCCTCCGCACCGGCCAACGCGGTCAACGGGACGGGAACCACCGTCCGGCGGTGCTCAGCCAGAAGTTCGAGCGCCAGCATCAGATCCGCCGCGGCCAGGTCTGTCCGCGGGATCTCGCGGGTGCTCGGCGGCACGGATCCGCTCACCACCAGGGCGTCGCACTGCGAAGCACACGCCAGGGCGAGCGTGCCGCCGAGGCTGTGTCCGAAGAAGACAGTCGGAATCCGGCGCAGTGCGGCCAGTTCCGCCGTGATGCCTTCGACGGCGGCTTGAGCCGTGGTACCGACCGGTTCGCCGCGGCGACGTTCACGTCCGGGCAACGTCACCCCGCGCACCTCGATCAGCGGCTGCAGATCGCGCAACAACGGCAGGTAGGCGCCCGGCCCCGCGCCCGCGTGCGGGAAGACGACCAGACGAGCTTTGGCGGGCAACGCGGTCACCCGCAACGGTGCGGTCCAGGTGCTCATGCGCGGGCTCCGGCCAGTGCTTTCCGCACGGTGCGGCCGTTCTTGCTGCCCAGCACACCATCCGCGACCAGTCGTTCCAGCATCGGCGCCGGCGCATCGCCCGTGGCCTGCCGAAGACTTCGCTGGATTTCCAGCGCGACGTCCGTGCCGACCACGTCCAGCAGCCGCAACGGCCCGAGCGGCAACCCGAGTGCGGCCCGCACGGCTGTGTCCAGGTCGCCCGGGTTCAGCCCGTCCAGCAACGCGAGCGTCGCGTTGAGGCACGGGAACAGCAGGCGGTTCACGATGAACCCCGCGCGATCCCCGCACACCACCGGCGACTTCCCCAGGTCCGCGCACACCCGCAGCGCCGTGGCCAGCACGTCTGCACCTGTGTGGCTAGTGCGCACCACCTCGACGAGCTCCATCACTGGCGCCGGGTTGAAGAAGTGCAGCCCCACCACGTCGTGCGGACGCGAGGTCGCCAGCGCGATCTCGACCACCGGCAGACTGGACGTCGTGGTGGCGAGCACCGCACCCGGCCGGCACTCCAGGTCGATCAGGGCCATGACCTCCCGCTTCACCGCGAGGTCCTCAACAACCGCTTCGACCACGAGATCCCGGTCTGCCAGCGTCGTGTAGTCGGTGCTCACCGCGAACGCGTCACCGGCAAGGCGTTCGGCGCTGCGACCGACCACCAGCGTGTCGAAGCCGGCGGAGACGAAGACCTCCGCGATGCCCCGAGCCATCGTGCCGGTGCCGACCACCGCGACCTTCCGCACGGGGTGGGGAGTGCCCAGCGGCACGGATCCACGCGACCCCGCTGAACCCGGCCCGAGACCCATCTCGGCCATCAACCGCATCGGCCCGACCGCCATCCCCGCCCCAGCCCGCATGGCCGCGTCGAGGTCCTCCGCCGTGACGTAGCCATCCGCCACCATCGCTGCGGCATCACGCAACATCGCGACAGCAACAGCGTTGGCCGCCTCTGCACATCCGGTCCCGGAGCGCACCTTCAGACCAGCACGGGACAGATCGGCGGCGAACGCGTCCGCCACCGCGGTGAGCGCCGGATGCCCACCAGCCGGAGCGTTGATCTCCAACAGCCCCGTGCGGGCCGCCGGACCGCAGAACTGCACGGCCAGGAACCGATCCGGCCGCGGTGGACTCACCCGCACCGGCACCGCGGTGGTCGCCAACACTGTGGTCTCACAGCACAACCGGTCCAACGCGTCGAGCACGGACTGCTTGGCCTGCTCGGGAACGGCCTCGATCACGAGCCCGCACCCGCCGAGCTGATCGGCCGTGAAGTCGCGCCCCAGCACGACGACCCGGCGTCCGCTCGCCGCGAGCAGGTCGGCGAGACGGCGGCCGGCCGGTCCCGAACCGACTACGCCCACCTCCGGAAATGGTGACACGTGCATGACTTCTCCCCCTGATCGATGTTCACACAGCCGTCAGCACGAGAGCCGCGTTGTGACCGCCGAAGCCGAGCGACGTGGAGGCCGCGGCCCTCATCCGCAACGCCCGCGGCGCCCCGGACACCACGTCCAGCTCGACCGCCGGATCCAGCGACTCCAGGTTCGCGGTCGGCGGCACCACGCCGTGGTGCAACGACAGCGCGGTGTAGATCGCCTCGATGCCTCCGGCCGCGGCGAGCGTGTGGCCGGTGACGCCCTTGGTCGACGTCACCGGCGTCCCCGCACCGAGCACCCGCGTCAGCGCCAGTGCCTCGGTGGCGTCGTTCAACGGCGTCGAGGTGCCGTGTGCGTTGACGTGACCGATGTCCGCCGGCTCGACACCCGCGTCGGCCAGAGCGGCGCGCAACGCACGTTCGACTCCCGCACCCGACGGATGAGGTTGCGTGGCGTGGAAAGCATCCGAGGCCGCCCCGTAGCCGGACACGCAGGCGAACACCGAGGCACCGCGGGCACGGGCGTCCTCCTCCCGCTCCAGCACCAGGATCCCGGCGCCCTCGGCGGGGGTGAAGCCGTCGCGAGCAGCGTCGAACGGCCGCGAGGACGACGAGGGGTCGTGCACCCGCGAGGTCAGCGCGCCCATCCGCTGCAGGTTCGTCACGGTCGCCGCGGTCAGCGCTGACTCAGTGCCTCCCGCGAGCACGATGTCGCACGAACCGGACCGCAACAGGTCGCGCGCGATGCCCACGGCCGTCGCACCGGACGCGCAGGCGGTCGCGGTGACCAGGCTCGGACCCGTTGCGCCGCAGTCGATCGCCACGTACCCGGCGACCATGTTGACCATCGACTTCGGTACTGTCAGCGGCGAGACGTCCGCGGGTCCGTTGGTCAGGAACGCCCGGTGCTGTTCCTCGGTGGTGGCCGAGCCGCCGAGCGAGTTGCCCAGCACCACGCCGACCCGAGCACCATCCCATGTGGACGAATCAAGCCCGGCCGACCGAACGGCCTGGCGGGCGGCCACGACGGCCAGCTGCACGAACCGGTCCAACCGACGCCCGGCCGCCCTACCGAGTAACGACACAGCGTCGAAATCCGGCACCCGGCAGGAGAAGTCGACAGGTAGTCCCGACAGCGCCGCGTCTCTGGAGGCGGCCGTACCGCCGGCGTTCAGCCGTCCCCAGTTCGCGTCGGCGCCGATCCCGGCCGGGGTCACCAGACCCAGGCCGGTGATCGCCGCGTTGAACATCAGGCCTCCTGCAGCATGCCGACGACGTCGGCGACGGTGCTGCCGGCGGTGAGCGAGCCCTCCGGCAGCTCCTTGCCGAACTCGCGGCGGATCAGCAGCGCGAACTCGACCAGCAGCAACGAGTCGACGTCGATCTCGTCGAACGTGATGCCGGGCTCGGCCGCGCGGTCCTCGACGCCCAGGTCGTCGATCAGCATGGTCACGAGGCGGTTGTGCAGGTCAGACATCGGATTCCTTTCCGAGAACGGGCCACGTGAGCGCCGTGGACCCCCAGGTGAGCCCGCCGCCGAAGCCGGTGAGCACGACCTTCGCCCCAGCGGGCAGGCGAGCGTCGGCGAGAGCGAGCGGGATCGACGCGGCGACGGTGTTGCCGACCCGGTCGAGATTGCTGAACATCAACGTGCGCGGCAGCCCCAGCTGGTCCGCGACGGCGTGCAGGATGCGGATGTTCGCCTGGTGCGCCACGACGTGCGTGACGTCCTCCAGCTCCCAGTCCGCCTCCTTCACCACCTGTCGCACCGACTCAGCCATCCGCAGCACGGCCTGCGTGAACACCTCGCGGCCGCTCATCTCGAAGTAGCCGCCGCGGCGTTGCGTGATCAGGTCGGCGCGCGAACCGTCGCTGCCGAGCTGGAAACCTTGCAGCGCACCGGGTTCGTCGGCACGTCCGGCGCGCAACACCACCGCGCCCGCCCCGTCGCCGAAGATGGCGCGGGTGGTCCGGTCGGCCGGGTCGAGGATCGTCGAGAACGTGTCCGCGCCGATCACCAGCACCCGGTCGGCAACTCCGGTCGCGATCAACCCGGCCGCGTTGGCCAGCGCGTAGACGAATCCGGTGCACACGGCCGCGACGTCGAACGCCGCGACCTCACCGAGTCCGAGCTCCGCGGCGACGGCGGGCGCGGTCGCCGGGCACGGCCGGTCCGGCGTGCTGGTGGCGAGCACCAGCGCGTCGACGCCCTCCACGGACTTCAGCGCCTCGCGACCAGCCCTCACCGCCAGATCCGAAGTGGACAGACCAGATGCGATGTGCCGCTGCGAGATACCGGTCCGGCTCCGGATCCACTGGTCGGACGTGTCCAGCTCGGCGGACAGCGCGTCGTTGTCGACGACCGTCGGCGGGACGAAGGAACCCAAGCCGCACAACACGGCCGCGCGCGTCACGAGTGCACCAGCCGGACACTGCCGGACGCGATGACCTCGCCGTTCTGTTCAAACCGAATCCCGGTCCATGCGCCACGAACAGCGTGCACGGTCAACGGCGCGTCCAGCTCCGCGTACCGGTAGCACTCCAGCTCCATTCCGGTCAGCAACGCGGACGGCGTCGCACCGGCGACCGCGATGCCCGCCTGTCGCGCCGCCTCCACCAGCACCATGCCAGGCAGGTGGTCCTGTGCGTGGTCGAACATGCTCGGGTTCGTCGTCACCGCTCGCACTCCGGCAGTGAGCTCGTCCCCCGCCACGACCACGTCGGCGAGCAGCACGTTGTCCGTCCGGCCCCGGCCGACCGCCAGCGGATCGACCGGCGTGCCCGTGGTGATCGCCAGACCCTCCGCGGAGGACATCGGCGGCGGCGTTCCCCGGCGCTGTGACCGCAGGTACCGATACGACTCCGCAGGCTGGTAACCCACGTCGATCACGGTCCGGCCCAGGTGGTGACCACCGAGGAACAGCTCCGTCGAGTACGTCAGCGCCCGGATCCGCGACCCGGCGCCCTTGCGGCCCGACGTCGTGGTCACCATGGTCAACTCGTGCCCCGCGGGCGAGGACACCAGGCCGGGCAGGTCCAGCGTCCAGCGCAGCAGGATGAACTTCCGATCGAGGTCCACCTCGCGGAACGCGTGTCCGCCATAGGTTTCCGCCTGCCGGGTGCACTCGAGCAGCAGCAGCGGATCCGGAACTCCCGGCGCCAGCAGGTGATCGGTGTAGTAGGGGTGCGAGGGAGGCAGGTGCGCGGCCGTCAGGTACCGGTCGGCGTCCACCCCCACCGCGTCGGTCAGGAACACCTCGGACAGGTGCGTGCGGTGCAGCAACGTCCGGTCAACCGTGCGGGTGCGGTCCAGAACCGCCATCCGCGGCTGTAAATCGGCGTGCGGGATCGTCACTTCTTCTTCCCCCCAACGAAGAAAGATCAGCTCGCGAGATCGCGATCCGAGACCATCAGGTAGATCGCGGCGGCACCGGTGACCGCGAGGACGGCCATGCCGCCGAACACCACGTGCCAGCCACCGACATATGCGTCGACCGCGTGCTGCGTCAGCTGTTCACCGAAGCCGGAACGAGCCGTCTCCAAACGGCCCTGCACCACGGCGTCCGCCAGCCCGGTCGAGCTCGACCCCTGCGTGAGCGTGAGCAGAATGCCGCCCACGGAAGCGATGCCGAGCGTCTCGCCGGTGAGCCGGATGGTGTTGAACATGCCGGATGCCATGCCGCTCTGCTCCGGCGGCACCACGCTCACCGCGGCGTTGTCCATGACACCGAATGCGAGCCCGATGCCGATGCCGGCCAGCAGCAGCGACCCGATCAGCCACGCGAGCGAACCGCCCGGCCGCACCTGAGTGAGCGCCACCAGTGCCACCGCCAGGATCGCGGGCGACGAGGCGAGCAGCACCCGCGGCGAGACACGAGCAGCCAGCGCACCGGAGATCAGCGGCAGCACCAGCACGGGCAACGTCAGCGGCAGCAGGATCACCCCGGACGCGGCCAGCGACAGCCCACCGGCACCCTGGAAGTACAGCGGCAGGTAGACCAGCAGCGCGGCGAACGTGAACACGATGCTCATCGGCTGCATGATCACCGCGATGAACGTCTTGCGGCGCAACAGCTTCAGTTCGAACATCGGGTGGTCACCGCGCTGTTCGACCCAGCCGAACAACGCGAGCGCCACCACACTGCCGGCCAGCACGGACAGGGTCGGCACGCTCAGCCAGCCGTGCTGCGGACCCTGCAGGAACGCGAGCGTCAGCAGGAACAGCGCCACCGTGAAGAGCACCATCCCGGGCACGTCCACCTTGCGCGCACCCGGATCGTGCGACTCGCTCAACGGCCAGGCGAGCACGAACGAGATCACGCCCAGCACGACGTTCGCCAGGAAGATCGCGTGCCAGTTCGACACCGCCAGCAGCGCACCGGAGATCACCGGGCCGAGCGCGAGGCCGAAACCGAGCGACGCGCCCAGCACGCCGAACGCCTTGGCCCGCGCAGGTCCGTTGAACGTCTGCGCCAGCATCGCCGAGCCGGACGTCAGGATCGCGGCCGCACCGGCGCCCTGCACCGCACGGGCGATGTCGACGACCAGGATCGACGGCGCGACACCCGCGACGAGCGACGCGAGGCTGAACACCCCGATGCCGACGAGCAGCGCGCGGCGGCGGCCGAAGAGGTCCGACAGCGACCCCGCGGCGAGCATGAACGCGGTGAACGCGATGTTGTAGGAGTTGAGCACCCACTGCGCGGCGCCGGCCGACGCCCCGACGGACGAGGCCAGCTCGCCCAGTGCGACACCGGGTCCGGTCACCGCCATCGGCAGCATCACGGCGGACAGGGCGACAGCCGCCAGCGTGCGGGTCGTGCCGGCCCGCGCCACGACTGGGTGCTCAGCGATCACAGCTGAACTCATGAGAACACCTCGGTGGTTTCGAGTAGCGGCGCGAGCTCGGCGAACGAGCCCACCTCCGCGTCGATGAAGGTCGCGAACGGGGCCGTGTCCTCGACGCTGAAGACGTTGCCGCGCATCAGCACGGTCGTGAGGCCCGCGAGCTTGGCCGCCCGCAGCGCGAGCGGTGAGTCGTCGACGAGCACCCACGGGCGGGGCAGCTCGCCGAGTTCGTCCTGCAATGCCGTGAAAGTGGCCGGGTCGGCCTTCGAGCGGTGCCCGATGGGCAGGAAGTCCGCGTCTCCGAACAACCCGTCGACGATCGCCCGGCGCGGAGTTGACGAGTCCATTGTGGAGCAGACCCTGATCGTCCTGCCTTCGCAGAACTCGCGGATCCCCTCTGCCAGTGCGTATTTCACGCCGCCGACGTCGGTCGCCTGCCAGATCGCGGCGGACTCCGCGGCGAACTGGCCGCCCAAGCCCAGCCCGTCGAACACCATCCCCAGACCGGCACGCGCCGGGAAGGTGGTGATCGCCTTGAACAGCAACGCCGTCGTCTCGAACGGCACCGGCGTGTGCCGGTTGATCGCGCCGTGCAGCGCGGTGAGCAGCAGCTCGCTCGCGTTCGGGCTGATCACCCCGTCGAAGTCGAGCAGCACCGTGCCCGGTTTCCCGACGATCACCTTGTCCCCCAGTCCTCTTTTGTACGATCAGGCCCAGACGGAGCCGGTCGCGGCCTCGGCGTCGATCTGGCGCAGCATGGCCTCGTCGATCTTGTCCAGGTCGTTGACGATGTAGCGCGCACCGGTCTCGGCCATCAGCTGCGGCTGGAACGAGTGCTCGAAGTCGCTGGGGTGGCCGATGAACGGCACGTTCAGCGCCTTGGAGATCTCGGCGACGCGCGCGACGTCGTCGATGAAGAGCACCTGGTCGAACTTCAGGTCGAAGATCTCCGTGGTGATCTCCCGGATGCCGGGGCGGAAGTCGTTGGTGCACACGTACTGCGGGCCGTCGAACAGGTCGAGGTGGTCGGCCAGGAAGTGGTCGAAGTGCTCCTTGCCCAGGCCGCCGTACGAGATCGTCTGCAGACCGAGGTCACGCAGGCGGCGCACCAGGTCGATCGCGCCGTCGAGCAGGCGGACGGGGTGGTCGACGACGTAGGCGTCGCGCTCCTCGAAGTAGACCTTCAACGCCTCCTGCGCGGTCCACGGCATGCGCGCGGCGTTGGCCATGCCCTGCCCGGCCGCGAGCTGCGGCTGGGAGAAGATCGACCGCTCGGTGTCGGCGGTGTAGGTGCCGCCGCGCTTGACGATGAAGTCGTAGATCACCGGCGAGAAGGTGTCGTTGAGCAGGACGCCGTCGATGTTGACGGCGGCGAGCTTGAGCTGGCTGAGCTTGGTCACGATGTTCTCTTTCTGCGGTGGGTGGTTTCAGTGGCCGAGCGTGCGCATGCCGGCCGGGTCGTAACGAGGTCCTGCCACGGCGTGCGCGGGCACGGCCTCGTCGACGGCGGCGATCTGCGCGGGGCTGAGCGAGAGATCCGCGGCGGCCGCGTTCTCGGTCAGGTAGCGGACCCGGCGGGTGCCGGGAATGGGCACGACGTCCTCGCCGCGCGACAACAGCCACGCGAGCGCGAGCTGCACGGGCGTGCAGCCGAACTTCTCCGCGAGCTTGCGCAGGTTGTCCACCAGCGCGAGGTTGCGGGCGAGGTTTCCTTCCTGGAACCGCGGGTGCGAGTGCCGGAAGTCCGTGTCGTCCAAATCGGACGGTGCGGTGATCTTGCCGGTCAGGAAGCCGCGGCCGACCGGCGAGTACGCGACCAGGCCGATGCCGAGCTCGCGCACGGCGGGCAGGATCTCGTCCTCGACGTCGCGGGTCCACAGCGAGTACTCGGTCTGCAGCGCGGCGATCGGGTGCACGGCGTGCGCCCGGCGCAACGTGTCCACGCTGACCTCGGACAGGCCGATGTGGCGAACCTTGCCCGCCGCCACCAGTTCCGCCAGCGCACCGGCGGTGTCCTCGATCGGCACCTCCGGGTTGCGGCGGTGCAGGTAGTACAGGTCGATGTGGTCGACGCCGAGCCGTTGCAGCGACAGCTCCACGGCCTCGCGGCACCACTGCGGGCTCGAGTCGACGAGCCGGCCGAGCCGCGGGTCCTGACCGTTGCGGCGGATGCCGAACTTCGTCGCGAGCACGACCTCGTCGCGACGGCCCTTGATCGCCCGGCCGACGAGCTCCTCGTTGTGCCCGCTGCCGTACATGTCGGCGGTGTCGATCAGCGAGACGCCCTGGTCCAGCGCGGCCCGGATGGTGTCGAGCGACGACTGCTCGTCGGACGGCCCGTAGAACTCCGACATCCCCATGCACCCGAGGCCGATGGCACCCGCCAGCGGTCCGTTCGCCCCGATCCTGCGCTGATCCATGACTTCCACTCCCTGCTCGATCACCGGTGACTCAATAACAAACCAACCGCCCCGTTTTGTCAACTGAGCAAGCCACCTCGTTCCGCTGCTCCACTTGCAGCCAGGTCATGCCCGCAGCTCAGGACATATGCATCCGCCGAGGTGGCGAGGGTCACTGGCAACTGAGGCGGATCAAGCCGGGCAAGAAACCTTTCGGTCGGTTTTTCTTCTGCTAGCGTCGGCTCCGAACGACCGAGGGGACGACATGGGGGAACTGCGATGACGACCGTCGAACGGCCGTTGGACATATCGAGCTTGGTCTCGTTCAACTCGTGCGTGTCGCGCGATCTGGTGCACCGCAAGGCGCTCGCCGAGGTGTTCCTGACGGACTGGGCGCGAGTCGGGGAGGACTCGTTCCTGCTGGGCGCGCAATGGCCGCGCAGCCACAGCTTCTACGCACCACGCGACGGCAGGCACGACCCGATGCTGGTCGCGGAAACCGTGCGGCAGGCGGGAATCCTGCTCGCGCACAAGGGTTACGACGTGCCGCTCGGGCACAGCTTCCTGATGGACCGGATCACGCTGGCCGTCCACCAGGACGAGATGACCGTCGGCGACGAGCCGGCCGACCTGCTGATCGAGGTCGAGGCACGGGACGTGCTGCGCCGGGCGCGCGGCATCAACGGCATGCGGGTCGACATGACGTTCCGGCGCGCGGGGGTGCGGATCGCATCCGGTTCCGGCTGGGTGCGGGTCGCCGGTCCCGGTGTCTACCGGCGGCTGCGCTGGGGTGGCGAACCGCGCCTGCCCGGCCCGGCCTGCTCACCGACCCCTCTCACGCCCGAGATCGTGGGGGTCACCAGCGTCGACGACGTGGTGCTCGGTGAACCCACCGGCCGGTGGACGTGGCCGCTGCGGGTGCGGACCGGGCATCCGGTGCTGTTCGACCACCCGCTCGACCACGTGCCGGGCATGGTGACGCTGGAGGCGATGCGCCAGGCGGGCCGCGCGGTGCTGGGCAGGCCCGGCGCGCAACCGCTGGACCTCGACGCGTCGTTCCCGCGGTTCCTGGAGCTCGACCGGGAGTGCCTGGTCAGCGCCGAGGTGCTGAAGTGGATCTCCCCGTCGGTGGCGGTGCTGTCCGTGCAGGCCATCCAGGACGGGGTCGTGGCGGCCGAGGCCGTGCTGACCATGGCCGCCTGAGCGGGGGTGAGCGGTCCCGGCCGGGGCCGCTCACCCGCCCAGTTCGGCGGCGGCGACGTTGTGGAAGTGCGGCAGCTTGCGGGGCGGCACCAGCGCGGGCAGCAGCAGCTGCCACATCTCGTGCACCCGCCGGCCGAGGTCGCGGCGGTTCGTCATCACCTGCGACACGAGCTGGACGCCGGTGAACGCGGCGACGAAGAACCGGGCGACCTCCTCCGGGGAGACGCTCTCCTTGACGTCCTTCTCCTCCTGCGCGCGGCGAACCAGCTGCTCGGTCGTGTCCATCCACTCGCGGTAGGGATCGCTGATCGTGCGGAACGTGCCGTGCTCCAGCGTGAGCCGGACGCCGGCGCGCACCACCGGTTCGTCCAGCAGCTGCCGGGTCATCTCCCGGGACAGCCTCATCAACAGGTCCAGCGCGGGTGCCTTGTCCTCGACGATCTGCTTCACCGAGGCCATGGTCATCTCGTGCTGGGCGTCGATCACCGCCCGCGCGAGGTCCTCCTTGGAGCTGAAGTGGAAGTACAGCGCACCTTTGGTGACCTTGGCCTGCGCGATCACGTCGCTCAGGCTGGCGCTGCCGTACCCGAACCGCTCGAACGTCTCGGCAGCACCGACGACGATCGACTCCCTGGTCAACTCAGCCCTGAGTTGCTTGGCCACGGCCACGCTCCTTCACCGCACGGACAGACCTATAAAGTACCGTACGGTTGGTTTTTTCCCAATGGCGGCATGTCGACTTAGGACCACGATGATCCTGCTCACAGGCTCGACCGGCTTCATCGGCAGTCACATCCGCACCGCGCTGACCGGATCGCCGGTCCGTTCCGGGGTGCGAACAGGCGCCGGTTTCCCGATCGAGCTCACCCACCCGTCAACGCTCGCCGCCGCCTGCGACGGTGTGGACGCCGTCGTGCACGCTGCGTCGTACATCGGGCCGGACGAGGAGATGTGCGACGCGATCAACCGCCGTGGCACCGAGGCTCTCGTCCGTGCCGCCGACGGTCGCCGGTTCGTCTACCTCAGCACGGCGGCGGTCTACGGCAACGGACCGCATCGGGACGCGGCGGAGGGTTCTCTGGCGCCGGCACCGGTGTCCGCGCTCAGCCGCAGCAGGCTCGCGGCCGAGGAAGCTGTGCTTGCCGCCGGTGGCGTCGTCGTGCGGCCGCATTTGGTCTACGGCAAGGGAGACAAGTGGTTCGCCCCTGCCGTGCGGCACCTCGTCCGCACGCTGGGCGGCTGGCCGGGCGATGGCAGCGCGTTGATCTCGACGATCGCCGCTTCTTCCCTGGGCTCGTTGATGGGCGCGCTCGCCCTGATGGACGTGCGCGGACCGCTTGTGCTGCACGCGAACCATCCCCAGCCACAACCCGCACGGGAGATCGCGCGGACCGTGGCACGGATGTTCGGCGACCCGATCCCGGACGGCGCCGGCCGGGGAACGGGTGTGCCTGAGCGGCACCTGACGATGATGACCGAAGACCACTGGTACCGGTCGGATCGAATCTGGCAGCTCACCGGCGTGCAGCCGAGCCTCGCCGGCTAGCGGCCGACGAGTTCCACGGTCCGCCCGGCCCTGCGCGACTCGTCGACCCACTGGTCGATCGCCTGCCCGCAGGCCTGGTCGAGGTGCCGCACGCCACTCAGATCCATCCGGACGTGCTCCTGGTCGACCCGGTCCAGCGCGTCCAGCAGTCGCGGCAGCCTCAGGAAGGTCGCATTTCCTTTCAGCGCAACGCCTTCCGGCGTCTCCACGACCGACAACCGGGACACGTCCCAGGCGGTCTTGATCACCGCCGCCAGCAATCCGGCCACCGTGCCGGTCAGCAGGTCCGTCGCCACGATGAGCCCTGCGGTCAGCACCAGCACCGCGCCTTCGGCCTTGTCCTTGCGCCACAACGAGACCAGCTCTTTGAGGCCGAGCAGCTTCCACCCCGCGTGCACCAGCACCGCGGCCAGCACGGCGACCGGGATCAACGTCAGCAACCCCGGCGCCAGCACCACGAACAGCAGCAACCACACGCCGTGCAGCACCCGCGAGGCTTTCGTCCGCGCACCGGCCTGGACGTTGGCCGCACTGCGCACGATCACCGCGGTCATCGGCAACGCCCCGAGCAGTCCGCAGATCGTGTTGCCCACACCTTGCGCGACCAGCTCGCGGTTGTACCGCGTGCGCGGCCCGTTGTGCATCCGATCCACCGCCGCCGCACTGAACATGCTCTCCGCCGACGCCACGAGCGCGAACACCACCGCGGTGCCGGCCACTCCGACGTTCAGCAACCCGAAGTCCGGCAGATGCACGTCAGCCGAGAGCGTGCCGACGTCGATGCGCGCGACCGGCGAGGCCAGTGCCAGCGCGGTGCAAACCACTACGCCCACCAGCACGCCCGGCACGACGCGCAGCGGAGTTCGTTGCCACAGCAGCATGATGACGACCGTCAGCAGCCCGAGAGCCAATGCCAACGGGGCTTTCAGGTGCTTCAGCTGACCGAACACCAGCACCAGCCCGATACCGGCCAGCATCCCCTGCACCACGGACGGCGAGATCGCGCGGAACCACCGCCCGCACCGGGTTGAGCCCAGTACGACCTGGATGAGCCCGGCCCCCAGCACGATCACGCCGAGCGCCTGAATCCCGTGCTTCCCAACAGCATCCGCCACCAGCACGGTGAGCCCGGCAGCCGGCCCGCTCACCTGCATCGTGCTGCCGGGCAACAGCCCGACGACGATCCCGCCGACCACCCCGGTCACGATCCCGAGCTCGGCCGGCACCCCGGACGCCACCGCCACACCCACGCACAGCGGCAGCGCCACGAGGAACACCACGACCGACGCCCCGAGGTCGGCCCAATACCTGTTCATCTCTTCCCTTACAGCGGCAGGAAGGCGTGCTCGGAACACGCGGAGACCTCGCCGGTCTCGATGTCGTAGAACCATCCGTGCACCCGCAGCTCTCCGGCTGCGATCTTCTCGGCGACGAACGGGTACGCCAGCAGGATCCGCAGCTGCCGGCGAACGTGCTCCTGCCCTTCGCCCCGCATGGCCGGATCACCAGGCTGCTTGGTCCGATGCCGCGGCCCGAGCCACCCGCGCATGGCCGGCAGATGGTCGATCTTCGCGCCATGAAGGCCCGCGACCGCACCGCAGTGCGAGTGCCCGCACACCACGATCTCGCTGACCCCGAGCTGCAACACCGCGAACTCGATCGTCGCCATCTCACTGGACGGCGCGCTGAGCGAGTACGGCGGAATGACGTTGCCCGCGGTCCGCAGCTCGAACAACGACCCGGGCTCGGCCCCGGTGATCTCGGCCGTCACGATGCGCGAGTCGGCGCACGTGATGAACATCGTCGTGGGCTGCTGACCAGCCGCAAGCCTCTTGCCCGTGGCGCGTGACCGCGACTTCGCGTGCGCGCGGGCATGCTGAACAAAGCGATGGAAGTCCATGGAATCCCTCACTGCTAAAGGTGTTTTCGGTTTTGATCACGGTGGGGAAACCGGGATCAGTTCCGGAACACCTGCAGTGCGGGGGGTGTGCGCCAAACCGCTATCGGCTCGGCGGCGGACTCTCGAATGGTCGCCGGCGCTTCGTGCGGCGGGACCTCGGCGACGAGCTTCGGCTTGGCCACGCTCGCCATGCGCTCGACGGCGGCGACCTTGATGCGCAGCCTGCTCGTCTCACGCTCCTCGCGGGGCGCTTCCTCCTTGGGCACGGAGGTTTTGGACTTGGGCGGGGGCGCGCCGATCGACGCGGTCGACACGGCCGGGGCGAGCACGGCGCACAGGGCGATCACGACGGCCAGCAGAACGCTGCGCATGCTCACCCCCCAACCGAGTTGATCTACAGCTACCAGTTTCGCCCGAACTGGACAACCTTCGCGATATGCGGAACTCAGTTCGCCCGTATCCAGGAGCAGGTTCACCCGAAAGAGATTCCTGTTTCACGGAAAGGCACGTTCACGACGGCGACGGCCGGATGCCGAACTTCTCACCCACCATGTCCCAGAACGCGGGCACGGCCTCCTCGACCAGGCGCTCCTGGACCTCGTGGCTGCCCTGCCCGCGGCGCTTGCGACCCTGGAAGACCAGCACGCAGCACCCGTCCCGGACGGGCACCAACGACGACGGCGACGCGACCCGGATCGTCTCGTAGTACCAGGTCTTCGCATCCAGCGACACGACGACGAGGTCGTGCATCGAGGTGGTGACGCCCAGCCGGTCAGCCACACCGCTGCCGAGGACGCTCGCGACGATGTCCCGCATGTGCTGGTGCGACTCGAAATCCAGCTCGGCGAACCACTGCGCGACGTCGACCCAACCGCGATCGGCGAACTCGCCTCGGATCAACCACATGCACGCACGCTAGAGAAAGGCGAACGCCCCGCGCGACGTCGTTGTCGCGCGGGGCGTCATGCTGCTCTCCGCTGGTCGAACGCCGTTGTCAGACCACAGCGAGCGGAAGCTGGTTCGGAATAACAGGCGAGGGCAGGTTCGACGACCCCGTCAGGAAGTTGTCCACGGCATGAGCCACGGACCGCCCCTCCGCGATCGCCCACACCACGAGGGATGCGCCGCGGTGGGCGTCACCGCACACGAACACGCCCGGCGCCGAAGTCTGCCAGTCGGAGCCGCACGAGATGGTGCCGCGCGTGGTCAGGGAGATTCCGAGGTCGTCCAGCAAACGCATGTGCTCGACGCCCTCGAAGCCGATCGCCAGCAGCACCATGTCCGCCGGCAGCACCTCGACCTCGTCCGACACCGGGATCACCGAGCGGCGGCCGGACGAGTCCTTCTCGACGCGCACCTGCTGCAGTTCGATGAAGCGCACGTGGCCGTCGTCGTCGCCCACGAAACGACGGACCGCCACGGTGAAGCGGCGCTCGCCCGCCTCCTCGTGTGCCGGGTAGGTGCGCAGGATGTGCGGCCACACCGGCCACGGCGAGCGGTCGTCGTCCCTCACCGAAGGCGGCATCGGGTACTGGTCGAGCTGCGTCACGGACAGCGCGCCCTGACGGGTCGCGGTGCCGTAGCAGTCGGCGCCCGTGTCGCCGCCGCCGATGACGATGACGTGCTTACCGGCAGCCGAGATCGAGGACGGGCCGTCGCCCTCGACGGCCCGGTTCGCGGGCACCAGGTGGTCCATCGCGAGGTGCACGCCGGCCAGTTCACGCCCAGGAGTCGTCTTGTCGTCCCGGCCGCGCAAAGCACCCACGGCCAGCACCACCGCGTCGAACTCGGCGCGCAGCTGCTCGACCGTGATGTCGACGCCGACCTCGCAGCCGGTCACGAAGCGAGTTCCTTCCCGGCGAAGTTGCGACAACCGCCGGTCGAGGACCTTCTTCTCCATCTTGAACTCGGGAATGCCGTACCGGAGCAGGCCACCGAGCCGGTCATCCCGTTCGTACACAACGACTTCGTGCCCGGCGCGGGTCAGCTGCTGAGCGGCGGCCAATCCAGCCGGACCGGAACCCACCACAGCAACGCGCTTGCCTGAAGACACCGTGGCCTGAGAAGGCTGGACGTAGCCGTTCTCCCACGACATGTCCGCGATGGTCTCCTCGACCCGCTTGATCGCGACGGCACCACCGGCATCGTGAGAAATCGCCAGCACACAGGCGGCTTCGCAGGGCGCCGGGCACAGACGACCCGTGAACTCCGGGAAGTTGTTGGTGGCGTGCAAACGGTCCGAGGCGAGCTCCCAGTCGCCGCGGCGCACCAGGTCGTTCCACTCGGGGATGAGGTTCCCGAGTGGACAGCCCGCGGTTCCGCTGTGGCAGAAGGGAATGCCGCAGTCCATGCACCGGGTCGCCTGCGTGCGCACGGCGGCGTTGCGCTCGGCAGGCTCCTCGTGGAGGTAGACCTCGTTCCAGTCCTGCAAGCGTTCCGGCTTCGGACGCTTCGGCGCGTCGGCGCGGGAGTACTTCATGAAACCCTGTGGATCAGCCACGAGACGCCTCCATGACAGCCTGGTCGACGTCCCGGCCCTCAGCCCGAGCGAGGCGCATCGCGTCCATCACTCGCTGGAAGTCGCCGGGCATGACCTTCGTGAACGCACCGGCCCGCCGGGTCCAGTCACCGAGCAGCGACGCGGCGACGGCGGAACCCGTCGCCTTGTGGTGCTTGGTGATGGCGTCCTTGAGCCAACGCAGGTCCTCGGCGTTGAGGCGCTGCAGTTGCACCATCTCCTGGTTCACCGACAACGGGTCCAGGTCGAGCACGTACGCGATGCCGCCGGACATGCCGGCCGCGACGTTGCGCCCGGTCGGCCCGAGCACCACGGCCCGGCCACCGGTCATGTATTCGAACGCGTGGTCGCCCACACCTTCAGCCACCAGCAGAGCGCCGGAGTTGCGAACGCAGAACCGTTCTCCGACGCGGCCGCGCAGGAAGATCTCACCGGACGTCGCGCCGTAGCCGATCACGTTGCCCGCGATCACCTGGTCCTCGGCGCGGAACGGCGCGTCGTCGTGCGGCCGGACGATGATCCGCCCACCGGACAGGCCCTTGCCGACGTAGTCGTTCGCGTCGCCGACCATCTCCAGCGTGATGCCGCGCGGCAGGAACGCGCCGAGCGACTGGCCGGCGGATCCGGTCAGCTTCACCCGGATCGTGTCGTCCTCCAGGCCCTCGCCGCCGTAGCGACGGGTGACCTCGGCGCCGAGCAGCGTGCCGACGGTGCGGTTGACGTTGCGGACCGGCAGCTCCAGGTTCACCTGGTGCGCGTCCTCCAGCGCCGCCTCGGCGAGCTGGATCAGCGTGCGGTCCAGGGCCTTGTCCAGGCCGTGGTCCTGGTCGCGGATCTTGCGCTTCGCCGTCGGGTACGGGGTTTCCGGCACCTCGAACACCGGCTCGAGGTTCAGGCCCTCGGTCTTCCAGTGCTCGATCGCGTCGTCCTTGTCGAGCAGCTCGGCGTGACCCACGGCCTCGTCGATCGTGCGGAAACCGAGCTCCGCCAGCAGCTCCCGGGCTTCCTGCGCGATGAACTCGAAGAAGTTCACGACGTGGTCGGCCTGGCCGGTGTAGCGGGCGCGCAGGTCCGGGTTCTGCGTGGCGACGCCGACCGGGCACGTGTCCAGGTGGCAGACGCGCATCATCACGCAGCCCGCGACGATCAGCGGCGCGGTCGCGAAGCCGAACTCCTCAGCGCCCAGCAGCGCTGCCACGACAACATCGCGGCCGGTGCGCATCGCACCGTCGACCTGCACGGTGATGCGGTCGCGCAAACCGTTGAGCAGCAACGTCTGCTGCGTCTCGGCGAGCCCGATCTCCCACGGCGTGCCGGCGTGCTTCAGCGAATTCATCGGCGAAGCACCGGTGCCGCCGTCGTAGCCCGAGATCAGCACGACGTCCGCGTGCGCCTTGGCGACACCCGCCGCGACCGTGCCGACGCCGATCGACGAGACCAGCTTCACGTGAACGCGCGCCTGCTCGTTCGCGTTCTTCAGGTCGTGGATGAGCTGCGCCAGGTCTTCGATCGAGTAGATGTCGTGGTGCGGCGGCGGGGAGATGAGACCCACGCCGGGCGTCGAGTGCCGGGTGCGCGCGATCCACGGGTAGACCTTGAAACCGGGCAGCTGGCCGCCCTCGCCGGGCTTCGCGCCCTGCGCCATCTTGATCTGGATGTCCGTGGAGTTCACGAGGTACTCGCTCGTGACGCCGAACCGTCCACTCGCGACCTGCTTGACCGCGGAACGCCGCTCCGGGTCGTACAAGCGCTCGCGGTCCTCGCCGCCCTCACCCGAGTTGGACCGGCCACCGAGCCGGTTCATCGCGATGGCAAGGGTTTCGTGCGCTTCGGCCGAGATCGAGCCGTACGACATGGCGCCGGTGTTGAAGCGCTTGACGATCGAGCTGACCGGCTCGACCTCGTCGATCGGGATCGGCGTGCGGCCCTCGGTGCGGAACTTGAACAGGCCGCGCAACGTGCCGCCCTGCCGCGAGATGCGCTCGACCTCCGCCGTGTACTGGCGGAAGACGTCCTCCTTGCGCGTCTTCGTGGCGTGCTGCAACAGGAACACCGTCTCCGGCGTGAACAGGTGCAGCTCGCCCTCGCGGCGGTACGAGTACTCGCCGCCGACCTCGAGCCTGCGGTGCGCGCGGTCGGTGGGGTTGTCCGGGAACGCCCGGCGGTGGCGCAGCGCCACTTCCTCGGCGAGCACGTCGAGACCGGCACCGCCGAGCTTCGACTGCGTGCCGGTGAAGTACTCGTCCAGCAGGTCGTTGGACAGGCCGACCGCCTCGAAGATCTGCGCCGCGGTGTAGGCACCGACGGTCGAGATGCCCATCTTCGACATGATCTTCAGGACGCCCTTCACGAGCGCCTTGACGTAGTTGCGGATCGCCTTGTGCGCCGGGACACCGGTGATGGCGCCCTGGCTGATCAGGTCCTCGATCGTCTCGAACGCGAGGTACGGGTTCACCGCGGCGGCGCCGTAGCTCAGCAGCGCGGCGACGTGGTGGACCTCGCGGCAGTCACCGGACTCGACGACCAGCGCGACGCGCAGACGTTCCTTGGTGCGCACCAGGTGGTGGTGCACCGCGGAAACGAGCAGCAGCGACGGGATCGGCGCCATCCGGTGGTCGGAGTCGCGGTCGCTCAGCACCAGCGTGCGAGCACCGTTCGCGATGGCCTCCGACGCCTCGCGACGCACGCGCTCGATCGCCGCGGTCAGCGCCTCGCCGCCACCGTCCACTTCGTACAGTCCGGAGAGGACGGTGCACGCGAAGCCCGGCAGGTCGCCGTCGTCGTTGATGTGGATGAGCTTGGCGAGCTCGTCGTTGTCGATGACCGGGTAGTCCAGCGTCACGTGGCGGCACGAGACCGGGCCGGGGTCGAGCAGGTTCTGCTCAGGGCCCATCACGCGCTTGACGGACGTGACGATCTCCTCGCGGATCGCGTCCAGCGGCGGGTTGGTGACCTGCGCGAAGTTCTGCACGAAGTAGTCGTAGAGCAACCGGGAACGCTGGCTGAGAGCCGCGACCGGCGTGTCCGTGCCCATCGAGGCGAGCGGCTCGGCACCCGTGATCGACATGGGCGTGAGCAGGATCCGCAGCTCCTCCTCGGTGTAGCCGAAGGTGAGCTGGCGGCGCACGACCGACTCGTGGCTCTGCACCACGTGCTCGCGGTCCGACAGGTCGGCGAGGTCGAGCAGACCGGCGTGCAGCCACTCGTCGTAGGGCTTCTCCGTGGCCAGCCCCGACTTGAACTCCTCGTCGTCGACGATGCGGCCCTGCGTGGTGTCCACCAGGAACATGCGACCGGGCTGCAGGCGCCCCTTCGCGACGACCTGGTCGGACGGCACGTCGAGCACACCGGTCTCGGACGCCAGCACGACCCGGCCGTCCTTGGTCTGCCACCAGCGGGCCGGGCGCAGGCCGTTGCGGTCGAGCACCGCGCCGACGAGCTCGCCGTCGGTGAACGTGACACACGCCGGACCGTCCCACGGCTCCATCAGCGAGGCGTGGAACTGGTAGAACGCCCGGCGCTTCGGGTCCATCGTGGCGTGGTTCTCCCACGCCTCCGGGATCATCATCAGCACCGCGTGCGGCAGGCTGCGGCCGCCGAGGTGCAGCAGTTCCAGCACCTCGTCGAACGACGCCGAGTCCGACCCGTCGGGGTCGCAGATCGGGAAGAGCCGCGCGAGGTCGCCCGGGATGAGATCGCTGTCCAGCAACGCCTCGCGGGCGCGCATGCGGTTGCGGTTGCCGCGGACGGTGTTGATCTCACCGTTGTGCGCGACGAACCGGAACGGGTGCGCGAGCGGCCACGAGGGGAACGTGTTCGTGGAGAAACGGCTGTGCACCAACGCGATCGCCGTGTAGAGGCGCTCGTCGTGCAGGTCCGGGAAGAACGCCGGCAACTGCTCGGTCGTCAGCATTCCCTTGTAGACGATCGTGCGCGCGGACAGCGACGGGAAGTACACGCTGCCCTCGTGCTCCACCCGCTTGCGCAGGCAGAAAGCCAGGCGGTCGAGGGCGATGCCGGCCTCGTCCCGCGTGCCCTTCACGAAGAGCTGCGCGAAGTGCGGCGCCACGGACATGGCGGTCGGGCCGACGTTCGCCTTCTCGGCGTCGACCGGGACATCGCGCCAGCCGAGAACAACGAGGTTCTCCTCTTCGGCAATGCGCTCGATGTCCTGCATTGCGGCGACACGTTCTTCGGATTCAAACGGCAGGAAGGCGATTCCCGCCGCGTACTGCCCGCGTTCCGGCAGCTCGAACTCGACGACCGCTCGCAAAAACTCGTCCGGCAGCTGAAGAAGGATGCCTGCACCGTCACCCGAGGTGGGTTCGGCGCCCGCGGCACCACGATGCTCCAGGTTGGCCAGCGCCGTCAGGGCATCGACGACGATGCCGTGGGAACGCCTGCCCTGGATGTCGGCCACCATGGCGACACCACAGGCGTCGCGCTCATCAGCCGGGTCGTAAAGACCCTGGGGGCCGGGGATGGCGGAGAAGATCACTGCGCAGACCTCCTTCGTCGTCCTCGCTAAAGAACAAAGTCCTCGTGCTCAGACCTCGAACCAACAGGTGGGAGCACGGGACGACGATGGCCCGCGTGTTGACGCGACTTTAACAGCCGCGAAACCCAGGGACACCCGCCAATGGGTGATCTAGGTCATGGAAGCGTAACGATTTCCCAGCGCTGAGCGACATTGCAGCGAACGTCGAGCTTCGTTACGGCCGCGTAAGCGTAACTGAACGTTCAACATCGACTGTGCTGATGAGAGCTGCGTGACAATCACGGTTTGACACTGGTTCCGCTGGGTAGCGCAGTGTTCTGCCTGGTCCGCGCCGTCCCGTCTCAGTTAGTGGACGTTCACCGGCTTTCGTTCACGTGCAAAAGACCGAGGTCCCGTTCACCCCGCGCCGCATGCGGGGAGAACGGGACCTCGGCATTCATGGAGCTTGCTGGTCTCGTGACCGGAGACGGGGAGAGACGCCCCCGGTCACGGACGTTCCTCTAGTGAGCAGCGGCGAGCTTGTCCTCGGCGTGCTGCTTCTCGAGCAGGTCGTCCACGTCGACCAGGTCCGGGTTGTCCAGGACCTCGGTGAGACGCTCCTTGTCGAGCCCCTTCTGCCAGGCGGCGACCACGAGCGAGCCGACACCGTTGCCGATCACGTTGGTGATGGCGCGGGCCTCGGACATGAAGCGGTCGATGCCGACGATCAGCGCGATGCCGACCGCGGGGATGGCCGAGTGCGCCTCGAACGCCTGCAGCGAGGCGGCCAGGGTGACGAGGCCGGCACCGGTGACGCCCGCCGCGCCCTTCGACGCGATCAGCATGAACAGCAGCAGGCCGATCTGGACACCGATCGACACGTCGTGACCGGTGGCCTGGGCGATGAAGATGGCGCCCATGGTCAGGTAGATGCACGTGCCGTCGAGGTTGAACGAGTAGCCCGTCGGGATGGTGAGGCCCACGACCGACTTCTGCGCGCCCGCCGCCTCCAGCTTGACCATCATGCGCGGCAGCACCGACTCGGACGACGAGGTGCCGAGCACGATCAGGATCTCGTCCTTGATGTAGCGCAGGAACTTCAGCAGGCTGAAGCCCGCGATCCGCGCCACGATGCCGAGCACGACGATGATGAACAGCAGACACGTCAGGTAGAACGAGCCCATCAACCACAGCAGCTTGCTGAGGATGCCGCCGCCGAACTTGCCGACGGTGTAGGCGATGCCGCCGAAGGCACCGATCGGCGCCGCGTACATGACGATCTTGATGATGCCGAACATGACCTTGGAGAGCGTCTCCATCGCGGACACGACCTTGGCACCGCGCTCGCCCATGCCGGCGACCGCGACGGCCACGAGGATCGCGACCACGAGGACCTGGATCAGCTGACCGTCCGTGAAAGCGCTGACGAACGACTTCGGTACCAGGCTCAGGATGAAGCCGGTGACTCCGGTCTCGGCGGTCGACGCGGACTTCAGCGTGTCCTTGGCCGCCGCCTCGTTCAGCGCGATCTCACCACCGTGGTGACCCGGCGCCACGATGTTGACGACGATGAGGCCGATCGCCAGCGCGACCGTGGTCATCGCGGTGAAGTAGAGAATCGTGCGCAGCGCCAGCCCGCCGGCCTTCGCCAGGTTTCCGAGACCCGCGATGCCGACGATGATCGTCGCGAAGATGGTCGGCGCGATGACGACCTTGACGAGGTTGACGAACAGGTCGGCGAGCCACTTCATCTCGGACGCCTGTTTGGGGAACAGGAAGCCGACGGCCGCGCCCAGCACGATGGAGACCAGCACCCAGAAGTAAAGGTGCTTGTAGATCGGTTTGCGGCCTGTGCTCGTGGTCGCCACGGTTCCTCCTTGAACTTCGCGTTGGGAGTGAGGGTGAGCCGCGCCACGGTCACCTACAAGCCGACACACGGAAACTTCAGACACCTCTGACGTAACGGCTAGTCTTCTTCTGTGTCGCTCAGCCGTCGCACACTTCTGGTAGGGGCCGCACTCGGTCTCGCCGGGTGTACCCAGCGCAAGGTCGAGGCACCCGCTGAGCTGGTGCTCGCGACAGGGCCGGACGGTGCCGTGTTCCGCGAGGTCGGAGGCGCGCTGGCCGAGGCGCTGGCCGAGCAGTTGCCCGGTACCAAGGTCATCCCGCTGCCCACCGGGGCGTCCGTCGAGAACCTGGCGCTGCTGGCGTCCGGCAGGGCCCAGCTCGCCCTGTCCTCTTTGGACCCCATCGACGCCCCCGAGAAGGTGCGCGCGGTCGGGCGGCTCTACGACAGCTTCATGCAGATCGCGGTGCCGTCGGTGTCGCCGATCGAGCACTTCCGCGACCTGGCGGGCAAACGAATCTCGTTGGGCCCCAAGGGATCTGGCACCGAGTTCACCGCCACGCGGATGCTGAACCACTTCGGCATGTCCGCATTGGACGAACGCATGGGGCACGCGGAGGCGTCGCGCAGGGTCGCCGAAGGCTCGCTCGACGCGATGCTCGCGCTGACCGGAATCCCGACGCCCGCGATCACCGATCTGCGCGGCAACGTCCGGCTGATCGACATCCCGCAGGAGGCGATCCAGTTCGCGGACACCTTCCGCGGCCCGTACATCCCGGCGACGATCCCCGCGAAGACCTACGAGGCGCTGCCGTCGAACAAGACCTTCGCGGTGCCGAACCTGCTGCTCGCGCACGAGTCGCTGAGCGCGGACGTCGTCGAGGTCGTGACCCGCACGGTGTTCACCGAGACCGCGCGGATCGTGGGCGGTCACCCGGAGGCGGCGCGGATCAACGTCCGGACCGGGATAGCGACCGGGCTGGTGCCGTTGCACGACGGTGCCGCGCGCTGGTTCCGGTCCGTCAAGCGCTGAGAGCGACCTTCACGTCGAGGCCGGGCCCGGCGTCGTGCAAGGTCAACGAGCCGCCCGCCGACTCGATCAGCTCGGCGCAGATCGCGAGACCAAGGCCGGTGCCCGCGATGTTCTGGTGCTTCGTGGCCCGCCAGAACCGGTGCAACGCCTGCTCGCGTTCCTCGGCGGTCAGGCCGTCGCCGTTGTCGACGACGTGCAGCTCACCAGATTGACCGGTGATCCGGACCTCGGTGGCGTTGGCGAGCCGCAGCGCGTTGCTGACCAGCTCGTCCAGCACGCTGCCGAGCCCGCCGGGCGGTTCCTGCATGGTGAGGCCGGCCGGGATCTCGATCTTGAGCTCGACGCCGGACTTCTTCGCGAGCGCCTGCCAGGAGGGTTTGTGGGTGACGAGCAACTGGTCGATCTCGACCGGCTCGGTCTTGCGCGCACTGTCCAGGCGAGTGGCGGCGAGCAGCGTGTCGAGCACGCGGCCCATCTCCTCGGCCTCCTCGACGGCGATCTGGTGCGCCTCCTGGCCGTGCTCGCCTTCCACGTGCGGCGAGAGGTTGTCGACAGCGAGCCTCAGGCTGGCCAGCGGGTTGCGCAGCTGGTGCGAGGCATCGGCGACGAACGCCTTCTGCCTGTTCAGAGCCTTGCCGACGACGTCGACCATGGTGTTGAAGCTGCGTGCGAGCCGGCGCAGTTCGGGAGGCCCGCCGATTTCGTCCGCTCGCACGTCGAGGTTGCCGGCCGCGACCGCCGCGGTGGCCTCGTCGAGCCTGCGGACCGGCCGCAGCACCCACCGCGACATGGGCCAGGCGGCCGCGACCACGGCCAGCATCGGGGCGAGACCGGCCAGTGCCATGAGCCCCCACTGGCGCAGGATCTCGGCGCGCAGAGCACCGGTCTGCGAAATGGTGACGACCGCGGCGACCGCCTCGCTGTCGCGGCCGACCGGTTCCACGACGACCATCGGCCCGGTGCGCCACGGCCAGCCCGCGTAGTCGGTGTCCGGCTGGATGCCGTTGAGCGCCTCGTTCAGCACCGCGACGACGCCGGGATCGTTGGTGGGGTTGAAGCCGCGCCGCGAGGTGAGCAGCAGCCGCTTGTCCGCGCTGACCAGGGCGACCGGGATGTCGAAGAGCTGGTCGTAGCGCTGGATCTCGAAGTCCAGCGCGACCAGCCGGTCGGACTGCAGCGCGCTCTCCGCGAGCGATGCGAACCGTCGCGCGTCACCGAGCCGGTCGAGGTAGGTGACCTGGGTCTCGCGCTGCACGACCGCGGACGCCAACGGGATGCCGAGCGCCGCGACCAGGGCGACGAGCAGCGGAACGGTGATGACGAGCAGTCGGCGGAGCATCAGCGGTGATTGTTCCGCAACTGTCAGTCGATGTCTCTTGGAGCCTCGTCACGTGGCGAGGCGGTAGCCGACGCCCCGGACCGTCTCGATCTTGACGTGCTCGCCCAGCTTGCCGCGCAACGCCGCGATGTGGGTGTCGAGCGTCCGCGACGGTGCCTCCCAGTGCGCCTGCCACACCTGGTCGACGATGAAGTCGCGGCTCACCACCTCGCCCTTGCGGGTGGCGAGCAGCGCCAGCAGGTCGAACTCCTTGCGGGTCAACGACAGCTGCTGCCCGGCGAGCGTGACCGTGCGCGTCGAGGTGATGATCTGCAGCGGCCCGACCTCGACCGGGGCCTCGCTCTCCGGTCCCGCGCGGTGCGTGCGGGTTCTCCTGAGCACTGCCTCGATGCGCGCGAGCAGCTCGGACGTGCCGAACGGCTTCACCACGTAGTCGTCGGCACCCGCCCGCAGCCCGAGCACGCGTTCGCGCTCCTCACCGCGGGCGGTCACCGTGATCACCGCCGTGCCCGGCCGGTGCCGCAGCTCACGCAGCACGTCCAGGCCGTCGCCGTCGGGCAGGCCCAGGTCGAGCAGCACGACGTCAGCCGGCGCGGCTTTGAGGGCGTCGGCGGCCGTGGCCACCCGATGCACCTCGTAGCCGGCGTGCCGCAGCGCGGTCAGCAGGCCTCTGGCCACCCGGTCGTCATCCTCGACGACGAGCACGCGCACAGATCACTCCGGTTTGACGGACTCCGTGGAGTTGACGGGTTCCTTGGAGTCGTTCTCGTCCTTGACGTCTTCTTTTGCGACGACGTCCTCGGGCTCGGCGACAGGTTGCCCGTCGGCCGGCTTGTCGGTGGCTCGCAGCGCGATGATGTCCTCACGCTCGCCACGCGACCTGGCGACGAGGAAGTAGACGACCGCGCCGATGAACACCAGCGCCGACACGAACACGTTGACGCGCGTGCCGAAGATCAGCGTCGCCTCGTCCGTGCGCATCAGCTCGATCCAGAACCGCCCGGCCGTGTAGCCCGCGACGTAGAGCGCGAACGCCCGCCCGTGACCCAGCCGGAACTTGCGGTCGGCCCACACGATCAGCAGCGCGACGCCGAGGTTCCACAGCAGTTCGTAGAGGAACGTCGGGTGCACGATCTGGATCGGCGTGTGGTCGACCGCGACACCGGCCAGCGCGTCGTCCCGTCCGTCCGGCGTGACGCGGCGGTAGATCTCCAGACCCCACGGCAACGTCGTGTCGCCGCCGTAGAGCTCCTGGTTGAAGTAGTTGCCCAGCCGTCCGATGGCCTGCGCCACGACGATGCCGGGAGCCAGCGCGTCCGCCATCGCGGGCAGCGGGATGCCCTTGCGCCGGCAGCCGATCCACGCGCCCACCGCGCCGAGGGCGATCGCACCCCAGATGCCGAGGCCACCGTTCCAGATCTCGAGCGCCGCGAGCGGGTTCTTCCCCGGCCCGAAGTACTTCTGGTTGTCGGTGATGACGTGGTAGAGCCGCCCACCGACGAGGCCGAACGGCACCGCCCACACGGCGATGTCGGTCACCTCGCCCTTGATGCCTCCGCGGGCCACCCAGCGGCGCTCACCCCACCAGATGGCGATGATGATGCCGGCGATGATGCACAGCGCGTAGGCCCTGATGGGGAGCGGACCGAGGTACCAAACACCTTGGTCGGGGCTCGGGATCGTGGCCAGGATGCCGTTCAACACGCGCTCACCGTACCGGTGGGCCCGGTCGCGTCTCCCTGCGACGCTCCTTCGTTAGGGGTTCGCGACCTAGGTGAGCTTCGCATGAGGTTCTTAGTGAGTTCGTGATCGCCGAGCCGAGATACTCGGACGCATGACGGTCCTGGTGGTCGGTGGCGGCATCGGTGGTCTGGCTACGGCACTCGGACTGGCACGGGCCGGTCATCGCGTCACGGTGCTCGAGTCCGCGGCGGTGTTCGAGGAGATCGGCGCCGGTATCCAGGTCGGGCCGAACGGGTTCCGCATGCTCGACTCGCTGGGCGTGGGGGCCGTGGTGCGCTCACGAGCCGTGCACGTGGACTCGTTGCGGCTGCGCTGCGGGATCTCCGGTTCGCTGATCTCTTCGTTACCCATCGACTCCGCTTTCCAGGAGCGGTTCGGAACGTATGCAGTAGTCCATCGCAACGACGTGCTGACACCGTTGCTCGACGCGTGCCAGAACGACGAGCGCGTCGACCTGCGGGTCAACAGCGGCGTCGAGGATTACATACAGGATTCTGCAGGCGTCACGGCTGTGCTGCGGTCGGGCGATCGCGTGCACGGGACGGCGTTGGTTGGCGCGGACGGTTTGCGTTCGGCGATCCGCAGGCAGCTCGTGGGCGACGGCGATCCGCAGGTGTCCGGGCACACGACGTTCCGGGCGGTCATTCCGGCCTCGGACGTGCCGCGCGAGCTCAAGGAGAACGTCGTCACGCTCTGGGCCGGGCCGCGCTACCACGTCGTTTGGTATGTGATCGCCGGTGGACGGTATGTGAACCTCGTGGCGACGACCGACAACGGCGCTGCGGACCCGATGACCGGCAAGCCCGTCGAGCACGAGGACGTGGTGCGGCACTTCAGGCCGTTGTGCGACGACGCCGCGCGGATCATGGAACTGGCCGACGAGTGGCGGGCGTGGGTGCTGTGCGACCGTGCACCTGTTGCGACCTGGCAGGACTCGCGCGTCGTGCTGCTCGGCGATGCCGCCCACCCCGTGCTGCAGTACGCGGCTCAGGGGGCGTGCCAGGCGCTGGAGGACGCCGTGTGCCTCTCGTCGGTGTTCGATCCACGGGACGTGAGTGGCTCTTTTGCCCGGTACGTGTCTCTGCGTGGAGAGAGGACCGCGCGCGTCCACCACGTCGCACGGTTGATGGGACGGGAGGTCTACCACCCGGCCGGTGCCGCCGCCGACGCCCGCAACGCGATGTTCGCCTCGTGGACCTCGGCTGACCTGCACGAACAGCTGGAGTGGCTCTACGGCTAGAACGTGATGGTGACCGGGAACGGTCGCTTGATCGTCAGCACGCCGTTCTCGCTCCGTGCAATCTCGATGTACTGACCCTCGTCGCCGAGTTCGAGCAAGGTCGCCTCTGGAACGTCCTTCACCGGATCGATGATCAAGTAGTAGGACACACCGGCTTCGGCATACACCTGGCGCTTGACCACCAGATCCTTCAGCCGGGTGCTCTTCGAAAGCACCTCGCCCGCGAGCAGCACGTTGGAGACCGGGAACGTGATGTCGGCATCACACGGTTCGATCACGGTGAAGTCGGGGATCAACAGCCGACCGGTGGTCAGCTCTACGTTGAGCTCGACGGTCGCCGCGAACTCCGGCGGACACGCACTGTCCAGTGCTGCGAACATCTTGCCCACCAGCAGCTGATGCCGGTAGCTCCCCAGCGGGCTCACGTAGAGCATCCCGTCAACGAGTTCGATGCGCTGACTGTTGTCTTCCGGCAACGCGAGGACGTCTTCGAGCGTCCAGGGACCCTTGTGGTTGGGCAGCAGGAACTCGGTTTTGGCTTCAGCTGGAGCCGCCACTGAGCATCACCTCCGAAAACCGCCCGGCGACCACCAGTGTGGCACGCCGGGCGGGTTGCTGGCTTGCGCATACAGCCAAGATCGCGCTTGGAGGAACTCCATGCCATCACACGATGGCGGCTGCTGAACGCACACCCTTCGCCAGGTCAGCGGCCAGCGCGCGCACGGCAGCGTCACCACCGTCGTTCACCGCCGACACGAACGCCGACCCGACGATCACACCGTCCGCGTACCCGGCGATCTCGGCGGCCTGCGCCCCGGACTTCACCCCGAGCCCGACGCCGACCGGGATCGAGGAGTGCTCGCGAACCCGCGCGACCAGCTCAGGAGCCGCGGACGACACCACGTCGCGAACACCGGTGACGCCCATGACCGCGGTTGCATACAAAAAGCCGGACGACGCACGGGCCGTCATGTCGATGCGGTCCTCGGTCGACGACGGCGCCACCAGGAAGATCCGGTCGAGCCCGTGCGCCTCGGACGCCGCCATCCAGTCGTCGGCCTCGTCCGGCACCAGGTCCGGCGTGATCAGCCCGAGCCCACCGGCCGCCGCCAGGTCACGCGCGAACGCGTCCACGCCGTAGCGCAGCACGGGGTTCCAGTACGTCATCACGACCGCACGGCCACCGGCGTCGGCCACCGACGACACAACGTCGAACAGGTCGCGCACCCGGAACCCGGCACCGAGAGCCTGCTCAGCCGCGGCCTGGATGGTCGGCCCGTCGATCACCGGGTCGGAGAACGGCAGGCCGATCTCGAGCAGGTCGCAGCCCGCGTCGATCATCGACTTCAGGTAGTCCTTGGACCCCTCGACCGTCGGGAAGCCGGCCGGCAGGTAGCCGACCAGCGCGGCCCGCGACTCGGCCTTGGCCGAGGCGAAAACGTCAGACACCAGCGACATCAGGCCTGTCCCCCGTCCCCGAGGCCGAAGTACGCGACGGCCGTGTCCATGTCCTTGTCGCCGCGCCCGGAGAGGTTCACGACCAGCAGGCCGTCCGGTCCGAGCGACGGGCCCAGCTTCAACGCGCCGGCGAGAGCGTGCGACGACTCGATCGCCGGGATGATGCCCTCGGTCCGCGACAGCAGCGCGAACGCATCCATGGCCTCGGCGTCGGTCACCGGGAAGTACTCGGCGCGGCCGATGTCCTTGAGGTGCGAGTGCTCGGGACCCACTCCGGGGTAGTCGAGACCTGCGGAGATCGAGTGGGCCTCGGTGATCTGCCCGTCCTCGTCCTGCATCACGTACGACATCGCGCCGTGCAGTGAGCCGGGCGTGCCGGCCGTGAGCGTCGCGCCGTGGCTGCCGGACTCGACGCCCGAACCACCGGGCTCGACACCGACCAGCCGCACGTCAAGATCGTCGATGAAGCCGTGGAAGATGCCGATCGCGTTCGACCCGCCGCCGACGCACGCGACGACGGCGTCGGGCAGGCGCCCGGCCTTCTCCAAGATCTGCTCGCGCGCCTCGATGCCGATGATCCGGTGGAAGTCGCGGACCAGCAGCGGGAACGGGTGCGGGCCCGCGGCCGTGCCGAGCAGGTAGTGCGTCTCGTCGACGTTGGCGACCCAGTCGCGCAACGCCTCGTTGATCGCGTCCTTCAAAGTCCGCGAGCCGGACTTCACCGGGATGACCTCGGCACCGAGCAGCCTCATCCGGGCGACGTTGAGCGCCTGCCGTTCGGTGTCGACCTCGCCCATGTAGACGACGCAGTCGAGCCCGAGCAGCGCGCACGCCGTCGCGGTCGCCACGCCGTGCTGACCCGCCCCGGTCTCCGCGATCACGCGCTTCTTGCCCATGCGCTTGGTGAGCAGCGCCTGACCGAGCACGTTGTTGATCTTGTGTGAACCGGTGTGGTTCAGGTCCTCGCGCTTGAGGAACACGCGCGTCCCGGCGTGCTCACCGAACTTCGGCGCCTCCGTCAGCAGCGACGGACGGCCCGCGAAGTCCTTCAGCAGGCGCTGGAACTCGTTCACGAAGTCCGGGTCGATGCGCGCCTTGTCGTACTCGGCGGCCAGCTCGTCCACCGCCGCGATCAGGGCCTCCGGGACGAACCGGCCACCCCACGGGCCGAAGTGGCCACGCTCGTCGGGATCGTGCGGCGTGGGCGAGAACTGGCCCATCGAACTGCTCCTCTACCGGCTGGGCCGCGGGCACGCGGGGTGCGAACCAGCGGTCACGAGCTTGTTCACGGCGGCCTTGGGGTCGCCGCTGGTCACCAGGCTTTCGCCGACGAGCACCGCGTCGGCGCCCGCTCCGGCGTAGGCCATCAGATCGCCCGGCCCGGTCACGCCCGACTCGGCGATCTTGACCGTCTCGAAGGGCAGTCCGGGAGCGATCCTGCCGAACACGTCCTTGTCCACCTCCAGCGTGTGGAGGTTGCGCGCGTTCACCCCGATGACGGACGACCCGGCTTCGAGAGCGCGGTCGGCCTCCTCGGCGGTGTGCACCTCGACGAGCGCCGTCATCCCGAGGGACTCCACCCTGTCGAGCAGCGACACCAGCGCGTTCTGCTCCAGCGCCGCCACGATCAGCAGCACCAGGTCCGCGCCGTGCATGCGGGCTTCGTGCACCTGGTAGGGCGACACGACGAAGTCCTTGCGCAGCATGGGGATCTTCACCGTCCTGCGCACCGCGTCGAAGTCGGCGAGCGACCCGCCGAACCGCCGCTGCTCCGTGAGCACGCTGATGACCGACGCGCCACCAGCCTCGTAGGCGGCCGCCAGCTCGGCTGGCTCCGGGATCTCCGCCAGCGCGCCCTTGGAGGGGCTGCGGCGCTTCACCTCGGCGATGACACCCACGTTGGGGCCTCGCAGCACCGACATCACGTCGAGCGGCGGGGCTGCCTTGGCCGCGCGCTCCTTGACGTCGTTGAAGGACAACTGAGCCTCGCGAGCGGCGAGATCCTCACGCACACCTTCGAGGATCGACTCGAGAACCGTCACAGTCTTGCTCCCCTTCCCGCTACGGGGATGCTAACCCCGGCGGAGTAACGCCCCAGCCACCGGGGGTTCAGTGTCGACGCAGCTAGCCGAGGCTGTGCACGTGTCACATGCGTGAATGCGGATGATTGATCTTCACTCGTTCGAGGAAGGTCCGCCGGGGGCCTTATCGTCGGTCGGATCATCTCCACGCTCCAGAGCGCGCCACATGTCGGTCTCGGGGTCGTGCTCGCGGGTCTTCTGCCCGCCCACCCCGATCTTCGGCATCCGAGCCCCGAGCGCTACCTGAAGCACCCCGGAGACGACCACGAGCACGCCGCCCGCGATCGCGAGCCAGTGACCGTTGAACGCCGCGGCGACGCCCACGACGACGAGCAACACGCCGAGAATCCGGCGCGGCACGCCGCTGAGCGCGACGGCCGCCGCGACCGACGCGAGGCACAGCAGCGCCAGCGGCACGGAACCCGCACCCCAGAAGGCACCCGCCGCACCCACGAGCAGGAGTGCGGCGATCCACAGTGGACTAGCTTTCAACGGCGGGCCGCATCGTCTGGGCCGTGGCGATCGCGGCCAGCACCGCGCCCGCCTTGTTGAGGCACTCGTTGTCCTCGGCCAGCGGGTCCGAGTCCGCCACGATGCCGCCACCGGCCTGCACGTAGGCCACCCCGCCGCGCACGAGAGCGGTCCTGATGGCGATGGCGGTGTCCGCGTCCCCGGCGAAGTCGAAATAGCCCACAACGCCGCCGTAGAGGCCACGACGGGTGGGTTCCAGCTCCTCGATGAGCTCCATCGCGCGCGGCTTCGGCGCACCGGACAGCGTGCCGGCCGGGAAGCAGGCCGCGACCGCGTCGTAGGCCGTCTTGCCCTCGGCCAGCTCACCGGTCACGGTCGACACGATGTGCATGACGTGGCTGTACCGCTCGACCTTGAAGAAGTCGACGACGTGCACCGAACCCGGCTTGCAGACGCGCCCCAGGTCGTTGCGGCCGAGGTCGACCAGCATCAGGTGCTCGGCGCGTTCCTTGTGGTCGGCGAGGAGGTCCTTCTCCAGCAGCGCGTCCTCTTCCGGGTCCTCACTGCGCCAGCGGGTGCCCGCGATGGGGTGCGTGGTCGCCTTGCCGTCGCGCACCGTGACCAGCGACTCGGGGCTGGAACCCACGATGTCGAACCCGTCGAGGCGCAGCAGGTACATGTACGGGCTGGGGTTGGTCGCGCGCAGCACCCGGTAGATGTCGAGCGCGTCCGCGTCCGTCTCGATCTCGAACCGCTGCGACACGACGACCTGGAACGCCTCGCCAGCCCGGATGGCCTCCTTGGCCTTCTCGACGGCCGCGAAGTGCTCGGCCTGCGAACGCCGGCGCCGGAACTCGGGCCTCGGCCTGCTGAACACGGCGGCGGTCGGCGGCGCGGGCGTGTGCAGCTCCGTCGTCATCTCGTCGAGCCTGCGCACCGCGTCCTCGTAGGCGGCGTCCACGCGTTCCGGCGAGTCGTCCCAGTTGATCGCGTTGGCGATGAGCGTGACCGTGCCCTCGTGGTGGTCGAAAGCGGCGAGGTCGGTCGCCAGCAACATGACCAGCTCGGGGATCTGCAGGTCGTCCTCGGCGATGACCGGCAGCCGCTCCAGCCGCCGCACCGCGTCGTAGCCGATGTAGCCGACCATGCCGCCGGTCAGCGGGGGCATGCCGGGCAACGGGTCAGTGCGCAGGACCTCGATGGTCTCGCGCAGGGCCTGCAGCGGGTCGCCCCCGTCCGGCAGCCCGACGGGCCGCGTGCCCGTCCAGTAGGCCTCGCCACCGGTCGCCGTGAGCGCCGCGGACGACCTCACGCCGATGAACGACCATCGCGACCACGAGCGCCCGTTCTCGGCCGACTCGAACAGGAACGTGCCAGGCCGGTCAGCGGCCAGCTTGCGGTAGAGGCCGACCGGCGTCTCCGCGTCGGCCAGCAACCTGCGCACCACCGGAATCACCCGGCGGTTGACCGCCAGCTCGCGGAACTCCTCACGCGTTGGACTCACGGCCCCAAGACCAGCGGCGGCCACAGCCCCGATGACGCTCACCATGGGCGTAATTGTTGCATAAATTCAACATCTGTTGAACTATGACCCTCGTGGAGCAAGTGAACCAGAAACGGCGAGGCCGCCGCGCCGCGGGCGAGGACACCAGGGCCGCACTCATCGCCGCCGCGCGCGAGACGTTCGTCGAGAAGGGCTACGACGGCGCCACGGTCCGCGCGATCGCCGCCCGCGCCGGCGTCGACGCCGCCATGGTCAACCACTGGTTCGGCGGCAAGGAAGGCCTCTTCGCCCAGTCCGTCCTGCAACTGCCCTTCGACCCGGCCGAGATCCTCAAACGCCTGGTGGACGGCCCGGTCGAGGAGGCGGGCGAACGCATCATCCGCACCTTCGTGGGCGTGTGGGACGCGACCGGCGGCGGCACGTTCGCCGCCCTGATCCGCAGCGTCACCAGCCAGCAGGAGGTGGCGAACGCGCTGAAGTCGTTCTTCGTCAACGCGATCTTCAAGAACCTGCTCACCGAGATCGGCGCCGAGCAACGCGAGCTGCGCGCCACGTTGTGCGCGACGCAGATGGTCGGGCTCGGGATCGTCCGGTACGTCGTCCACTTCGAACCGCTGGCGTCGGTGGACGTCGAGACCGTGGTCAAGGCGATCGGCCCGAATCTGCAGCGCTACCTGACGGGCTCGCTGGACTGACCGTCCGCGAGCAGCACCGTCGCGTCGAAGCACGTGCGGTCACCCGTGTGGCACGCGGCGCCCACCTGGTCGACGATCAGCAGCAGGGTGTCGCCGTCGCAGTCGAGCCGCACCTCGTGCACGTACTGGGTGTGGCCGGACGTCTCGCCCTTCACCCACAGCTGCTGGCGGCTGCGCGAGTAGTAGGTGGCACGGCGCGTGGTGAGAGTGCGGTGCAGCGCCTCGTCGTCCATCCACGCGACCATGAGCACCTCACGGGTGTCGCGCTGCTGGGCGACCGCGCAGATCAGGCCGTCCGGCGTGCGCTTGAGCCGGGCGGAGACGGCGGGATCGAGCGGGCTGCTCAACGGGGTCCTCCCAGGTGTTCACGAGCGGGTCCGGTGTTGAGCAGGACCACTCCGTAGATGTGCACCGCGGACAGCACGCCGGACGCGACGCGGGCCCACGACGGGCCGTCGGCCAGCACGATCACCAGGTGCAGCAGGGCGACGAGGATGAACACCACCATCGCCGGGTAGTGCATGAACCGCAGCCGCAGCAACAAAGCCGCCGCCACGGGCAGTTCGACGAGAGCGACGAAAGACGGCAGCTTCAGCACATCCGTGTCCCCGGTCGCGCGCCACAGGACGAGGCCGACCACGAAGAACACCGCTGCCCCGCCCAGCGCGACCGTCGAGGCCACCCGCACCTCGACCGGCGTCATCGCACCACGACACCCGCCTGGCGCAGGCCGTCCTTGACCTCGCCGATGCGCAACTGTCCGAAGTGGAACACGCTGGCCGCGAGCACGGCGTCCGCGCCGGACGCGACGGCCGGCGGGAAGTGCTCGATCGCGCCGGCACCACCGCTCGCGATCAGCGGCACGTCGACCTCGCGGCGCACCAGCTCGATCAGCTCCAGGTCGAACCCGGCCTTGGTGCCGTCGGCGTCCATCGAGTTCAGCAGGATCTCGCCGACGCCCAGCTCCTGACCACGCGCCGCCCACTCGACGGCGTCGATGCCGGTGCCCTTGCGCCCGCCGTGCGTGGTGACCTCGAAGCCGGTGCCGCCGGGCACGCGCCGCGCGTCGACCGACAGCACGATGCACTGCGCCCCGTACCGCTCCGAGCACTCCTTGAGCAGCTCCGGACGCGCGATCGCCGCCGTGTTGAGGCTGACCTTGTCCGCACCCGCGCGCAGCAGCTTGTTCACGTCCTCGGGACTGCGCACGCCGCCACCGACCGTGAGCGGGATGAACACCTGCTCGGCCGTGCGCCGGACCACGTCGAACGTCGTCTCGCGGTCGCCACTGCTGGCCGTCACGTCGAGGAACGTCAGCTCGTCGGCACCCTCGGCGTCGTACGCCCTGGCCAGCTCGACGGGGTCGCCCGCGTCGACGAGGTTGGTGAAGTTGACGCCCTTCACCACCCGGCCCCGGTCGACGTCGAGACAGGGGATGACGCGCACAGCCACTGACATGCGAGAAAGCCTACAAGCCGCCGCTCACCGGAGTTCGAGCTGCCTCTCCAGCTCAGGCGGCGTGCTCGCCGCGCCGATGAAGCCGCCCACCCCGAACTCGGCCCCCTTCGAGCGCCACCACCCGGCTTCCTCAGCCGAGTCGATCCCGTCGACCGCGACGGCCACCCCCGCCTCCCGCACCAGCGGAAGAAGCGCCAGCGCGTGCGACGCCCGGCTCGACGCCACTCGCACGCAGCTCACCGGCAGGTCCTGCACGGCGGCCAGGTCCAGCGATCCCCGCCCGAAGTCGTCGAGCACGGTGTAGACACCCATGTCCGCCAACGCGGCGAGGTTGTCCGTCGCGTCCCCGATCGGCAGAGCGCTCGCGGGTATTCCGAGCATCAACCGATGCCCCTCGACACCGGTCGCGTTCATCACCCGCCCGATCCGGCCGACGAGATCCGCGTCGGTCGCCTGGTACGCGGACAACCGCACCGACAGCCGCAGGTCGAACCGCCGCCACGACCGCGCTTCCTCGCCCGCGGTCCGCAGCAGCCACTCACCCAGCGGCAGGATGAGCCCGGTCTGCTCGGCCAGCTCCACGCACCTCGCGTGCGGCAGCGGTTGTGGCAGTCCGGCGACGTCCCAGCACAGCTCCGCCTCGACGGCCGTCACGACGTCGCGTTCCAGGTGCCGCACCGGCCGGTAGCGCACGCTGATCTCGCCGCTCTCCCACGCGCCCGGCATGACGGCGGCCAACGCGTAGTCGCGCAGCTCGTCCACCCCCGAACCCGGTTGGAACATCTCCCACTGGCCGCGTCTGCCCGTCCTGGCCCGGTGCAACGTCAGCGCCGCGGCGAGCAACAACCCGTCGGCGTCCATGTCGTGCGACGGCCGGTGGACGACCCCCGCGCTCGCCGACACCGCGAGGCCGTGGCCGTCCACGTAGACCGGTTCGGCAAGCTCTGTGTTGATTTCCTCCATGAGCGCGGGGATGTCCGGCATCTCCTGGGAGTTCCGCACGAGAACCCCGAACTCGCCGCCGTCGAACCGCGCCACCGTCGCGTTCCAGCGCTCCACGACCGCTCGCAGCCGTGCGGCGACGTGGACCACCAAACTGTCCGCGACCCGCGTGCCGAGGCTGCGCATCAGGTCGAACGAGTCGAGGCCGAGGTGGATGAGCGTGATGCCTCGCCTCGGATCAGCCTGTCGCAACATCGATTCCAGGCTGACGCGGAACTGCTCGCGGTTCGGCAGGCCGGTGAGGCTGTCATGCGACTGTTGCCGGGCGAGCGCGCGCTGGAGCAGTACGAGCTCGGTGTTGTCCTCGATCATGACGAGGTAGCTGGTGGGCTCGGAGTTCTCACCGCGCAGCACCGAAGCGGTCAGCGAAACCGTTGCCACGTCATCGTCCCCGCGCACCACCTGGCGCGTCTGCCGCATCTGGTCGGACGTGCCGTCACGCAGCGGGGTCAACACCTCGCCGAGGAACTCGACCAGTTCTCCCATCGTGCGACCGAGGATGTCGACGGTGGCGTCGTTGGCGTGCACCACCTCCCCGTCCACGCCGAGGATCAGAATCCCGCTCCCCGACGACGCGACCACCTCGTCGAACCGGGATTCGGCCTCCTTGAGCTGCCAGTTGGCGCTGCGCACCGCCTTGAGCAACGAACGCTGCACGGCCTCCTGCTGCTCGAGCACGATCTGCCTGCTCGCCGTGGCGAACCCGTTGCCGAGCGCGCCGAGCGCCTGCGCGATCCGTCCCGTGTACTGGCCCGCCGGCTGGAACTCGGGCAACACCGGCAAGCCCTGGCCAAGCACCTCGGTCGTCTGCCTCAGACCATGTGGAGCCACACTCAGCGCGGCGAGGTGCTCGCCGATCCGTTCGACCGGCTCAACCGCGAACCTCGACTCGTGCAGTACGTCGCACAGCTCGTCGAGCATCGCTTTCAGCTCCTCGACGAGGTCGTTGCCGCTCAACGGGATGAAGTCCGCATCACTCATCCGGCGTGCCCACGCCTGCACGAGCGCGGAGCGTGAGCCGCCGTCGTGCGGTGCCTGGTGGTCGAGTGCCGCTGCCGCAGTGCCGTGAGTCTGGTGGGCGGCGATGGACCGGACGCCACCCGCGGTGCGGAGCAGCCTGATCTCGGCCTCCGCGGAACTCCGGGTCCGTCCGACGAGTGCCGCCAGGCCGGCCGCGGTGTCAAGCCCGACGTGCTGCGGGTCTGCCTCGTGGGCGCGCCGGACCAGGTCACGGGCGGCGTCGTGGTGCCGATCGGTCATCGCTCGCCTCCTCGCGGATCGGTGAACCTGTCCGCCAGCGGCTTCAGCTGCTTGAAGAACCGCTCCACCTGCGTCCGGACCGTCGACTCGGTGATGTCCACGGCCTTCGCGATGTCCGCGTACTCGATCCCCTCGATGAAGTACATGGCGACGACCACACGCCGCCGAGGTGGTTGCCGCTCTATCAGCTCTCTGACCGCGGCGAGTGCTGCGACCTCGTCGAGCCTGCTGACCAGGTCATCCTCGAACGAGTGGACGTCCGGCTCGTCGTCCAGCTCGACGTGCTTCTGCCGGCGCCGGTAGACGTCGCAGACCTTGTTGGCGGCGATGCCCACCACGTACCTGCGGTTGTCCTCCCGGTGCAGGCGTTCTCGTGCCGGCCAGCACCCGAACATCGCCAGGTAGGCCTCCTGGACGACATCCGCGGCGAGATCCCGGTCCCCTTTGGTCATGCGGCACACGGTGGCGGTCACCTGGGCCGCCGTGCTCTCGTAGAACGCTCCGAAGGTGGCTGAGTCACCATCTATCAACGGTCACCTCGATGACGGCACCGCCAGGATCCTGGTCCACGACGCGGCCTCCGGGGCCGAGCTGCCGCACGACGTTCTCGATGCTCTTCCTCCGCACCTGGTAGCGGCGAAGCGCGACGAGCTCGCGGACGAGGACGGGCACGACCGGTACCAGACCGAGCGCCAACATCCAGCCGTTGCCCATCCGTGCCGTCCCTTCGAAGCGCCTTCAAGAGAGAGGTCGCTGGTGACGGTCCAGTTGTCTACAAAGTCCGCGGAAAAACAAAATTCGCACCGGCCGGGCTAGGCTGCGGCGCCATGATCACCGAGCTGGGCCGCGGCCAGTACCTGCTGCTGACGACGTTCCGCAAGGACGGCACCCCCGTGTCCACCCCGGTCTGGGTGGTGACCGGCGAGAACGACGACGCGATCTACGCCTGGAGCGCCGTCGACACCGGCAAGGTCAAGCGGATCCGGCGCAACGGGGACGTCGAGGTCGGGCCGTGCGACGTGCGCGGCAACCCCAAGGGGCCGTCGATCAAGGCGCGGGCGGTGCTGCTGGAGCAGGACGCCAGCGACGAGATCCGCTCTCGGATCATGCGGAAGTACGGCGTCATCGGGTGGTTGACGGTGTTCGGCAGCAAGCTGCGCCGCGGGCGGACCGGCTCGGTGGGCATCCGCATCACGCCCGCCTGATTCCCGTCAACACTCCCGTCAACGTTGAGCGCCCTCGATCAACATTGAGCACGAGCGTCAACATTGACGCCGCCCGATCAATGTTGACTCAACGTTGACGCTCTACGTCGACACCGCAAATCAACGTGGATCAATACCGGCAGGGGTCGATGACAACGTTGTCACCGTCAACGTTGATCGGGCGCGTCAATGTTGATCGGGCGCGTCAATGTTGACTCAACGTGGACTGCTCGCAGCGACGTTGACGCGATCAACCTCGTCAACCTGTCAACGTTGAGCGTCAACCCGAGGTTGACCCCATCCACGCCGTCAACCTAAAGTTGACGCATGATCCAGTTGACGGACCTCATCGTCACCGTCGCCCAGGAGGCCGACGACGCCCTGATGCGCCTCGCGAAGGCCGTCGAGATGAGCGGTCAGCTGAACGAGCTCGGCGATCACCTCATCGGCCACTTCGTCGACGAGGCCCGCCGCGGTGGCGCGAGCTGGGCCGAGATCGGCGAGAGCCTCGGCGTCACCAAGCAGGCCGCGCAGAAGCGGTTCGTGCCGAGGGAGTCGCCGGAGCTCACCAAGCCGTCGATGGAGCGCTACACCCAGCGCTCACGCCGGGTCATCGCGCTCGCGAGGCACCACGCGCGGTTCAGCGAGCGCATCGGCACCGAGCACCTGCTGCTGGGGTTGCTGGACGAGTCGGCCGGGCTCGCGGCCAAGACCATCGCGAAGCTGGAGTCCGGCGACGGCAGCACCCGCATCGCGACGCTGCACCGGCTCGACAACGAGGCCAAGCAGCGCCCGGAGAAGCAGCCGTACTCGACGCACTGCAAGAAGTCGCTGGAACTGGCCGTGCGCGAAGCCCTGCGCATGGGCCACATGTTCATCGGCACCGAGCACATCCTGCTCGGCCTGCTGCTGGAGAACGACGGGACCGCGGCCGGCGTGCTGCACTCCACCGGAGTCACGCACGCGGCCGCGGCCGCTCACATCGAAAAGGTCGTCAACGGACCGCAGCAAGTGCTTCCGGGAGCGTGAAAGCCCCGGCGTACAAGGCCTTGCCGATGATCGAGCCCTCCACGCCGTCGCGGGACAGCTTCGCCAGCGCCACCAGGTCGTCCACGGTGGACACACCGCCGGACGCGATGACGGGAGCGTCGGTGCGGGCGCAGACCTCGCTCAGCAGCTCCAGGTTCGGGCCCGTGAGCGTGCCGTCCTTCGACACGTCCGTCACGACGTAACGCGCGCAGCCGTCGCGGTCGAGCCGGTCGAGGACCTCCCAGAGGTCGCCGCCGTCCGACGTCCAGCCGCGGCCCTTCACCCGGTGGCCCTGCTCGGTGATGCGGACGTCGAGGCCCACGGCGATCTTCTCGCCGTGCGCCGCGATCGCCTTCGCGCACCACTCCGGGTCTTCCAGAGCGGCCGTGCCCAGGTTCACGCGGGCACACCCGGTGGCGAGCGCGGCCTCCAGCGACGCGTCGTCGCGGATGCCGCCCGACAGCTCCACCTTCACGTCCAGCTCGCCCACGACGCGGGCGATCAGGTCGCGGTTCGAACCGCGCCCGAACGCCGCGTCGAGGTCGACGAGATGGATCCACTCCGCCCCGTCGCGCTGCCACTGCAGAGCCGCGTCGAGCGGCTCGCCGTAGTTCGTCTCGGTACCGGCTTCGCCCTGCACGAGGCGAACGGCCAAGCCGGCAGCCACGTCAACAGCGGGGAGGAGTGTGAACGTCACCCGCTCAGCCTAGCGTCCCCCAGCACGAGGGCGGCCACGCGCTCCTGGGCGTCCGCGGTGCGCGTGAACTGCGCGGGAACGGGCGCGGCCAGGAAGCCCACGTACCTCGGGTACTGCTGGATCAACGCCAGGTACAGGTACTGGGTGCCGGCGAGATCCGGGTCACCCAGGTCCGCGCACGGGGCCTGCGGTGACGCCTCCGGCAGGAGGAAGAGGTCCTTGGCGGGAACGCGTTCCTCCAGCTTGGCCATCGTGGCCTCGAGCACGTCGTAACCGGCACACGGCGCGCGGAAACCGACCCCGTCCACCTCCGCCGGCGCCTGGAACGCGTCGTCGACCTGAGCGGCGGGCACGACGAGAACGACCTTCTTGCCGGGGAAGCGCTTCTTCAGCTGACGCGCGGTGTCGGCGTCACCGGCCACGAAACCGTCGACGCGGCCGGCGTCGGCGGTCGCCGCCCCGACCTCCACGAGGTTCAGGTTGCTGTGCCCGCGCACCGTCGAGGGCGACGCGCCGACGTAGCCGTAGTAGCGCAGCGTCGAACCGGGCCGCTTGCGCAGGTCGTCGGAGTTCAGCTGTGCGATGGTCAGGTCGTCGACGAGCCCGGCGGCGGTGCCGGAGTGTCCGAGGTAGACCCACTGCCGTTCCGTCGGCACCTCGAGCTTGACCGTCCTGCGCTTGCCGTTCACGGTGAGGTCGAGCGCGCTGCCGAACTTCAGCGTCACGTCGTACGAGCGGGCTTTCGCGAATCCGTCCAGAGTGGCCACGACCTGGCCGGCCTGGTAGATCTGCACGCTTCCGTTGGCGCGCAACAGGAATCCGAGGTCGACGGCCGGGTCAGTCACGTCACCCGCGATGTTGGCGGAGCGGCTGAGCACCACTGTCGACGAGTCGGCCGGCACCAGCTTCGCGGAGATCGCCGTGCCGGTGGACGGCGCGTCGAGCCGCACCACGGTCGGGCCGGAGCGCATCAGCAGCGTGCCCGGATGCTTGGGATCGTTGACCTCCACCGACCCGCCGGCGGACACGCGCGTGTAGGTCACGGCACCGGTCCCCTGCCGGTGCTTCAGGTTGTCGTTCAGTCCCAGTGTCGGCGACGCGTGCACGGCGCCGTCGAAGTTGTCGTGGAACGGAGCCGGTGCGGCGAGTGCGCCCCCAGGCACAGCAACGGAGGCAGCCGTCAGCGCGGCCGCCGTCAACAGTCGTGTGATCACGACAAGGTAGTCAACCAGTTCCGCAGCAGCTGTGCGCCGGCATCACCAGATTTCTCCGGGTGGAACTGGGTCGCCCACAACGGACCGTTCTCGACGGCCGCGACGAACTCGTCGCCCGCGTGGTCCGCCCACGTCACCAGGGGCGGCCTGATGTGCTCGGCCGGCTCCAGCTCCCAGCGGCGCACACCGTAGGAGTGCACGAAGTAGAAGCGCGTGTCCTTGTCCAGCCCTGCGAACAGCTGCGAGCCTTCGGGCGCACGGACCGTGTTCCACCCCATGTGCGGCACGATCGGCGCCTCGAGCCGCTCGACGGTGCCGGGCCACTCACCGCAGCCCTCGGTCAGCACGCCGTGCTCGATGCCGCGCTCGAACAGGATCTGCATGCCCACGCAGATGCCGAGCACCGGCCGCCCGCCCGCGAGCCGCTCGCCGATGATCCGGGCACCGCGCACGGAGTTCAGGCCCTCCATGCACGCGGCGTACGCGCCGACGCCGGGCACGACCAGGCCGTCGGCCTCGCGCGCGGCCTTCGCGTCCGCCGTCACCTCGACATGGGCGCCGACCCGCTGAAGCGCGCGCTCGGCCGAGCGCAGGTTGCCGGAGCCATAGTCAAGTACGACGACACGTGCCACGACCACCAGGTTAGTCGGTCGGCGCGGCACCTTGCGTCACCGGTATGACCGGCAACACGGTGTTGATCGGTTTCGTCCGCACGAGACGCCGCCTCAGCATCACCAGGGCACCGGTCAGCAACACGATCAGCAGCGCACCTACGAGGTAGTAGATGACCGTCGGGATGTGGAGCAGCACTGTCGCCAACGCCGTCAACACGATCAACGGCAGGAACAGCGCCAACGGCCACAGCTGCGCGCGCGGCGGCTCCAACGGCTGCAGGACGCCGTCCGCGCGGCCCTGTTCAGTGAGCTCGGCCACCTGCGCGACCTCGGGCAGCCCCGCCGTGCGGAAGAAGTCGGGGATCGCGTGGCGGCCGTTCTCGAAGTCCCGGATGCGTTCGAGCGGGCCCTTGCGGCTGGCGGCCGGGTAGAGCGCGGTGAGCTTGTCGATGGCGTCGAGCTGCCACTTCTCCTTCTCGCGCAGGTTCACGAGACCTGCCGTGGAGCGGTCGAACAGCCGCCCGACCGGACCCGACTGCTTCACCTGCGCCGACAACCGCAGGACCGCCTCGCGCGAGCCCCACATGGACGCGCGGCCGATCGTCGTGGTGAAGAGGTAGAGCAGCGCGGCCTCGTCGTTCCACACGGCGAGCGCGGCGCCACTGCCCGCGATCTTGCGCACCCGGTTCGTCATGTACGCGGCCTCGCCGAGTCTGGTGCCCGGCGGAGGCAGCAGCACCGTGCCGGACTGCACCGGGACGAGCGCCGCGGGCCCCACGTTGCCGCTGTGCATGGCCTTCTGCAGCTCGGCGGCGTTCAACGGGGTCCAGATCAGCATTCTCACGAGCAACATCATTCCTCTTTGGCCGTACGGGCCGAGGACGACATGCCAAGAAGTTCATGTTCGGGAACGAGAGCCCAGAACGAGCGCACGGCCGGGCGTCCGGCCCGACCGTGCGCCGGTTCACCCTCAAACGGCGCGAGAAGGCGCGCCGGTCCAGTCATCCCCCATGACTGCGAACATGTTTCTTCACCCCCTGAAGAAACTCCGCACAGCACTCCCCAGCCCCACCACGTCGAGGTCGTGCGCGGCGTCATGATCCTCGGCCGTGCCGTAGTTGCGGAGCTCTGCGTGTCGTTTGACGCCTATACAACGCACACGGTGCGGGATTAGTTGCAATGCTTCGGAAATCAGATGAGCTGAAGTTCCCTCGAGGTACGGCTCCACCACCATGACGTCGGCGTGGTCGGTGTCCCGCACCGCCTTGAGCAGTCCGTCCGAGTCGAACGGTCGGATCGTCGACGCGTACAGCACCGTGACGTCGGCGTTCTCCGAGTCGACCGCCTTCATCACGCGGTCGAGCATCGGCCCGACGGCGAGCACGACGCCGCGTTTTCCGTGACGCAGCGCGGTGAATCCCTCACCCACCGGATACGCCTGCGTGTTCTCGTGCAGCGAAAGCCTGACGTAGACCCGGTTGTCGTCCTTCAGCGCCTGCCGGAGCAGCGGCGTGACCTCGTCCGGGTGTCCGGGTACGTGCACCGTCCAGCCGGGCAGCGTGTCGAACAACGCGACGTCGCCCGGCGACTGGTGCGTGCGACCCCACGCCGGGTCGTCGTAGGACGCGCCGATGCTCACGAACACCGCGCCGACTTCCTGATGGCCGATGTCGAGCTTGATCTGCTCGTACGGCCGTTCAACGAGAAACGGCGCGTAGCTGTGCACGACCGGCCGCAACCCGGCGAGCGCCAGCCCGCCCGCGACGCCCACCATCGTCTGCTCGCGGATGCCGACGTCCACGACGCGTTCGTTCTCCTGCGGGAACTCGTTGCTCGAGATCACCGCTGTCACCACGGCGATCCGCGGGTCGCGGTCGATCTCCTCGTTGACGGTCCTGACGAACGCCTGGCGCATCGTGGTCATCAGTAGCTCTTCTCGATCTTGGCGACGACCGCGTACGGGCGGTCGTGCGGCGCGGTCAGTGCGGCGAAGACGGCCTCGTGGTCGCGGCCGTCGACCTCGGCGGTCTGCCAGCCCTCGACGGCGAACCTGCGGGCGATGCCGCCGGGCCACCCGTACATCGCGGACTGGTTGTCGATCACGATCGCGGTGAGGTTCGCGACGTTCAGCCGTGCCGCCACCGCGATCGCCTCGTGGTTGCTGCCCTCGTCCAGCTCACCGTCGCCGACCAGCACGAACGTCCGGCCTCTTGACTTGCCGACGCGCTGCCCGATCGCCGTCCCCACCGCGATCGGCAACCCGTGCCCGAGCGAGCCGCTGCTGATCTCGACGCCCTTGACCAGCATCCGGTCGGGGTGCTGGCCGAGCGGGCTGTCCCACGTCGTCCAACCGTCCAAAGTGGACTCGTCGATGAACCCCTTCTCCGCCAGCACCGCGTAGTAGGCCATCGGCCCGTGCCCCTTGGAGAGCAGGAACCGGTCGCGGTCTGGGTCGTCGGCGGTGGCCGGCGTGACGTTCAGGACCTTGTCGTACAGGACCCAGAGCACGTCGATCGTGGAAGCCGCCGCCCACTCGTGCTTCTCGTCCCCGGTCATCCTCGCGAACAGCTCTGGTATCCGTTGCATGCCACCAACTGTTCAACCTCGACCATGCTGGAGGTCAAGCGGCTACCATGATCGGGTGAGCAAGTTGCCGGAAATGCTGACCATCGGCCAGGTCGCCGACCGCAGCGGCGTCCCCCACACCGCCCTGCGCTTCTACGAGGACAGGGGCCTGATCGCCTCCGTCCGCACCACGGGCAACCAGCGCCGCTACCAGCGCTCGGTCCTGCGCCGCCTGGCCTTCATCCGCACCGCACAACGCGTGGGCCTGAGCCTGGAAGACGTCCGCGACGCCCTCGCCCAACTCCCCGACAACCGCACGCCCACCAAGTCCGACTGGGAACGCCTCTCCCGCGCCTGGAAGACAGAGCTCGACGCCCGGATCGACGCCCTGTTCCGCCTGCGCGACCGCCTGACCGGCTGCATCGGCTGCGGCTGCCTCTCCCTGCGCAGCTGCGCCCTGCAGAACATCGACGACGAGCAGGCGGACAACGGCCCAGGCGCACCCCGCCTCAAGCCGGCGCTGGAAGGCGGCACCCCCTGACCCGCAGCCCAGTTCTCGCCCAGCTCGCCAGAATCTCGCCTAGTCCCCTGGAATCTCGTCCAGCTCACCGGAATCTCGTCCAGTTCCGCCGGAAACTCCCCAGTTCGCCGGAAACTCCGCAGCCAGCCGGGAACTTCCGCACGGCCCACGTGCGCGTCGCGCTCAACCTGAGCGGGCCCAGGCACGCCCTAACCCACGCCGACTCCCGCGCCACTCCACATACGCGTCGCCCTCGACTGATCGGGCCTAGGCAGGCTCTAGTCCGCGCCAACTCTCCCGCACCGTGCGACATGCGCGGCGTGCTTGACCAAGCGGCCTCAGACTCCTCAGCTCGACGCCAGAAACTCCCGTACCGCGCCCACATATCCGTCGGGTTCGTCGACGTGCGCCATGTGCCCCGCCTCCTCCAACACCGCGGCGCGGGCGTGCGGGATCAGTTTCAGCGTCGGTTCCACCAGGCTGACCGGGAAGGTCATGTCCTGCTTGCCGTGCAGCAGGAGCACCGGGATGCCGAGCTCCGCGATCCGTTGTGCCGCATCCGGAAGCCGCGGCGAGACAAGGGTCCCCGCCAGGAACGGCCGCGCCCACTCTGCACCGAACCGTACGTCCTCCAGCCGCCGCAGGTAGCCGGGGATGGCCTCGGGGCGCCAGATGTTCGCTTGCACGGCCGCGAACGCCTCCGCCCGCACGCATTCCTCGGGCGAGAGGTCCTCGCGCTGCCACGGGTCTTCCTGGCGCGCCAGGATCTCGTCCCGCTCGGTCCAGCCGGCGAAGGCGTCCGGCGGCACCGGCAACACGCTGCTGCCCGACACGATCAGGCTGCGCACGCGCGACGGGTGCGTGATCGCGAACCGCTGTGCCACCATGCCGCCGTACGAGTGGCCCAGCACGTCCGCGCGCTCGACGCCGAACTCGTCCAGCACGCGCACGAGGTCGCGCATCACGCCGTCCGGGTGGTACTCCTCCTCCGGCACGCGGCCTGACCTGCCGCAGCCGCGCAGGTCCGGCATCAGCAGCCGGCAGTCGAGCTGTTCGAGCGGGTCGCGCAGGTAGCTGTGGTCCCAGTCGGGGCCGCCGTGGATCGCGAGCAGCGTCCGGTCGCCGACACCCTGCTGCCAGGCCACGAAGATCTCAGGCTCGCCTGGCACCACTCGTTCACTCCACACCTTGTCCCCCCGTACGCATCCGCCCCCGCGCGTTCCGCATTTTTGCGGGAGGAAGATGACCATGGTTTTGTGACACCTACTAGACGGTTGATTCCAAGGGTCCGCAGCC
>NZ_JYJG01000637.1 GCF_000955955.1 Lentzea aerocolonigenes
CCCAACGGCTACCTGGACCTGTTCACCAAGGACTCGTCCTACGCCAAGCAGTGGAAGTACACCAACGCACCAGATGCGGACGCCCGCGCGGTGCAGGTGGCGTTGCTGGCCCAGCAGTGGGCCACGGCGCAGGGCAAGGGATCCCAGGTTGCGCCCGAGGTCGCGAAGGCCGCGAAGATGGGCGACTACCTGCGGTACTCGATGTTCGACAAGTACTTCAAGCAGATCGGCAACTGCACGAGCCCAAGCTCCTGCCCAGCGGGCACCGGCAAGAACAGCGACCACTACCTGATCTCGTGGTACTACGCGTGGGGTGGTGCGACCGACACGAGCAACGGCTGGGCGTGGCGCATCGGCGACAGCGCTTCGCACCAGGGCTATCAGAACCCCCTTGCCGCGTACGCGTTGTCGAACGTGCCGGCGCTGAAGCCGTTGTCCGCCACCGGACAGCAGGACTGGGCGAAGAGCCTGGACCGGCAGCTCGAACTGCTGCAGTGGCTGCAGTCCTCCGACGGCGCGCTCGCCGGTGGTGTCACGAACTCCTGGG
>NZ_JYJG01000638.1 GCF_000955955.1 Lentzea aerocolonigenes
AACTTTACTTCCCTGAAGGGGCTTGTGATCGCGGGGCACAACTACAGTGCTTCGCTCACAGGCCCCTTTCAGCGTGTCCATAGGAGGATTTGGTGTCAAGGTTCGGGGATCGTCCCGGCGACCGTCAGCGTGGCCAGGGAGACCGACCGCGCCATTCCGACGGTGGCCGCCCATCAGGCGATCGCAAGTTCAGCAACAACCGCAGCGACAAGCCGCGCGAGGACCGCGGTGGCTACCAGCGTGGTGAGGGCTCCGGCGACCGCGACCGCAGCGGAGACCGTCGAGACGACCGCGCCGGCAACCGCTCTGGCGGTGACCGCGGCGGCTACAAGGGCTCGAGTGACCGCAGCGGGTACCGGGGTGGCGAGCGTTCGGGCTCGAGCGACCGCGGTGGCTACCGCGGCGAGCGCTCGGGTGACCGTCCCGGCTACCGCGGTGGCGACAGCTCCGATCGCGGCGGCTACCAGCG
>NZ_JYJG01000639.1 GCF_000955955.1 Lentzea aerocolonigenes
CCCGGCTACCGCGGTGGCGACAGCTCCGATCGCGGCGGCTACCAGCGCCGCGAGGGTTCCAGTGACCGCGGCGGGTACCGCAAGGACGACTCCGGCGACCGCGGTGGTTACCGCGGCCAGGGCTCCAGTGACCGCGGCGGGTACCGCAAGAGCGACTCCGGCGACCGTGGCGGCTACCGCTCGGGCGGCGACCGGGGCGGCTTCCGTTCCGGCGAGCGTTCGAACGACCGGGGCGGCTTCCGTTCCGACCGTCCCGGCTACCGCAAGGACGACTCGAACGACCGCGGTGGCTACCGCGGCGACCGGTCGAGCGACCGCGGCGGCTTCCGCAAGGACGACTCCAGCGGCGACCGTGGTGGTTACCAGCGTCGTGAGGGTTCCAGCGACCGTCCGGGCTACCGCAAGGACGACTCTGGCGA
>NZ_JYJG01000640.1 GCF_000955955.1 Lentzea aerocolonigenes
GGCTGGACAACTTCACCACCGCGCTGACCGATCCCGAACTGCTGGCCGGCGCGGGCCGGGTGTTGCGCTACGGGGCGATGCTCGTGCCCGCGATGCTCGGTCTGGCACTGCTGTTCGCGCTCCTGCTGGACCTGCCCCGGACGCGGTTCAGAGCGTTCTCCCGGCTGGCGATCTTCCTGCCCTACGCCGTGCCCGGCATCATCGCCTCGCTGCTGTGGGGCTTTCTGTACCTGCCGAGCGTCAGCCCCGGCTACTTCCTGCTCAGGGCCGTGGGCTTCAGCGGACCAGACCTGCTGCAGGGCGACTGGCTGTTCCTGGCGCTGACGAACATCGCGGTGTGGGGAGGCACGGGCTTCAACATGATCGTCATCTACACGTCGCTGCGTGCCATCCCGCCCGAGCTGTACGAGTCC
>NZ_JYJG01000641.1 GCF_000955955.1 Lentzea aerocolonigenes
CCGTTGACGGCAGCGATCGACACGCCGTCCGTCAGCTGCTCACGCACTTCATCTTCAGACGCGATGACCGACACCATCGCGCCACCGCTCGGCAACGCCTGCATGAGCGCCGCACGAGCAGTAACGAGAAGGCACGCGTCCTCAATGCTCATCACTCCGGCAACATGCGCCGCCGCGATCTCACCGATCGAATGCCCAGCCAACTGCGCGGGCCGAACCCCGAACGCCTCGAGCAACCGGTACAGCGCCACCTCAACGGCAAAGATCGCCGGCTGCGCGAACCCGG
>NZ_JYJG01000642.1 GCF_000955955.1 Lentzea aerocolonigenes
CTGATCCTCACCCCACATGACGTCCCGCAACGCCGGATCAAGATTGACGAGCGCAGCATCCAACGCCCCCGCGAACACCGGGAACGCCTCGTACAGCTCCCGCGCCATCCCAAGCCGCTGCGCCCCTTGCCCGGAGAACACCACAGCCAGCGGCCGGTTCGTCACCACCCCACTGGCCCGCTCAACGCCGTTCCACACCACAGCCCGGTGCTCGAACAACGCCCGAGTAGTAGCCAGCGAGAACCCGACGTCCACCGCGGAAACGCCGCTCTCCACCAGCGCCACAACCCGCTCGACCTGAGCCTTCAACGACGCCCGCGACCTGGCCGACACCACCACCGGCGTCGGAATCGATCCCGTCTGGGCCCCCCAGGGGGAGA
>NZ_JYJG01000643.1 GCF_000955955.1 Lentzea aerocolonigenes
AAACGGGGGGATCCCCGAGCCCGGCGCCTCCAAGATCACGTGCGCGTTCGTGCCCGAGACGCCGAAGGACGACACGGCGGCACGGCGCGCCCGGCCGACCGCGGGCCATGAGGTGTTGCCGGTCAGCAGCTGGACCGACCCGGCCTCCCAGTCCACGTGCGACGAAGGCTCGTCGACGTGCAGAGTCCGCGGCACGACGCCATGACGCAGCGCCTG
>NZ_JYJG01000644.1 GCF_000955955.1 Lentzea aerocolonigenes
CCCGGCCAACGGCGGCGTGATCCTGTGGCAGCACCTGTTCTGGTTCTTCGGCCATCCCGAGGTGTACATCGTCGCCTTGCCGTTCTTCGGGATCGTGACGAGATCTTCCCAGTGTTCAGCCGCAAACCGTTGTTCGGTTACAAGGGCCTAGTGTTCGCGACGTTCGCGATCGGCATGCTGTCGGTCGCGGTGTGGGCGCACCACATGTTCGCGACGGGTGCCGTGCTGCTGCCGTTCTTCTCGCTGATGACGTTCCTGATCGCGGTGCCGACCGGGATCAAGTTCTTCAACTGGATCGGCACGATGTGGCGCGGCCAGCTGACGTTCGAGACGCCGATGCTGTTCGCCGTCGGCTTCCTGGTGACGTTCCTCT
>NZ_JYJG01000645.1 GCF_000955955.1 Lentzea aerocolonigenes
CGGTGGTGACGATGCCAAGGACTCCGACGCCGACCCGGCCACCGGTTGTGTGGCGGAGACGACGTTGGGTGTCGGGCACCGCGTCGACCTGACCCTGGACATGGGTCTGGTCTCGCCGCCCAACAAGCTCGGCGACTACGTCTGGCAGGACGACAACAAGAACGGCGTGCAGGACGACGGCGAGCCGGGCGTGCCGAACGTGCCGGTCAAGTTGTCGACCGGTCAGACCACCACGACCGGCCCGGACGGGAAGTACTCGTTCGACG
>NZ_JYJG01000646.1 GCF_000955955.1 Lentzea aerocolonigenes
CCGTACTCGACGTGCATGATCGGCTTGCCGTAGGTGGACTGGATCGTTCGCATGTTGCCGATGATCGGCGCGACGTTGCTGCCCTGGGCGTAGGACGACAGCCCGGTGATGTCCCACTTGCCGCCGTTGCCGCGGTAGGCGTTGAAGAACCGCTGGATGCTGTCCGTCTTCTGCGGCTGGGCGAGGTGCACCATGACGGGCGTGGTCGGGAAGACCTGTTTGGACACGTCGTAGG
>NZ_JYJG01000647.1 GCF_000955955.1 Lentzea aerocolonigenes
TTCTCCTGTCACACGTTGAGGAAGCCGTCCATGGCCGCGGTCGGGCGCCGGTTGCTGCCCCAGGCGGTCATGTTGTAGCCGGTGAACGGCGAGTAGCCCTCCGGCTCCCAGAAGAACGTTCCGAGGCCGCCGAAAGCCTTGGTACCGGTGATGAACTGCCGCAACCCGTCGCGGACCTGGTTCGCGTTGCCGATCGGCCCGCCGTACTCGACGTGCATG
>NZ_JYJG01000648.1 GCF_000955955.1 Lentzea aerocolonigenes
GCGCCGGGCTCGGGGATCCCCCCGTTTTCCAGCGTACCGAACGAAAACGCTGGTCAACCGGGCTCGCCGCAATCTGTGGACAACTCGGCGCTGTGGACAACTCGGCCGTTGTCGATCTTCGAGGCCCGGAATTGTCGGCCTCTGGTGAGACGATTGGAGTGGGGACCTCGGTCTCCCCCGGGGGGCCCCAGACGGGATCGATTCCG
>NZ_JYJG01000649.1 GCF_000955955.1 Lentzea aerocolonigenes
CTCGATGATCACGTGGGCGTTGGTGCCCGAGACGCCGAACGACGAGATGCCGGCACGACGCGCACGATCGACCGAAGGCCAGGTGCGAGGCGAGGTCAGCACCTCGACGGCTCCGGACTCCCAGTCGACCTGCGTGGTCGGGGTGCCGACGTGCAGCGTCCGCGGCAGCACGCCGTGACGCAGCGCCTGCACCATCTTGATCAC
>NZ_JYJG01000100.1 GCF_000955955.1 Lentzea aerocolonigenes
GATAGGCCCCAACCTTTGCACTATGCAATAGTTGCGCACTGCATGACAGAGGCGCGCCGCTACCGCGAGACCTTGTGAGCCGCGGGATCCAAGTCCTGCTCCCGCCGGGAATCCCTCGTGGTGGTGTGGACTCCGGACAGTGCGCGAGCAGTGTTGACCAATCCGACGAGGCTGAAGGCCTGCGGTGTGTTGCCGACCTGCCTGCCGGCTTCGACGTCGTACTCCTCGCTGAGCATTCCGACGTCGTTGCGCAGTCGCAGCAACCGCTCGAACAACTGCTCGGCGTCTTGCCGCCGACCGGTGGCGTGCAGCGCGTCGGCGAGCCAGAAGCTGCACGCCAGGAACGCGCCCTCGGTACCGGGCAGGCCGTCCACTTCGCCGGTCGTCCGGTACCGCAGTACGAGCCCGTCGCGCACAAGGTCCTCCCGCACTGCCTCGACGGTCCCTTTGACGCGGGAATCGTTCCAGGGCAAGAATCCCACGCGCGGCAGCAGCAGAAGTGCGGCATCGACTTCGTCGGAGCCGTAGTACTGGGTGAAAGTGCCGCGGTCGGCGTCGTATCCGCGTTCGCACACCTCCTGGTGGATCTCGTCGCGCACCCGCCGCCACCGGTCGACAGGTCCGTCCAGACCGTGGTGCAGAACCGTCCGCACCGCGCGGTCGAACCCCGCCCACGCCATCACCTTCGAGTGCACGAACTGCCTGCGCGGGCCACGCACCTCCCACAAGCTGTTGTCGGTGTCCCGCCAGTTGCCCTCCAGGTAGTCCAGCAACGCGCGCTGGAGGTCCCAGGCCGCGTCGGCCATCGGCAGACCTGCCTCCCGAGCGAGATGCAGCCCGTCGAGCACCTCACCCCACACGTCGAGCTGGAACTGGCCGGCCGCGGCGTTGCCCACGCGCACCGGCGCCGATCCCTCGTAACCGGCGAGCCAGTCGATCGTCTGCTCGGGCAGCCGCCGCCTGCCGTCCAGGCCGTACATGATCTGCAGCTTCGCCGGGTCACCCGCGGCCGCCCGCACCAGCCACTCCCGCCACGCGCAGGCCTCCTCGACGTACCCGGTGCCCAGCAGCGCCTGAAGGGTGAACGTCGCGTCCCGCAGCCAGCAGTAGCGGTAGTCCCAGTTGCGCTGTCCGCCCAGCTGCTCCGGCAGCGAGGTGGACGCGGCAGCCACGATGCCGCCGGTGGGTGCGTAGGTGAGGGCCTTGAGCAGGACGAGCGAGCGCCGCACCTCATCGCCCCACCGGCCGTCGTAGGTGCAGCGCCCGATCCAGTCACGCCAGAACGCCTCGGTGTCGCGCAGTGCCTGTTCAGGGTCGGCGGCTTTCGGTGCCGGCAGGTGCGAAGCCCGGTGGGTCAGCACGAACGGGACGCGCTGCCCCTCTCGCACGGTGAACTCGGCGCGGCTGTCCGGTCCGTCAAGCCGCATCGGCACAGCGGAGTTCAGGCATACCGCGTCCGGGCCGGCCACCGCGTTGAGACGTCCGTCGTGATGGCGCACCCACGGGGCGACGTTGCCGTAGTCGAAGCGCAGCCGCAGGTCCGATCGCATGGGGACGTCGCCGCGGACGCCTTCCACCAGGCGCACCACGTCGGCGGCCTGGCCCCGCGGTGGCATGAAGTCGACCACGCGCACGGTGCCGTCGGCGGTGTCCCACTCGGTTTCCAGGATCAATGTGCCGTCCCGATAGCGACGGCGTGCGCACGTCCCGCCGGAAGCGGGCGCGATGCTCCACCGGCCCGCCTCCTCGTCGCCGAGCAGGGCCGCGAAGCACGCCGGGGAGTCGAAACGCGGCAGGCACAGCCAGTCGATGCTGCCCTCGCGGTCGACGAGCGCGGCGGTGTGCAGGTCGCCGATGAGCGCGTAGTCCTCGATCCGGCTCACGAAGTCTCCTCCAGGTCGATCACGACCTTCACGTCGTCCTCACCACCGTGGAACGCCTCGGCGTACCGCGACAGCGGCACCCGGCGTGTGATCAACCGCTCCAACCACTGGTGGTCGGCCTTCGCCAGTGCGTCCGCGGCCTGGTGGTAATGGCGCAGGTTGGCGTTCACCGAACCCAGCACCACGTCGTTCTCCAGCACCAGCTCCCGGTTCACCGCGCCCGCGTCGATCGTCAGTGAACGTCCGCGTGGGGACACGCCGGTCAGACACACGACGCCGTACGACGCAGTGTTCGCGATGGCGTCGAACACGACACTTCCGGCGCCGGTCGCCTCGATCACCACGTCCGGCTGGAGCCTCTTCGCCACGTCGTCGACCGAGTCGGCGTGGTAGGTGGCCCCCAGAGCGCGGACGAGCTCTGGCTTCGGGCCGCCGGTCACACGGTCGAGCACGTGGACCTCCAGGCCCAGCTGGGTGCCGAGCAGCGCCGCCAGCAGGCCGATCGGACCGGCCCCGGTGACCAGCGCCCGGTGCGGTTCGAACCACGCCCGCTCCCCCACACGCTGGACCTGCTCCCACGCCTTCGCCACCACAGTGGTGGGTTCCATCAACACGCCCGTGCGGCCGAGGCTCGAATCCAGCGCGACCGCGTATTCCGCCTCGACGCACCACAGCTCGCTGCCGTAGCCGTCGATCTCCTTGATGCCGCGCTCGGTGTACCGGCCGTTGCGGCACATGTCGAACTCGCCGCGGGCGCACGCTCCGCACGGCGCCGGATCAGGCCTTCGCACCACCCCGACCACCAGGTCGCCTTCGCGGAAGCCGGCACCTTCGACCGTGCGGACCACCCTGCCGAGTGACTCGTGCCCGAGCACCAGCCGTTCCCGGCCGGGCGGCGCCCAGCCGTAGTCGCCCCGCACGATTTCCTTGTCCGTACCGCACACCCCGACCGCGACGCCCCGCACGAGCAGCTCGCCGGGACCCGGTACCGGGTCCGGGAGGTCGACGATCTTCAGGCTGTCCGGCCGCTGTGGCACAACGCTGAGAGCTCGCATGAAGGTGGCCTACCCACGACGCGTGGTTCCAACCGTGCTCCTGCCAACCTGTGCATGGAGCAACATTTGCATCACGCATGTTTTTGGCCAACGCGTTCTGATGCAGCGTCCCATCCACGGGTGAACCGCCACTCGCCCCGGCAGGGATCAGCCGGCCGCGTGCGCGATCGTCGACAGAATCGCCAGCGGGGCTTCCCGGGAGTCAAGCCTCGTGTGCTGCACGACGATCGGCACGTCGCTGACGATCACGGATGCGTAGTCCATGCCCCGCGGAACGGGCTGAGGCTCGGTCAGCTCGTTGAACCGCTGGTGAACTGTGCGTCAGCAGGCCGAACACCACGGCGGCGCCGCCGACGATTGAGAAGTACCCGGCTTCAGCACCTCTCGACGAAAGCGCTGGTTGAAGGCCAGAGCCGCCCGGATCCGCGCAACAGCCCTCTGACAAGCTGAGGAGGTGCGTCACCTCCTGTTCGACCCCGAGGGCAACCTCCGCCTGCCCACATTGCTCCTTCTGCTGCTGGCAGTGCCGGCGGTGATTCTCGCGTTGGCCGCCTGGGGTGGCTGGGCCGCGATGGCGATCATCGCCGTGCTGGTCGTGGGATCGCTCTTCGCCGCCATCTTCTACGGCTGACAGGCGATCAGGCGGAAGCGCAGGGATCCGGCGAATTCCTCGGCACGTTCGAGCTGCGTCCGGAGCTCGTCGCAGCGTTGCTGGGCGGCGTGCTCGAACTCGCGCAGGGACGAGGTGAGCGACTGGCGTTCGCTGTCGTCCAGCGACTCACCGCTGTCCAGGCGATCGGTGACGGCCAGAAGCTCCTGCATCTGTTCCAAGGTGAAGCCGAGCGGCTTCATTCTGCGGATCACCATGAGACGGGCGACGTCCGACTCCGTGTAGAGCCGGAACCCGCCCTGGCTTCGAGCAGACGGCACCACCAAACCGACCTCGTCGTAATGCCGGATGGTGCGCTGAGAAAGCTGGGTTCGAGCGACGACCTCGCCGATCTGCATCTGCTCGCCCGTCATCTGATGTCCATTTCGGTCATTGCCGCGGTGTCACCACTCACACTCAAGCGGCTCCCCAAGATCTCTACCCTAACGTAAGGGTAGAGTCTGCAGCCGGTGCTGAAACCGTCCGGTCAACGTCGACTCGGGTCCAGGCAGACCGTGAGACAGCACCACTTCACCACGACCTTCGCAGCCGGGAGCCGCCGCGTGCCTTCATCACCGCGTCATCGGCTTCTCGCACCTCCGCCGTAGACCGCACGAGCCGCTCCGATCAGCGCCTCGGCGATCCACCCGCCCGCTCCGCCAGCAGAGCCGGGCCTGAGCACGACAGGCTTGTTGCTGACCATGTCTTCCAGTTCCACGTTCACCCGGCCACGGCTGACGCGCCCCGCCTGGCTTTCGCCGAGGGTTCTGCGCACCGAGGTCCTCGCCGGACTGGTGGTCGCACTCGCGCTGATCCCCGAGGCGATCTCGTTCTCCATCATCGCCGGCGTCGACCCCAGCGTCGGCCTGTTCGCCTCGTTCACCATGGCCGTGGTCATCTCGATCGTCGGTGGACGCCCCGCGATGATCTCTGCCGCGACCGGCGCGATCGCCCTGGTGGTGGCGCCGCTGGCCCGTGAACACGGGTTCGGCTACCTGATCGCCACGGTGATCCTCGGCGGGCTGATCCAGATCGTGCTCGGGTCGCTGGGTGTGGCGAAGCTGATGCGGTTCGTGCCGCGCAGCGTCATGGTCGGGTTCGTCAACGCGCTGGCGATCCTGATCTTCCTCGCCCAGCTTCCGCAGCTGATCGACGTGCCCTGGGCGGTCTACCCGCTGTTCGCCGGCGGCCTGCTGATCATGGTGCTGTTCCCGAAGCTCACCAAGGTCGTGCCCGCTCCCCTGGTGTCGATCATCGCGCTCACCGCGCTCACCATCGGCGCCGGCATCGCCGTCCCCACCGTCGGCGACGAGGGCAGGCTCCCCACCTCGCTGCCGGTTCCCGGACTCCCGGACGTGCCGTTCACCTGGGCAACCCTGACCCTGATCACGCCCTACGCGATCGCGTTCGCCCTCGTGGGACTGATGGAATCGCTGATGACGGCCAAACTGGTCGACGACATCACCGACACGCACTCGAACAAAACCCGCGAGTCCATCGGCCAGGGCATCGCCAACATCGTCACCGGCTTCTTCGGCGGCATGGGCGGCTGCGCCATGATCGGCCAGACCATGATCAACGTGAGGACCTCCGGTGCTCGTACCCGGCTGTCGACGTTCCTCGCGGGCACGTTCCTGATGATCCTGTGCATCGTGTTCGGACCGCTGGTGTCCGACATCCCGATGGCCGCGCTCGTCGCGGTGATGGTGCTCGTCTCGTTCGGCACCTTCGACTGGCACTCCATCGCACCCGCGACGCTCAAGCGCATGCCCACCGGCGAGATCAGCGTCATGGTCATCACCGTCGCGGTCGTCGTCGCGACCGACAACCTCGCGATCGGCGTGGTCGTCGGCACCATCACCGCGATGGTCATCTTCGCCCGCCGAGTCGCTCACCTCGTCACGGTGAGCCCACTGATCCACCCGGACGGCGAGCAGGTCACCTACACCGTCGCGGGCGAGCTGTTCTTCGCCTCCAGCAACGACCTCGTCTACCAGTTCGACTACGCGAACGACCCCGGCCGAGTGGTCATCGACCTCGGTGCCGCCCACATCTGGGACGCCTCCTCCGTCGCCGCGCTCGACGCCATCACCACGAAGTACGCCGCCCGAGGCAAGACCGTCGAGATCATCGGACTCAACAAACCGAGCGCGACCATGCACGACACACTCAGCGGCGAACTCGCCGGCAGTCACTGACGGCTCATGTGCGGTAGCCGCCTGAGCACCTCTTCCGGAAAGCACGCCTACACCGGCACACCGGCCAGCCACACAGATGTGGCACCGCCGCGCAGTTCGGCGAAAGTGCCGGTCAGCTTCGGCGTCACATAGACCATTCCGAGACGTGTCACGAACAAGTGGTCACGAGACCAGGGATCAAGCACTCGGTCGAGAGTACCGAGCCGCGGCCGAGGTCAGCTCCCAACGGCGACGGTGAGCGCCGCGGTGTGCAGCTTGCCGCCGTGCGAGAACTCCAGGAACAGGCGGTATTCGCCGCGTTCGGCGAACACCGCGCGGAACGTCAGCTCGCCGTTGATCAGCGGTGCGCCGGCCGGCTCCACGGGATGCATGTGCGTTGCGGACAACAACATCGTGTGAAAGCCGGTCATGTGCCCGTTCGCGCCCAAGTGGGTTTCGAGCTTCTCGACCGGTGTGCCGTCCGGGGTGCGGATGGCGAGACGCAGCAAACGCTCGCTCAGCAACGGGAGAGTGGCGGTCTGGTCGACGCGGGTCACCGTGTAGCCGGTGGCGGTGACGGTGCTCGCATCCGGTGCCGGTACGGGCACCAGCGACGTGTCTCCGGAGACGCTGAACGGAACGCCGAGCACCACGGGATGGCGAGGATCCTTGGTGTCCAAGGGGATGAACTCGGCGAACATGCGGTAGGCCCCACCGTCGGGGAGGTCGACAGCCGTGTGCCAGGTGTCGCCGTCGAGGGCCGGGTGCACGTGCCGGAAAACGTTCATGTCATCGCGGACGACGAAGAAGTGCATCTGCTTGGTCTGGTCGTCCAGGAACTGGGTCACCGGCTTGCCGTCGGTACCGAGGATGCGGAACGCGATCGGGATCGCCGATCCGCGGCGTTCGGGCATGACGACGCGTTCGAACCGGTAACCACCCTCCACTTCGGACAGACCGTCGCTGTGGCTCGCGGGTACGACGGCGGCGGCCTGCTGGTGTTGCGAGTGCGCGGGAGCGGAGGTGGAGCGGAACAGCATGATCCCGCCGCCGGCCACGACCAGCACGGCCACCAGCGCGAAGATCCAGTCGGTGAAGCCCAGTTTGCGCATCATCCACCCCCACCGGTGGTGCCCCGGCCGCGGCCGGGGCACCACGCCATCAGAACTGCAGGCTCCACGCGTCGATGTAGCCGGTGTCCGCGCTGTAGACGTCCTGCACCTTGAGCTGCCAGGTGCCTTCCGCCGTCCTCGCCGACGCGTCGACCGTGTAGGTGGTGATCACGTTGTCCCCCGAGTCGTTGCTCGAACCCTTGAGCCGGAACGAGGTTCCGTCGGGCGCGACGAGGTCGATCACCAGGTCACCGCGGTAGGGGTGCTTGATGTCCACGTTCACCTTCAGCGCCGACGGAGCCTTGCCCGCGACACCGGTGACCGTGACCGGCGAGGTGACCGCCGCACCCTTGTCGGGGATGGCGACGTCGGCGGTGTTCTCGAACTTGCCACCGGCAGGCGGTGGTTCGGTGGTGCCGAGGTTCGGCTTCACCACGACCAGGCCCTGCTCGATGCCGTTGACCAGCACGATGCCGCTGGCGAAGTACGGGTAGTTGCTCCACGACCCGTTGAACTTCGCCTCGTCCGACGCCGGGTAGATGTCGAAGTACCCGGCCTCCGTCAGTTGTGCGGAGGCGACGCCGCTGACGTCCAGGATCCGCAGGCCGGCCTGGTAGTTGGACTGGTAGGAGTACTTGCCCTTGATGTACTGGTTGTGGTCGATCGCCGTGGCGGGCGAACTGTAGGTGCCGGTGTGCACCGGGTTCGCGAGCGACGCCAGGTCCCAGATGTAGGTCTTGGTGCGCTTGTCGGTGCCGCGCGACTCGTCCAGCTCGTCATCGAGCAGGAAGTACCGCTGGTCCTCCGTCAGCCAGCCCTGGTGCGAGTACTGCGCGCCGGAGTACCCCTTGCGCGAGATCTGCACCGGGTTCGCCTTGTCGGTCACGTCGACGATCGTCAGCGTGTCCTCGTTGGAGTTGAAGCAGATCTCCCGGCCGCGGTAGGTCGCGTCCGGTCCCCGGTAGATCACGCACTGGTTGTCGTGCGTGTACCCGTCCTGTGCGACGCAGCCCGCGTTCTTCGGCTGCTTCGGCGTGCGGATGTCGACCATGTGCGGGCCGCCGCTGCACGTGTTGGAGCCGATCGCGTAGGCGTACCCGGTCTCCTCGTTGATGGCGATGTTGTGCGCCGGGCCGAACTCCTTGTAGATGGTGTCGGCACTGAACGTCTGCGGTGAGGTGATCGTCCGCAGCCTCGTCAGGTCGAACACCTGCATCCCGTGGCCGCTGATGAAGTCCGCCACGATGAACGCGTGGTCCTTGTAGACCTTCATGTCGCGCCAGGTGCTGCTGCCGCCGTTGGACGGCAGGTTGCCCAGGTAGCGGGGTGAGGTCGGGGTGCTGACGTCGACGAACGCGGTGCCATTGGTGCGGCCGACGATCGCGTACTCCTTGCCGGAGGACGGATCGGTCCAGCCCCAGATGTCGTTGCCGTTCCCGCCGCCCATCGAGGCCAGGGGCAGGACGCTGAGCAGGTCGACGTTCTTGCAGGGATAGATGTCGGCCTTGCCGTTGACGCACGGCACACCGGCCGCGGTGTTCGTGACGGCATGCCTCTCGGCAGGCTGATAGTCGGCCATGACCGCTCTGGCCGCGGCCTGACCTTCCGGGGTGTCGGGGTCGTGCGCGGACGCGCCCGACATCGTGAGGGCGACCGCCGATGCGGTGAGCACGGCGAGCACCCCCCAGCGCAGGGGTTGCATGAAGTTTGGGCTCCTCACGGAATCCCGGCCGCCGAGGCGGACGGGTGCAGGGTTTCCGATGTTCAGCCGAACGTAGGAGGAGAGCACGGCTCGTGTGAACCATCGTTAGTCTGGACTCCGCGTCCGAGACCGTTCCGCGACCTGACCAGGCCAGCGATGGTGCGATCACCGCTCCGACCGTGATCTGGTTGATCTGCTTCCGACCTCCGGCATCGTTCGTCATGCACGCGGCAATCTTTGTACTGGCCAAACGAATGCCGGCGGTCGCCGGGATCGTGGGGAGTTCGCGACAAGCGGCGTTCGCGCTGGTCGAACTCACCCTGTCCGCGGGCGAGGTTTCTTACGGAGTGCTGACGTCGCGGCTCACGTCCAGCCCATGTCGCCCTCGCCTCCGTATGCCGTGTCAGACACGGCACCTACGAGGAGGACGAATGACACATCGAGTGGATGAACGGCGGAGGTTCCGCCTGATCGCCTCGTTGTCAGCAGTCGCTGTGGTGGCGGTGGGCACCGCCACGGTGGCTCTGGCCGCCAAGGACGGCGAGCCCGCCCCTGTGCGCGCGTTCGTGTCCATCGACGAGGTCGCCGCGAACGTCGTCAACCCGAAGGTGCAGCAGGGCGGCACCAGTGGGATGTTCACGGTTGACTGCGGCACGAACGAGAACGGCAAGTTCAGCGCCGACAACCCGGTCGCCCAGCCAGGTCTGAAGCACGGCGCCCAGCACGTCCACGACTTCGTGGGCAACCTGTCGATCAGCGCCGACTCGACCGACGAGAGCCTCGAGGACTCCGACACCACCTGCACGAACGGGGACAGGTCGTCCTACTTCTGGCCGGTCGTGCGCATCAATCCGAAGGCCAACGTGAGCTCGTCCGGCTCCAGCCCGGACAAGCTCAAGGAGACTGGCGGCGGCGAGATCGCCTGCCCGTCGGTCAAGGACCGGTTGCCCGCAGTGCCCCAGCAGGCGCGCGACGAGGTGAACCGGAACCTCGAACTGCTCGACAAGCAGGTCACGGAAGCCAGCGACCGGGTGGCGCGCAACGAGAACCCAGGCGACCCGAACTTCGTGAACAACGCGATCCTCGGCCCGCTGCGCAGCAAGCGGGTGGCCACCCTGGACCGGATCGCGATCGCCATCGGCCGTTCCGCGAAGAAGCCGAACCTGACCTCGCTGGTCGAGTGCGACCTGCGTTTCGGCCACGGGGGCGCCGGCCACGGTGACCACAACCAGGCTCCGCGCAAGTTCTCCGGCCAGGCTCAGGCCCAGGCTCAGGGCGGCAAGGACGACAGCGCCACTCCGACGATCAAGTGCCCGTCGGTGCGCGGCGAGCTGCCCGGCGTGCCGGACCAGGCGGTCGACGAGGTGGACCGCAACCTTGCGCTGCTGGACAAGCAGATCGCCGAGGCCAACCAGCGGCTCGTGACCACGAAGGGGCAGGGCGGTCCGAACTTCATCAACAACGCGATTCTCGGGCCGCTGAAGGACAAGCGGCTCGCGACCCTCGACCGGATCGCCATCTCGATCGGCCGCAACGCGCAGAGGCCGCAGGGCCTGGAGCGGCTCGCGCCGTGTGGTCTCAACGAGGACGGCAACGGCGGAAACAACAACGGTGGCGCCGATACGCCGCCGCCTCTGGCCGCTCCGTCCGGCAAGGACCTGGAGCTCGTCGGCAACAACGGCAAGATCGTGCGCCCGGCGCAGGTGAAGATCGAGTACCGCGGCAACGCGACCAGCAAGGTCACCGCCATGCCGAAGTTCCTCAAGATGATCACCGGTGACGCCAAGCCGACCAGCCGCGGTCCCGCCAACGCCCGCACGACGTGGACGTGCGGCGGGTTCGAGGACCGGCTGTCGGACAAGTACGTGATCTGCCCGAACGGCAGCAAGGTCATGCGCGTGCACGACTTCCCTGGCTGCTGGGACGGGCAGAACACCGACAGCGCCAACCACCGCGACCACGTCGCGTTCCCGGACAAGCGCAGCGGCGCGTGTCCGAAGGGCTTCAAGGCCATCCCGCAGCTGCGGATCAGCATCTCGTACAACATCCCGAAGGACGTCCAGGAGAAGGGCCAGTACCAGCTCGACGCGTTCCCCGAGGAGAACCACAACCCGTTCTCCGACCACAACGACTTCGCCAACGTCAACTCCGAGCAGACCATGGCTCAGATCGTGAAGTGCGTGAACGAAGGACGACGCTGCCGCTAGCTCAATCGCGGGCAGGGGTGTGGTCAACGGACCCGCACCCCAACTCGTGACTGTTCCGTCGAAATCGCTCGCCTGTTCGGATGGTGGATGCCGCTGCCCAACGCGGCGACAGCAGGTCGCCACGCGCTGGCTGCGCCACACCACGTTCACGTTCGTCGGACGAGGCCCCGAATCGTGCTCCGGGGCCTCGCCCGCTCGAGGAGGTGCCGTCGTATCGCCCCACGGATGAGGGCCATAACCTCGCGATAACGACCTCCACGGCAGTCCTATGTGGACAGCCTGGAGTCCACAGCGGCCACTTCGGACACTTACGAGCTAGGCGCCAGCTGCCCACAGGCACGCCCCGAGGCGCGCATCAGTCAGCGGTCGTCGTTTGATCCCGCCGACCTCGGTGTTCTGCGCCAGGAACGACAGACAGGTGGGCCACCACATCGATGTGGGCATCTCCGGCCAAACCCAGTCCCGTGTGGACACGGTCGACTGGGCCCGCTGGACCACGTACGGCGACACCGCAGCACGCAACCGCCTCCCCTCCGACGCCTCCGGATCCGAGATCAAGTGAGAGGCCCAGCGGGAGCGCGACATCAGTAGATCGGCTTCAAATGCGCTGACGCGCGAAGTCAGGCCGTTCGAGTTACCTTCATATTCCTGGTGACGAGGCAACACACCGGGGGGCGGAGGTCGCCGTGCACGCCGCACACGACTCCGTTCCGGCCTGGTTCGAGCCCATGCTCGCCAAGCCCGACGGCGGCCGCCTCCGCAAGGGTCCACAGTGGGCGTACGAGTACAAGCTGGACGGCTACCGCGTGGCGATGCGGATCGCGCCGGACGGCACAACTGTCCTGACCAGCCGCAACGGCCTCGACCTCACCGCAGAGTTCGCCGAGCTGACCGGAGTGCTCACCGCGGCACTGCGGGGGCGTGCCGCGCTGCTCGACGGTGAGGTCGTGATCTACAACGAGGCGGGGCAGATCGACTTCGGTCTGCTGCAGCAACGGCGTGGCCGCTTCCAGAAGCACCGCACCGCCCGCCGGACCGAGCCGTTCACCGACGTGCCGGTCCGGTTCCTGGCCTTCGACCTCCTGCAGCTCGGCGAGCAGTTCCTGCTGAACGAGCCGTACGAGCAACGGCGCCGCAGGCTCACCGAGCTGCCCATGCCCGATCCATTTCGGGTCGCTGTCGTGCCGTCGTTCACCGCGGCCGAGCTCGCCGCCGAACGCCTCACCCCGCAGCGGCTGCTCGAGCGAGTCGCCGCGGAAGGACACGAAGGGCTCGTCGCCAAGCGGCTCGGTTCGCCGTACCTCCCCGGCAAGCGGCCGGACTTCTGGTGCAAGCACCCGCTCACCCAGACCCAGGAGGTCATCGTGTGCGGATGGCGCCCCGGCCAGAGCGGCTTCACCGGCACCGTCGGCGGGCTCCTGCTCGGCGCGCACGACCCCGATACGGGCGACCTGGTCTACCTCGGCGATGTCGGCACCGGCTTCACCCGTCAGGACCGTGACCAGCTGCGCGACCAGCTCCAGCCGTTGGAACGGGCCAGGCATCCGTTCGCGACCACTCCCCCGCGCGAGGACGTCGTGCGCGCCCGCTGGGTCGAACCGGTGCTGGTCGGCGAGGTCCGGTTCCGCCAGTTCACCCGCGGCGAGGACGGCCGGCTGCGGCACACCGCGTGGCGTGGTCTTCGCCGTGACCGCGAACCCGGCGAGGTGACCGCGCCACGACCCGGCCGGCCCACTCCAGCAGCCGGCGCCGAACCGGAGATCGCCAGCCGGGTCATGGTGAAGGCGGGCAGCCGCACCCTCCGTCTGTCCAACCTGGACAAAGTGCTGTACCCGGACGGCACCACCAAGGGCGAGATCATCGCCTACTACAGCCGGATCGCGCCCCTCCTGCTGCCACACCTGCTCGACAGGCCGGTCACGTTCGTGCGCTACCCCAACGGCGTGCACGGCCAGAAGTTCTTCCAGAAGAACACCGATGCGAGCGCACCGGAATGGTTGCCGACAGTGGAGTTGCGGAGCGGTGGTTCACGACGTGGGGTCGACGCCGATGAGATCGTTCGGTATCCACTGATCCACGAGCTCGCCGCGCTCGTGTGGGCCGCCAACCTCGCCGCGCTCGAACTCCACGTTCCTCAGTGGACGGTGACAGAGGGCGCGCGGAATCCACCGGACCGGCTGGTGTTCGACCTCGATCCCGGGCCCGGCACGACAATCGTGCACTGCTGCAGGGTCGCCGAGCGCCTGTACGAGGTGCTTACAGCGGACGGACTGCTCCCGGTGGCGACGACATCAGGTTCGAAGGGACTGCAGGTCTACGCGGGCATCGAGACCACGAGCCCGCAGGCACCCTCGGCCTACGCGAAAGCGATCGCGGTGGCCTTCGAACAGGACACGCCGAAGGAGGTGACCGCCACGATGGCGAAGGCCCGCCGCGAAGGCAGGGTCTTCATCGACTGGAGCCAGAACAACCCCGCCAAGACCACCATCGCGCCCTATTCGCTGCGCGGCCGCGACGAACCCACCGTGGCGACCCCGGTCACCTGGGACGAGGTCCGCACCTGCCGCAGACCGGAGCAGTTGACCTTCACCGCGGACGAGGTGCTCGAACGGGTGTCGGGCGTCGGCGACCTGTTCGTCCCGGTCGACCAGGACAAGGCACCGCTTCCTGGTTGATGCCGGACGCAGTTGAGTACTCGATCCTGTGACTTTTGGCGATCATGCCGGGCGAGGTCGACATCGAGGGGCCCTCTTGGCCATCCGGCGCGGATGTCGCGATCCACACCGAACCAGGAGGCTCGCTTCATCCCGGGAGCATCCGATCGGTGTCTGACCGTGCACAACCTCAGGGCAGCTGGCTCAACCTTGTTTGCGCGTTCGGCGAGGCGCGGTCGTGGCGGGTGCGCGGAGGTCGTCCAGGAGTTCCATCTGGCCGGTGATGACCCCGGTGAGGATGAGCCTGGCGACGGCGAGCAGTTCGGCGACGTGCGGGCTGGTCAACGAGTAGTAGACGTTGGAGCCTTCTTTGCGGGTGGTGACGAGTCCTGCGCGACGCAGCACGGCGAGTTGCTGGGAGAGGTTGGCGGCTTCGATGCCGACCTCGGGCAGCATCTCCGCGACGGCGTGCTCGCGCTCGCTGAGCAGTTCGAGCACCCGGATGCGTGCCGGGTGGCCGAGGTTTTTGAAGAACTCCGCCTTGACCTGGTAGAGGGGCCTGCTCATCGGTGCCCCTTTCGGCCGACCGTCGTCATGATGCTGATCCTTCCTGGTCGATCCCTGCTGTCGCGACTCGGGATGCATTCCAACGGGGTTCAGCAGTTGCTAATCTTACCAAGTAAGCAACCCAGGTCACCTGGCACGGCCGTGGGAGGCCGGACATGACGGAGCCGAAGACGGCGGATGTGATGTGCCGGAGGGTCGTCTCCGCGGCCCTGGACACGTCGTTCAAGGAACTCGTCGGGACGATGATCGTCCATGAGATGAGCATGATCCCCGTGGTGGACTCCGCCGGTCGCCCCGTCGGAACGGTGACCGAGGAGGATCTGGCGACCAAGCTGGAGTTCCACGGTGGAGCCGGGAATCGGCCGATACTGGCCGGCGCACACACGCGAGCAAGGTGGCACAAGTCGTCCGCGACCGTCGCCGCGGAGCTGATGACACCGGCGGTCACCGTCGCGGAGAACGTGGGTCTGCGGGCCGCACTTCGACTCCTTGCCGGCGTGCGGGCAGGCAGGCTGTGCGTGGTGAACGGGAAGGGCACCCTCGTCGGCGTACTCGGCCGGGGCGATGCGCTGCGGCTGTTCCTGCGCGGCGACGACGTGATCCGTGCCGATCTCGAGCGGCGGCTGCTGCCCGCCTCGGCGAACACGCGTCGAGTAGCGGTGCACGTGGCCGACGGGGTGGTCACGCTCGACGGAGCGATGTGCTTGCACAGTGCGACTCAACGAGCCGAGTGGATCGCGCGCGGGGTGCCTGGAGTGATCGCGGTGCGCAACAACCTGTGCTTCGACGTCGACGATCTGATGATCACCGGCCTGTGAAAACGACTCCTTGCAGGCTTGCTAAAGTTAGCAACTGCTTCGCCCTGCGAAGCCGCAGCCGCCCCGTCCGCCTCCCCCGACCGTGCGGGGCGGCTGCCCCGTTCCCAGGTGACGAGGTACCACCCGATGAGCCAGTTCGAGGACGCACTGCAACGTGAGATCGAACAAGCGCAACGGTCTCTGACCACGGCGGAGCCGAGCGAGGATGGCGGCCAGTTCGAGCAGCATCGGGCCAGACTGAGGGATCTGCTCGACGTCGCGGCCCGCGCCAATGTGGACACCTCCGGATGGATCAGCCCGGCGGCGCGCGCTCTGCTTGCCGGAGACTGACCCGTGCGGCCTGTCGTGGCGGTCGGCGGTGCCCGCCCGGCGCGGGCGACCTGCCGGGTGTCGCCGGCCGATGGCGAGGTCGCGGAGTGAGGTGCCATCGGCCGGCGACGGTCTCTAGTCGAGGCGGAGTCGCAGCGCCTCGAGTTCGTCGTGCAGGGCGGCCGGGAGCTTGTCGCCGATGGTCGCGAACCACTGTTCGATCAGCGGGAGTTCGGCGCGCCACTCGTCGTGGTCGACGGTGAGCGCCTGGCGGACGTCGAAGTCCGACGACGGGCCGAGGCCGCGCAGATCGAGTGCCTTGGTGCTGGGGACCCAGCCGATCGGGGTCTGGAACGCGGTCGCGTGGCCTTCGACGCGGTCCACCACCCACTTGAGGATGCGGGCGTTCTCGCCGAAGCCGGGCCACAGGAAGCGGCCGTCGTCGCCGCGGCGGAACCAGTTGACGTAGAAGATCTTCGG
>NZ_JYJG01000101.1 GCF_000955955.1 Lentzea aerocolonigenes
AACCAGTTGACGTAGAAGATCTTCGGCAGTTTCGCGGTGTCGGCGTGCTTGCCGGTGTCGATCCAGTGCTGGAAGTAGTCACCTGCGTGGTAGCCGATGAACGGCAGCATCGCCATGGGATCGCGGCGCACGACACCGACCTCGCCGGTGGCCGCGGCGGTGGTCTCCGAGGAGAGCGTGGCGGCCAGGAACACGCCGTGCTGCCAGTCGAACGACTCGGTGACCAGCGGGACGGTGGTGGCGCGGCGGCCGCCGAAGAGGATCGCCGAGATGGGCACACCCCGAGGGTCGTCCCACTCCGGCGCGGCGATCGGGCACTGGGCGATCGGGGTGCAGTAGCGGGAGTTCGGGTGGGACGAGAGGTCGTCGGACGCCGGAGTCCAGTCATCGCGGCGCCAGGAGGTGAGGTAGTCCGGCGGGGTGTCGGTACAGCCCTCCCACCAGACGTCGCCGTCGTCGGTGAGCGCGACGTTGGTGAAGATGGAGTTGCCTTCGGCCAGCGTGCGCATGGCGTTGGGATTGGTCTTCCAGCCGGTGCCGGGTGCGACGCCGAAGAAGCCGTTCTCCGGGTTGACGGCGTAGAGGCGGCCGTCGTCACCGAAGCGCATCCAGGCGATGTCGTCGCCGAGGGTCTCGACCTTCCAGCCCGGGATCGAGGGTTCGAGCATGGCGAGGTTGGTCTTGCCGCACGCCGAGGGGAATGCGGCGGCGATGTAGTGGGCCCTGCCGTGCGGTGAAGTGAGTTTGAGGATCAGCATGCGTTCGGCGAGCCAGCCCTCGTCGCGGGCCATCACCGAAGCGATGCGCAGGGAGTAGCACTTCTTGCCGAGCAGGGCGTTGCCGCCGTAGCCGGAACCGTAGCTCCAGATCATCCGTTCCTCGGGGAACTGGGTGATGTACTTGGTCCGGTCGCACGGCCACGGCACGTCGGCCTGGCCGGGCTTGAGCGGGGCGCCGACGGAGTGCAGGCAGCGCACGAAGTCCGCGTCCTCTCCGAACAGCGCGAGAGCGTCCGAGCCCATGCGGGTCATGATGTGCATGGAGATCACCACGTACTCGGAGTCGGTGATCTCGACGCCCAGCACGGGTTTGTCGGCGGTGATCGGTCCCATGCAGAACGGGATGACGTACATGGTGCGGCCCGCCATGCTGCCGCGTAGTGCTCGGTCATGATGACCTTCATGTCGAGCGGGTCCATCCAGTTGTTGGTGGGACCGGCGTCGGCTTCGTCGGCCGAGCAGATGTAGGTGCGGTCCTCGACTCTGGCGACATCGGTGGGGTCCGACGCGCACCAGAACGAGTTGGGCTTTTTGTCGAGCCGCACGAGCGTGCCCGCGTCGACCAGCTTGTCGGTCAGCCTGCGCCATTCCAGCGGGGAACCGTCGCACCACACCACCTGGTCGGGAGTGGTCAGCGCGGCGACCTCGGACACCCACTTCACGAGGCCGGGGTGTGCGGTGGGCGCGGTCATCGTGCGGCTCCTCGGTGCAGTGCGTCGGTGGCGAAGTCGGCGACCTGGTGGGTCAGCGCGTCGTCGGGACGCCGGGGCAGTTGTTCGCCCGGTGGGGTGGCGGCGGACAGCGCGACGGCGCAGGCGTGCTGCACGTCCGGGGTCAGCCGCGCGTGCGGGTGCTGGGTGAGCGCGTGCAGCAGGCCAGGTAGCGCGAGCATCGGGTCGCGGGCGGGGTCCGGCACGATCACGGCCGGCGAGGCGTGGCGGGGCCTGGCGAACCTGCCGCCTCCGCCGACCAGGTTGATCACCACGTCGGCGTCGGCGGCGATGCGGCGCAAGGGAAACGCGAGCGCGTCGGCGAGGTTCCAGGTGGTGATGTCCCGGATTCCCGCCGTGAGCAGGACCGGGTTCAGCCGCGGCATGGTGTTGGCTCCCGCGATGACGACCCGGCTGGTCTCCGGCGCGCGACCGGCACGGGCCAGCGTGGTGAGCAGCGCGGCGGTCAGCGCGATGGCGGTGGTGTCCTGGTCGGTGAGCACCGGCATGTCCGTGATGAGGTCGCGCGCCTTCTGCTCACGGTCGGGCGTGGCGCGGACGAGCAGCACCGCGCTGGTGCCGGCCGGGAGGATGTGCAGCCCGTAGTCCGAGGCGATCACCCGGGCCGTCAGCCCTGCCTGTTCCTCGACCAGCGTGGCGTAGCGGCGCAGCACGGTGGTGGTGGCGCCGATCCCGCCCACCACGGCGACAACAGCACGATTCGCGGTCAACGGCCGAGTCCCGAGTTCTCCAGCAGTGCCGGGTCGATCCAGCTGGTGGTGTCGATGCCGTGCTGGGAGGCCAGGTCGAGCAGGTCGTGGATCCGGGCGCCGTGCAGGTGGATCTCGTAGTCGTGGCCGGCTTCCCTGGCCTGGTTCATCGCCACCCCGGCCTCGGCGATCTTGCTTCGCAGCTCTGCTTCGAACTCGCTCATCGTCTTCGACATCTCTCCCTCGTCCGCAGAATCCATCATCTGCGGACTTAAACAATTATGCAACTGTTTGGATGTGCGAGGCTGCCCACACTTGATCGGATGGGGCCTACAGATCGTTGCCGGCGTAGGACAGGTTGAAGCTCTTGTTGGTCAACGGGAAGTCGGGAACGATCGTGTCGGCCAGCGCGACCGGGAGTGCAGGCCAGTTGAAGAAGCTGGGGTCCACGATCTTCACCCGGCTCAGCCGCCCGTCGCCGGCCAGCTCGACGCGGTGCACGATCGTGCCGCGCCAGCCCTCGACGATGCCGACGCCCGAGCCGCCGCTGACCCCGGCGACCGGGCCTGTCGCGCTGGTCCGGCCGCCGAGCATGTGGGTCAGGCTGGCGATCATGGCGATCGACGTCGTGATCTCCTCCGCGCGCACGAGGAAGCGGGACAACACGTCGCCGTCGGTGCGGGTGTGGACCGTGCGGGGGAACTCCGCGGACAGGAACGGGTGGTCGTGCCGGGCGTCGACGTGCAGGCCGCTGGCACGGGCGACGACGCCGAGCGTGCCGAGGTCGGCGGCCTGGTCGCGGTGCAGCGGCGCGGTGCCGGTGAACCGGTCGGCCACCACCGTGTTGGACAGGGCCAGCTCGACGATCTCGGCCGCGTCGGCGCCGATGGCGGCCAGCTCGTGCGGGTCGGGCAGTGCGGTGATCGTGGCGCCGCCGGGGTGGATGGCGCCGCGCAGCAGGCGGTGTCCGGTGACGGTGTCGTTGATGCGCAGCAGACGTTCGCGAACGCGCTGGGAGTGGGCGTTGAGCACGCCATGAGCGACGTCGTTGCAGAGGGCGCCGATGTCGGCGATGTGGTTGTAGAGGCGTTCGAGCTCCAGCAGGATCGCGCGGATGCGTTGCGCGTCCTCGGGTACCGGCCACCGGAGTGCGTCTTCGACGGCGAGGCAGTAGGCCAGGGTGTGACCGACGGTGGTGTCACCGCTGACCCGTTCGGCCAGCTCGATCCCCTGGTCGGAGGTGCGGCCGTGAAAGAGCTTTTCGAGTCCTCTGTGGACGAACCAGAGCCGGGCTTTGAGGTTGAGGATGGTCTCACCGACCACGGAGAAGCGGAAGTGGCCTGGGCCGATCATGCCCGCGTGCACCGGGCCGACCGGGATCTCGTACACGCCGGGGCCTTCGACCGTGCGGAAGGGGTACGGGCCGTCGACGCTGCCGAACTCGGGTGGATCGCCCGCGTCGGTGAGCATGGGGTACCAGCCCTGGGGCCAGTGGAAGTGGCGCACCAGTCGCTGCGGTAGCGGGTGGCCGGTGGGCACGATGCCGAACAGGTCGTGCATCTCGCGCTCGAACCGACCGGCGGCGAACGACAATCCGGTCAGGCTGGGCACTTCCGGGGCGTCCGGGTCGAGGGGGACGTGCAGTTCGACCCTCCGGTCCGGAGCGGAGGCGGTGAACAGGTACACCGCGCGCAACCGGTCACCGTCGTCGTGACCGGCGGCGAGCGCGAGCCGAAAACCCTGCTCCAGCAGGGACCCGGCCTTATCCGGCAGGTCGGCCGGAGTGAGAGTCGTCGTGATCATCGTGTCACCGCCAGAGGCTGGGTTGCCAGGTCGAGCAGGGCAGGCAGTGGTCCGGCGACGATGCCGAGCACAGCGCACGCGAGCAGCCCACCGGCCAGAGCGATCGGGATCGGCGTTGCGGCCGGGGTGTCCGATGTGGATGGTGCGCCGAGCAGCATCCGGCTGGTGTTCGTGATCAGGGCGGCGGCGATCACCAGCACCAGCGCCAGCGCGGCAGTGGTCTGCCAGCCGAGACCGGCGGTGAAACCCGCACGGACGATGCCGAGCTCGCTGGCGAACAGGCTGAACGGAGGCAGGCCGGCCAGGGCGAGCACACCGAACCCGAAGGTCGTGGCGAGGGCGGGATGGCGGGCGATCAGGCCGCGCACACCGTCGATCTGGCTGGTGCCGGTGAACTGCAGGACGCGGCCCGCGCCGAGGAACAGCACAGCCTTGGCCAGCCCGTGCCCGAAGACGTGCAACAGTGCCGCGGTCAGTGCCAGAGGGCTGCCGATCGCGGCGCCGAAGGCGACCAGGCCGAGGTGCTCGATGCTCGAATAAGCCAGCATCCGCTTGTAGTCACGCTGTCCGATCAGCAACGACGCGGCGAGCGCGAGCGAGGCCAGCGCCATCACCGTGAGCAGGGTGCGGGCGAACCCCGCACCCAGTGCCGCGTCGCTGATCACCTTGACCCGCAGGATCGCGTAGAACGCCACCGACAGCAGCACCCCGGACATCAGTGCCGACACCGGCGCCGGGGCCTGGGAATGCGCGTCGGGCAACCACGCGTGCAACGGGGCCAGGCCGGCCTTCGTGCCGAAACCGAGCACGAGCAACGCGATCGCGATCCGGGTCACGCCGGGGTTCAGCCCGGACGCGTGTGCGCTGAGTGTGGCGAGATCCAGGCCCGCGGTGCCAGGGGCGTGGGCGGCGGCGAAGTTGAGCACGATGGTGCCCAGCAGCGCGAGGGCGATACCGGCCGAGCAGATCACCACGTACTTCCACGCCGCCTCGACCGAGGCACGGGTGCGCCGCTGGCCGACCAGGAACGCGGTGACGATCGTGGTGGCCTCGACCGCCACCCACACCACACCGAGGTTCGCGGCGAGCACCGCGAGCGCCATGGTGGCCAGGAACAGTTGCACGAGCAGGCTGTGCCGCGCGGCAGTGCGGGCCGTGGCTCGTCCGTCGTCGATCTCCGCCCGGAAGTAGGCGGGAGTGGCGGCGGTGGCGACCAGCCCGACCGCGCCGATCACCAGCACCATGAACGCCGACAACGCATCCACCCGCAGCAATCCCGCCATCGCGGTCACCGGCCCGGACCGGCTCACCTCCACGGCGAGCACGATCGCGGTCGCCAGCACGAAGCCCGCAGAGGCGGCACTGACCCAGGTGGTGGCGCGTCGCCAACCGAAGGCCAGGTGGACGAGCGCACCGAGCACGGGCACTCCTACGGGAAGAAGAAGAGTCATCAGTCGCGCAACTCCCGCAGTTCGTCGAGATCGGTGTCGCCGAAGGTCTCCCGCATCCGGGTGGTGAGCACCTGCAGGACCAGCACCGCCAGCAGGACGTCGAGCGACACCCCGAGCTCCACCACCAGGCCGACGCTCGTGGTGGTGAGGAAGCCGACCGCGGTGATCCCGTTGTCCATCAACAAGAAGCCGACCAGCTGCGACAGCGCGCGCCGCCGGGTGACAAGCACGAAGAACCCGATCAGCACCACCGTCACGCCGACCGGGATGGCCTGGGTCGCCGCCGAAGGCGCCAAGGCCACCAGCGGTTGCGACACCGCGTAGGCCAGCAGTGTCAGCGCGGCCGCGGCCAGCAGCGACGCGGACACGTTCACCAGCGGGCTGGCCTCCCGCCGTGACTCCCCCGCACCGGCCAGCGCCCGGCGCAACAGGTACGGCAACACGCCTGCCCGTAACACGAACACGCCCAGGGCGACGGCCCACAGCTCCGCGGAGTTCTCGTGCGCGGCCAGCACTCCCACGAGAACAGCGAGCGCGGCGCCCTGCAACGCGAACACCCGGATGATCACCACGAGCTCGCGGCGCCACAGCACCAGCACGGCGGTCAGCAACAGCGCGCCGCAGGCCAGGTCGAGCAGCTGGACGTACACAGTTCCCCTTTCAGGCCAAGAAGAACGAGGCCGCGACGGCCAGCAACGCGAGCAGGAACGATCCGGCCAGCAGTTCGGGCACCCGGAACAGCCGCAGCTTGGCCACGAACACCTCGGCGGCCGCGAGCAACCCGCCCAGCACACCGACCTTCACCATCAGGGCCAGTACGCCGATCAGCACCGCCAGCGGCGTGGCCTCGGTAGCGATTCCCCACGGTGCGAACAAGTTCGCCAGCAAACCGAGGAACACCGACAACCGCATGGCCGAGGCCAGTTCCACCAACGCCAGATCAGGGCCCGCATACTCCAGCACCATCGCTTCGTGGACCATCGTCAGCTCAAGATGCGTCGACGGGTTGTCCACCGGGATGCGTCCCGTCTCGGCCACGATCACCACGACCAGCGCGACCGCGGCCAGCAGACTCACCGGCGAGATCACCCGCGCGGGATCCTGCAGCGTCGACGAGACGATCGTGCCCAGGTTCGTCGACCCGACCCGCACCGACAAAGCGAAGATCGCCACCAGCAGCGTCGGCTCGACCAGCGCCAGGATCGTCATCTCCCGGCTGGCGCCCATCCCGCCGAACGCCGTGCCCGTGTCCAACCCCGCCAACGCGAGCGCCACCGCACCCAGTGCCAGCAACGCCACCACCGCGAACAGGTCCGCCACCGGGTCCAGCGCGGATTCCGTCGCGACGAACGGCACCACGACCGCGACGACCAGCGTCGTTGCCACCAGCACCAGCGGCGCGAACCGGAACACCTCGCTCGTGCCCCGCGGGGCTATCCGCTCCTTGCGCAGCAGCTTGCGCAGATCACGCCACGGCTGCCCGACACCCGCACCGGCACGTCCCTCCAGCCGGGCCCGCACCTGCCGCATCACCCCGACCAGCAACGGCGAACCGGCCACGATCAGCACCGGCTGCACCACACCACCGACCACGCCCAAAGCGCTCATCGGGTCACCGCCAGCAAAATCAGCACGCCGCACACCGCGTAGAAGCCGTAACCGAGATAGCGGTGCACGCTGCCCGGTGCAAGCCCGCGCCCGGCCCTGCCCCACGCGGCGATCAGCCGCAGCACCGGCTGGTACAGGCGCCGCTCGATCCGGTCGGGCACCTTTCGCCGGTATTCGACGGCCTGCACGAGATAGCGCGACTCCTGGTGATGTGACACGTCCACGTCCAGCTCCGGCTGCACCACGTCGTCGAACACCCGCTGCAACGGCTCGGCGAACGACGTCGCCGTGTACTCCATCCGCGCCGACATCGGTCCCCCACCGCAGTCCCACAACCGCGCCGTCCGGCGAACCCGCCGTACCGCTGCAGTCCGCACCACACCCGCCACCACGACCACCGCAGCGACGAGCCCCAGAGCCAGCAGCAGCGGCGACAAAGCCCCAGTGACCTGATCCAGCCGCAGAATCACGTCTCCGGACACCGCAACTCCCCCGGCCGCGGCCTGGACCGCCGGCAGAATCCCGGCCGGCCACAGCGCGAGCACCACGCAGACCACCGCGGCAACGCCCATCCCGGCGAGCATGGTGAGCGGGCTCTCGTGCGCGTCCACCACGGCATCGCTGCGAGGTTTGGCCAGGAATCCCACCCCGAACGCCTTCACGAACGTGGCCACCGCGAGCCCCGCCGTCAACGCCACCGCGGCCACCGCAACCGGCATCGCGATCGCCGCGGCCACCCCGCCCGCGGGCAAGCCGTGGATCAACGCCTGCAACAACAACCACTCCGACACGAACGCCGTCCCCGGCGGCAACGCCGACGCCGCCAGCGCCCCCACCCCGAACGCCGCCGTCGTCACCGGCATGACCGGCCGCAACCCACCGAGCGCATCGAGATCGCGGGTACCGGTCGCGTGCAGCACCGACCCCGCCGCGAGGAACAGCACCGTCTTGAACGCCGCGTGCCCGACCAGGTGCAGCAGTGCCGCGGTCAACGCCAGCGCGGCCAGGGCGTGATCACCGGAGGACGCGAACAGCCCGGCCGCGCCGACCCCGATGAGCACCAGCCCCATGTTCTCGGTCGTCGACAGGCCCAGCAGCCGCTTCAGGTCCGAGCTCATCGCGGCCTGCAGAATCCCGTACACCGCCGACACCGCACCCAGCGCGAGCACCAGCAGCCACCACCACGCTGGACCCCCACCGAGCAGATCGACGCCAACCCGCACCACCCCGTACACCCCGAGGTTCACCATCGCCGCCGACATCAACGCCGACACGTGACTCGGGGCCTCCGGATGCGCCCGCGGCAACCACGCGTGCAACGGCACGATGCCCGCCTTGGACGCGAAACCCGCCAACGTCAACACGAACACCACGCCCGCCACCGCAGGCGACAGCTGCCGTCCCGCCTCGCGCAACGCCGTGAACGAGTCATCCGGCGCCTGCGCGACGAACACCATCAGTCCAATCAGGACGGACACGAAACCCAGGTGCGTCATCACCGCGTACCACCGGCCGGCCGACGCCACCCGCGGGCCGCGCCGGTGCTCCGCGACCACGAGCACCAACGATGCCAGTGCCATCAGTTCCCAGCACACCAGCAACGTGCCCACGTTCGCTGCCGCCGGGACGAGCACCATCGCCACCACGAACACCGGTAATGCCGTCTGCACACCACGTGCCCGCAGGTCCGCCGTGTCCGCATAGGACACCGAGTAGATCCCTGCCGCCACGGCGACGCCGCCGGTCACCGCCACGAACAACGCGCCCAGCGGATCCAGCGTCAACGACACGCCTGACAGCGGCAAGACATCAGGCAGCACAACGGAAAACGAGCCTCCGGCCAGCGCCGCGGCCCCTGCGGCCACCGCGGCCGCGCCCGTCAATGCCGTCCCCGTACCGATCAGCGCCGGCCGCGCGGGGAGGAGGGCAGCGATCAGCGCGGTCATCAGTCCGATGGCCACGGCCGCGGCCATCCCTGTCGCAGCGAGGTTCATCGGCCGGTCAGCTTCCGCAGTCCCTCGACGATCGCCTCCGGCCGCGGCGGGCAACCCGGGATCTCCACGTCGACCGGCACCACATCCCGCACGGCACCGGCCACCCCGTAGGCTCCCGCGAACACGCCGCAGTCGCGGGCGCAGTCCCCCACCGCCACCACCAGCTTCGGCGCCGGGACCGCGTCGAACGTCCGCCGCAACGGCTCGGCCATGTTCCGCGTCACGACCCCCGTCACCAGCAACACGTCGGCGTGCCGCGGCGAGGCCACCAGCCGCGCCCCGTACCGCTCGCCGTCGTGGACCGGCCCGAACGCCGACCCGATCTCGACCTCGCAGCCGTTGCACGACCCCGCGTCAACGTGCCGGATCTGCACGGACCCACCCAGCACCGCGGCCCGCTCGGGCCGCTCACCGTCCGGCAGCGGAGGGGCCGGTTCGGCCACTCGCCCGGTCCGGCGGATCTTGCGCCACAAACTCAGCACGCTCTCACTCCCGCGATGGAGTCGGTCGACACGGAGAAGCAGGTGCGGTCACCCCGCCTCAGGGAGGGACGCGGGGTGACCGCGGTTCAACCGGTGCGCGACACCGGCGGACTCGTCGCGCGGAGGTCCTCGAGCAGCTCGACCTGCCCGGACAGCACGACCGACAGGATCCGGCGCGCGGCGACCAGCAGCTCCGCCACATGCGGACTGGTCAGCGAGTAGTACACCGCCCCACCTTCCTTGCGGGTGGTGACCAGCCCGGCGCGGCGCAGCACCGCCAGCTGCTGGGACAGGTTCGCGGGCTCGACACCCACCTGCGGCACCATCTCCGCGACCGCGTGCTCACGCAGGCTGAGCAGCTCCAGCACCCGGATCCGCGCCGGATGCCCGAGCGTCTTGAAGAACTCTGCTTTCAGCTGGTACAGCGGCTTGCTCACCCGCGCACCCCTTCCCTGCTCGTGCGTTGCCGGCACTTGGTCGCAGGCTTCAGCACTTGCTAACCTTAGCAAGTCTGAAACCGCGCAGCCCGATAGGACCACACCAGTGACCGGAACTCGCGACCCGCTGAGGGTTCTCGTCGCCGACGGATCGTCGTTCTTCCGCGACGCACTCCGGGAATTCCTGCGCGGCGCCTCCGACATCGATGTCGTCGCCGTCGCCGGCTCAGCGGACGACGCGATCCGCCTGGCCGAACAGCACCAGCCCGACATCGCCGTCGTGGACGTCCACCTGTCGGGCGACGGGTTGCACGCCATCCGCCGTATCCACCAGAAGACACCCGCGGTGAAGCTCGTCGCGTTGTGGGGACTCATCGACGGGCCGTCCGAGACCGAACTCCGCGAGCTCGGCGTCGTCGAATACGTGATCAAAGGCGCGCCGAACCGCAAGATCCTGGCGGCCATCCGCCGTGCAGCCGAGGAAGGCGCCACTCTGTGACACTGCGTGGAACCAGACCCAATCCGGCCCAATGGCTGTGGTACGCGCTGGGCGGGCGACTGCCACAACGATGCAACCCGTGGGTCCTGCACGACGTCACCTGCCGCACCTGGGCGGTCCGGCACTTCGTGCGCGCGTTCTTCCAGATGTCGCCGATCCTGCTGCTGCTCCTGTTGCCAGGACCGCTCTACATCAGGATCCTGTCGATCCTGCTCGGCATGCTCGTCGGCTACTTCTACTCGATGACCTACATGTGGCACACCACCGAGCAACGCCTCGTCAAGCACGGCTTCGAAAGAGGACTCGGCGCCCAGACCCGCCGCGCCAAACACGCCGAGGCCGACGCCCTCGCCAAAGCAGCCTACGAACGGCGATACCGCAGCAACCACTCAGGTTGAGCTCGCCCAACCCAGTGAGGATGGTGACGGCCGCGAGTTCGCGAAGGCGACGACATGACAGATGAACCAGTCGCGCCGCCCGGCGAGATCGATTTGACCCTGCGCCGGTGGCACGCCGATTGCCGTTGCCCACAGCCGGAACCTCCTCAACGGAGACCAGCTCATCGCCGTCGTCGAACTCGACCAACCCCAGTCCCAGCACAACGAACTGCGGTCGTCACGACGGCCCGCCGCCGTTGGAGGACAGCTACCGCCCCGCACCGCCACCGGGTCGAGCCCACTCAGCCATCTCTTCGTCCAGGGCCTCGTCGCGGCCGACAGCTTCACCGATCCTGAGACGTGGGAGAAGTTCCGCCAGGTCGTGGCTCAGCAGGATCCCGAGCGCGCAAGCCGGCTGGGAACACATCCAGGAAGCCTGGTCTTCGCGATCCACCACAGCGACAAGAAGCTCTCGGCGGGCAACCTCTTCACCTTCGCCTAGTCAACCCTGGTGTCCGCGTGGACAACGCTCACGACCTGCGGAATCCCGGTGCACGTCGCCGTCATTCCGTGACTCGGGCCACCGTGCCGTCTGACGTCGAAATGCGCGGAAGCGTTGCCAGATGCGAACTTCTGCCGATCGGAGTCAGTGCCGAACGCATCCAGGACGACGGCGACCTCATCCTCCTGCTGGGCGAGGTCGCCGCGCACATCCCGCCCTGGCTCGGCGCGGCCGGCGACGCCCCGTCGAACTCCTGGTCCTCTTCGGACGATCAGGCATGGGCGGCGGTCCTGGGCTCAATCTCGGCGTGCAGGGGCGTATTTCCCGGCACACACACCGCGCGTCGTCTCATGGCTCATGAACCGACCCGCCGCGGACGCGCTGCGGGAGGCGTGGAGCGGCGCGCGACGAGCAGGTGGAGCTCGCCTGCGGTGGGGTCGCGGTCGCACCGGCACCGCGCAGACGCGCCTGGCCGACCTGGACAGGGTCCCGGCCGCCGAAGCGGTCGAGACGCCGTGGCAGCGCCGCCACGTCGCCCGCTTCGAGGCGTTGTAGGACCGTCCCGGACGGTCAGGCGTGCTCGACGGCATCGGCCTGCGGGCCCCGGTCGCTCTGCCGGATGCGGAAGCGCACCCGCTCCCCGGCCACCAGTGGCTCGCCGGAGACCACCGAGACGTGCACGAAGAGATCGGGCCCGCCCGCGTCGGGGGTGATGAAACCGAAGCCGCGGTCCGCGTCGTAGCGGGCCACCGTGCCGTCGCCGGCGCGGGCTGCGGGCCGGGTGGCCGAACGGGCCTGGCTGGGGGCCGCGGCGGCCTCCACCGGCTCGCCGGTGGCCACGAACCGCACCTCGCGCGCCTGACGACCCTGGTCCACGGTGACCGTGGTGAACGAGACCCGGTCGCCCTCGGCCGGCAGATACACCTCGTCGACCAGGGCGCGCCCGTGCAGGAAGACATCACCCACCCCGTCGTCGGCGGCCACGAAGCCGAACGACTTCTCCTCGTCGAACCACAGGACGGAGCCGTCGGCGCCGTCGCCGGGCGCGACCAGAGGGGCCCTGCGGACCCCGGCGTCGAAGCTCAGCGGCACCAGGTGCTGGGCCTGCGGCCCCTTCTCCCCGGCGATGACGACGAAGGCCACCCGCTGCCCGGCCGCGAGGACTCCCCCGGTGACGATGGCGGAGGAGTGCACGAACACCTCCGCACCCCCGCCGTCCGGCGCGGCGAACCCGTAGCCCTTGGCCGGCTCGTACCAGGAGACGGTCGCGAGCACACCCAGGGCCGCGTCGGGCGCGACGTCCCCGGTGACGGCGACGTGCAGCGCCTGCGGACCGCGGGGCCCCTCACCGGTCTCGAACTCCACCGTCTGGCCCTCGCGCAGCGCCTTGGCCGCGCCCTCGCCCCGCACCTGCGAGACGTGCACGAAGATGTCGGCGCTGCCGTCATCCGGGGCGAGGAAGCCGAAGCCGCGCTCGAGGTCGTACCAGCGGACGGTTCCCTGCTGCACTGTGCACTCCTGGTCTCGCGGGTGGTCGGGGGCCAGTGTCCCAGGCGCGTATGTACATCCTGATCCCGGCGCCCGGCAGCTCCGCCGTGAGTACATCGCCGGAGTCGCCGAGTTCGCGCCTGTCACCAGCCGCTGCCCGAGTATGTGGACGTGTGGGGCCAAAACCTGTGCCTGGTGGTCTGACCTGCGCCTCAGGCCGCCGCAGATTCGTACTCGTTGATCAAGCCGCCGATTACTCGCCGACGATGAACGACGCTACAGCCTGATTCTGTGAGCGGGTCACCGGGCCGTGGTGGAGTGCGCTGAAGCCGAGGGTCACGTTCGTTGGTCAGCAGTGTTCCATTAGATAGCCGACATCGCGAATGACCAAAGATTGAAATACGCCGACTGGCCCTCATACTGGTTTCGAGCTGTCCAATAGCGCTCGTGACGGCCGTCTTCCCGTTTCCGTGTTCGCCGGCTTCTACGGGCGGCGCGGGCTCTCGATCACCTGGTAGCTCGTGCGGCGGTGAGCGACTCACCCAGTGTCCAGACGCACACGCCCAGCAGCACCAGGTCCTTGAGCAGGAACTGGCCTGGATTTCCCGACAGCACCGGTAGCGGCCCGGCCAGTTGCTGAACGACTCCGGTCGTCGTGAACAGGAAGCTCAGGGTGCCCAGGAACAGGACGATGGCCACGCCGCTGCCGACGGCGGAGACACGCGGCCAGAACGGGCGAACCGCGATCAGCGCGGCGGCGATGATCTCCGTCGTGCCCAGCGCGTACGCCACGGTGTCGGGACTGAGGAAGTCGTAGATCCAACTCAGCAGCGGGCTGTCCATGACCAGCCGGTGTGCCTCCATCTTGACGAACTTCCCGGCGCCGATCCACGCGAGCACCACGACCAGGGCGTACCGGCTGAACCACTGACCGGCGACAGACAACTGATGACCTGCGTTTTCGTTGAACACCACGTCGAGCCTATGAATCGGAACGGCCCCACGCCGGGAGCACGTTCCGATGTCACAGACCCGTAAGATCCACAACCCGCCGGGTCAGCGTCCGACGCGCCTGACCCGGAGCCCGGAGAAGTACCCGACGGTGCCGGACTCGATCCAGAACCCGACGCCCCCTCGCTGCTCAGGCCCCAGCTTCAGGTCGTTGACGACGAGCGAGGGTCGCGGGGCGCCGTTGACGAACAGCTTCGCCTGCGACCCGCGCACGTCGATCCGCATGTGGATCCACTCCTGCACATCGATGTCCACGTAGGACTCGTACTTCTCCGGCTCCTCCTTGCGCAACTTGGGGAAGAGGAAGTCGGGGTACGCGAAGTACTGGATGCTGTGGTTGCGGCGCACCTGGTCCTCCACCTGGCTGTTGACCGGGCGCAGGTAGATGTTCTCGAACCGCTTCTCGGCGTCGATCCGGAACGAGATGCCGATGAAGCCGCGCGCGTAGGACGGCGCGTCCGGCGCCAGCTTGCTCGCCACGTACGCGTCGATGGTGCCGTCGTGGAAGTCGAAGTCCTTCCACGCCATGAAGTCCCGGTCGGTCAGAACCTCCTTCGCGGGGTCCTGGTAGGCCGAGCTGGGCATGGTCATCTCGACGGCGCCGCGTCCTTTGTAGACGGTCTGGCGCAGGGACACGCGGGACACGGTGAAGGCGTTCACAGATCGTTCCTCGGCTGCGGCGTTCGCGGTGCCACCGGCGAGCAGGACGGCACCGGCGCCCGCGGTGGCCTTCAGCAGGGTACGGCGCGTTGTGACGGGGGCGGGAAGTTCGGACACGGATCCTCCGTGGAAGAAATGGGGGTTCTCAGGCATCGCGGGCGATCGCGAAGGCCTCGATCTCCATCAGGAACTCGGGACGGGCCAGGGCGACCACCTGGACGGCGGTGGCGGCCGGTGGCGGCAGTGTGCCGAGCACCTGGTCGCGGACCGCGCGGATCGACGGCATGTAGGCGATGTCGGTCACGTAGATGTTCAACGACAGGACGTCGGCGAACGTCGAACCCACGGCCTGCAGGCAGCGGCGGAGGTTCTCGAAGACCTGGCGGGCCTGGGCCGCCGGGTCCGCGGGGCCGACGATCTTGCCGGTCTCGTCCAGTGCCACCTGCCCGGCGATGGCCGCGAACCGGCCCTCGCCCCAGACGACGTTGCTGTAGCCGACTCCCGGAGCGACGCCGGCCGGCTGGGGGTGACCGATTCGGTCTTCCTTCGGTGCGGCCGCCGCGGCGGACATCGAAGCGGCCAGCCCGAAGGCCGCGGCGCTGCCGGACAGCACCGCACGACGGTCGATCATGCCTGCTCCAATCGGGGTGCGGCGTGGACGAGGTGCTTGGTCTCCTGGAACTCCTCCAGGCCGCGCACCCCGTTGAGGCGGCCGATGCCGGACTGCTTGAAGCCGCCCTCCTCGAACTGGTCGTGCACCACGGCCCAGGTGTTGGTCCACACCGTGCCGGCCTTGATCTCCCTGCCGACGCGCAACGGCCGGTCGACGTCGCGGGTCCAGATAGACGCGGCCAAGCCGTACTCCGTGGCGTTCGCGCGCGTGATCGCCTCGGCCTCGGTGTCGAACACCTCGAAGGTGGCGACGGGACCGAACACCTCCTGCTGGACGATCGGGGTGCCGAGATCCGCGACCTCCACCAGGGACGGGGAGAGAAAGGCGCCGTTTCGCTTGCCCTGCACCAGAACCGTGGCGTAGGAGGCGGCGTCCTCGACGAAGCGCTCGACGCGTGCGGCGTTCTGTTCGTCGATCATCGCGCCCATCTCGGTGGCCGGGTCCTCCCCCGGCCCGACCTCGACGGCTTCGAGGGCCTCGGTGAGCCGCACGCGCAGCTCGGCCGCGATGCCGCGCTGGGCGAGAACCCGGCTGCCCGCCATGCAGAACTGCCCGGCGAACGTGGTGACTGCCCTGGTGAGCACGGGCACCACGGCGTCGAGGTCGGCGTCGTCGAAGACGATCATCGGGGACTTGCCGCCGAGTTCCAGCGACAGGCGCTTCAACGTGGCAGCACCCTGTTCCGCGATCTTGCGGCCGACGGCGGTGGACCCGGTGTAGCTCAGAACGTCCACATCGGACGATGACACCAGCAGCGGGGCACCGTCGTTGCCGGACTCGGTGAAGAGGTTCACCACCCCGGCGGGCAGGCTGGTCGTCGCCGCCACGACCTCGCTCAGCAGGCCGTTGACCAGACCGGTCTGGCCCGGCATCTTCATCGCGACGGTGCAACCGGCGGCGAGCGCGGGAGCGAAGGACCGCACGGCGAGCACGACCGGCGAGTTCCACGGCACGATCACGCCGGCGACACCGATCGGCTCGCGCAGCGTCATGGAGTACAGGCCGGGCTTGACCTCCGCGGCGGCACCGCGGTCCGTGAGCGCGAGCGCCGCGTAGTAGCGCAGCTTCGGAACGGTCAGGGCGATCTCGAACCCGGCTTCGGCCAGGGGCTTGCCGTTCTCGCGGGCGAGGAGGCGGACGAACTCGTCGCGGCGCGCGTCGAGGAGGTCGGCCATCTCGAACAGGGCCTGGGCGCGGAGGTGGCGGTCGCCGGCCCAGGCGGTGGTGTCGAACGCGTGGCGGGCGGCGGAGATGGCGGACTTGGCCTCCTCCGCGCCGCCGTCGGCGTAGGTGCCGAGCACCTCACCGGTGGCGGGGTTGCGGGACTCGCTGCGGGTGCCGGAATCGGCCCACTGGCCGGCGAGGAAGTGGCGTGCGTGCGGGAGGCTCATCGGGAGACGTTTCCTTGGTGTCGTGCCGTTGCTGGTCGGGCACCAGCGACGGTACGAAGATCAACCGAGGAGCGAATCGGCCACGGTATCCGTCATCGCGTCAGTCGCATGCTCCCGTCGAAGTCGATGTGGGACAGCTCGGCCCGCGTGACGACGCCGAGCTTGGGGAACACGTTGGACAGGTGGTGGCCCACCGTGCGCGGGCTGATCAGCAACTGGGCGGCGATCTCCCGGTTGGTGAGGCCTTCCCTGGCCAGACGAGCGACCCGCAGTTCCTGTGACGTCAGCAGGTGCGCGGCGCCCCGCGGCTGCTCGGTGAGCTCCTGTTCGCTCGTGGCTCGTTCGAGCAGCGGTGTGGCACCGAGCCGTTGGAAGGTCGCGGCGGCCTCGCCGAGCTGTGCCCTGGCCTCGGTGCGGCGGCGTGCTCGTCGCAGCCACTCACCGAACAGCAACCGGGTACGCGCGTGTGCGAAGGGTCTGGCTGACGCTCCCGGAACGGCGAGAGCGAGCCTGAACTCCTCCTCCGGCTCCGAGGTCAGCAACGCGCGGGTGAGGTGGCCGGCGGACACGGCCCAGGCCGCCCCGGTGCGCTCGGCCCAGTCACGCACCAGATTCGCGTGCGGTTCGGCCGCATCCGGCTGTCCGGCGTGCACCGCCGCCTCAACCGTGTCGACGGCCGCGAGCAGCGCGAACGTGGGGTGGGAGGCGTCGTGCTCCGGCTCGGTGAGTCTGCTCAGGTGCTCCAAGGCCTCCTCCGGCCTGCCCGCGAACAATGCGGACATACCGAGGTTCCAGGTGGCGGCCGCGGTCAGGACGCGCACGCCCCGTGGCACCGACACCTCCCTCGAACGCTCGGCGAGGCTCGCCACGGTCTGTTCATCGCCCCGGACGGCAGCCAGCCAGCCGAGGCAGTTGCGGCACTGCGTGGCGAGGTGGTCGGCGCCGATCTCCTCGGCGAGCCGCATGCCTTCCTCCGCGCTGGCGGCGGCCCGCGACCAGTCCCCCTGCGCGATGTCCAGCGTCACGGTCTGCGCCAGCACCGCCGCCAGCGCGGTCACCGAGTCCGTGCGCCGCAACTCCGCGATCTGCCGTCCCAAAGCCTCCGAGACGGACCGCTCCACACCCCACGCGACGCACAGCGGTGCGGGCGGTGTCACGCGCCACGAGTCGAGTCTGAGGTCGTCGTCGCGCACCACCGCGCCCGATGCGGGCTCGAACAGGAGCGGATCTGCCCGTCCACCGAGCTGCCGCAGCGCCTCGGCCTGCAGGCCTGTTCTTCCCGCGGACCATCCCGCTCGCACGGCCATGGTCCCGAGCTCGACCGCGGTGTCCTGATCGGACACCACGCGCATGTCGCCGGTCAGGTAGCGGAAGGCCCGTTCCTGGTCACCGTGTGCGAACTCGATCAGCCCTCGCAGCCCCTCGCTGAGTTCGCCTACGGCCGCCTCTCCGGCGAGCTCTTCCGCGCGCAGCAGGTACTCCCGCGCCAGGTCCACCTGACCCGCTTCCCACGCCGCCCTGGCTCCCCGCGCCAGCCGCCGGGCCGCGTCGGCCGGGTCGGGTGACAGTTCCGCCGCGCGCCCCAGCGCACGAGCGGCCGTGGCACAGCCGCCACGAGCCTGGGCACGGCCGGCGGCCTTCTCGAGCAGCCCTGCCACGTCCTCGTCGGCGCCGTCGGCGGCCGCGGCGAGGTGCCATGCGACGAGTTCGTCGGCGTTGTCGGTGGCCGCCGCGAGGTGCCGCGTGCCGAAATCCTCTGCGTTCCTGCCGCTCAACACCCGAGCGAGCAGGCGATGAGCGGCCTTCCGTTCAGAGGCCGGCGCGTTCTCGTAGACGACCGTGCGGATCAGCGGGTGGCGGAACCGGACGCGATCTCCCTGCACGCCGAGCAGACCAGACCGCAACGCCTCGTCCCACGCGACAGCGTCGACACCTGCCTGCTGCAGGACCTGCCGGTCGCCCCGGTCTTCGGCGGCGGCGAGGAGCAACAGGGCCCGCGTCGACGTGGCCAGCGCTTCGATCCTGGCGGTGAACGCACGCCTCAGCCGCGGCCCGACCGCGATCTGTTCGCCCGGCACCGGCGGGGTGAGCGCGAGCTCCGCCAAGGCGAGCGGGTTGCCCGCCGCCGCACGGATCGTCCGGCGGATCGAGACCTCGTCCAGGCCGGGCGCGGTGGCGGCGGCGAGGAGGCGTGCCGAGTCGTCGTCCAGGCCCCGGACCTCCACCGCCGGCAGCTGGTCCCACGTGCCGCACGCCGGGTCCTCGTACGTGGCGAGGAGAACGGCGGCGCGCACCGTCCGCAGCCGCCGGGAGACGAAGGCGAGGCACTGCGCGGTCGCCTCGTCCAGCCACTGCGCGTCGTCCGCGACGACCAGCACCGGCCGTTGCTCGGCGAGCCGGCAGACGAGGGCGAGCACGGCACCACCGACGAGGAAGCGGTCGACGGGCGTCTCGTCGCAGCCGAGTGCGCTCCGCAATGCGGTGCGCTGAGGTTCGGGAAGGGTGTCGACACCGTCCAGCACGGGCCACAGCAGTGCGTGGATCCCGGCGAAAGCGAGCCCGGATTCCAGCCGGGTGCCGCGGCAGCTCAGGACGGTGAAGTCCCCCGCCGCGCCGATCGCGTGTTCCAGCAGCGCGGTCTTGCCGATGCCCGGATCTCCCCACAGCACCAGCGAGGTCCCGTTGCCCGCACGCGCGTCGTCGAGGAGTTCGCCGACAACCTTCCGCTCACGCTGCCGTCCGTGCAGATCCATGCTGAACACCTCACTGCAGTTCGAGGTCGTGCTCGATGTCGGCGGCACACCCGGCGAGCGCCCTGATCCAGCCGGGAATCCGGTCGCGGTGGAAGCGGATGCTGGGCATGGCGATCGCCACTCCCGCGATCGGGCACCCCTTGGCGTCGCGGATGGCGACTCCCAGCGCGACCAGGCCGGCTTCGGTGCTCTGGTCGTTGATCGCGAAGCCGCGCTTGCGCACGAGCGTGAGCTCTCGCCGCAGCGAGGCGAGTTCCACGTCGTCCGCGTCCTCGTAGAGCGCCGTCACGTCGTCGGGGGGCATCGCAGCGAGTATCGCCTTTCCGCACGAGGTCAGCCGGGCGGGCAGAGTACGACCGGCCCGGCTGCCGACGCGGAGGGTCTGCGTGCACTCCGCGGTGGTCACGAACCTGGCCTCGGTGCCCGCCAGCACGACGAGGTTGACGGATTCCTGCACCGCGGTCATCAGAGCGTTCAGGTGCGGCACGGCCACCTCGCGCAGCAACGCGACGGGCGCGCGTGAGGCAGCGGCCGGGCGGAGCACGTCGCCGGCCTCGTAGTACCGGTCGGGGCGCTGCTCGGCGAAGCCGCGGTAGACCAGCATCGAGAGCAGACGGTGCGCAGTGGACGGTGAGACTCCCAGCCGGTCCGCGGCTTCGCTGACCCGCAACGGACCTTCCTGCTGCAGCAGTGTCGCGAGGTGCAGCGCGTGGTCCACCGATGCGATCGGATAAGGCGGCTTGTTCTTCACACCAGAAAATGTAGCCCCACTCTCCAGAATCGTGCCAACCTGCCGGAGGAGCACCTTTTCGTTTGATCCCAGGAGCACTGCAGTGACATCGACATCTTCACCGGTGCGCGTCCAGGCCACTGACGCCGTTGACCAACCAGAGCCCTCCGCCGCACTCGACACGCTCTACCGGGCCTTCGAGTCGGAACTGCTCGTTCCACTGTGGACCGAGATCGGCGACCTGATGCCGGCCCACCCGGACTCCAGCGCGCTGCCGCACCTGTGGCGGTGGCGGAACCTGCTGCCCATGGCCGCGCAGGCGGGCGAACTGGTCCCGGTCGGGCGGGGTGGCGAACGCCGGGCGATCGCGTTGGCCAACCCCGGTCTGGGCGGGCGCCCGTTCGCCACCCCGACGCTGTGGGCGGCGATCCAGTTCCTCAAGCCCGGTGAGGACGCGCCGGTCCACCGGCACACCCAGAACGCGTTCCGGTTCGTGGTCGAGGGCGAGGGCGTCTGGACCGTCGTCAACGGAGACCCGGTCGCCATGCGCCGCGGTGACTTCCTGCCTCAGGCGGGGTGGAACTGGCACGGCCACCACAACCTCAGCGACCGCCCGATGGCGTGGATCGACGGCCTGGACATTCCCTTCCAGCACCACATCGGCTCCACGTTCTTCGAGTTCGGTCCGGACGAGACGGACTCCACCGAAGCACCTGCTTCCTCACGCTCCGAACGGTTGTGGGGACATCCGGGTCTGCGCCCGCTGACGCATCTGCGACCGACGCCCGCGACACCTCTGCTCGCCTACCGCTGGGAACACACCGACCGCGCGCTGTCGGATCAGCTGGCGCTGGAGGCGGACGGACACAGGGCGACCGTCGAACCCGGGCACGCCGCCGTCCGCTACACGAACCCGGCCACCGGTGGTGACGTTCTGCCCACGGTCCGCACGGAGTTCCACCGGCTCGCACCGGACACCGGGACCCGCGCGAGGCGCGAGGCCGGTTCGTCGGTGTTCCAGGTCTTCGAAGGCACCGGCGAGGTCACCGTCGGCGACACGTCGTGGGCCGTCGCGCGGGGCGACCTGTTCGTCGTGCCCTCCTGGCAGCCGTTCAGCGCGTCGACCGAGCACGGCCTGGACCTGTTCCGGTTCAGCGACGCCCCGGTCTTCGAGATGCTGCACCTCGATCGGAGCGTGGCATGAAGTTCGCAACCGTACACACCGAGCACGGTTTCCGCGTGGTCGCGACCAAGGCGAACGGGTACGTCGACCTGGGCCCCGGCGACGTGGGGAGCCTCCTCGCGGGACCTGGTCTGCCTTCCGCTGCCGACGGCGAGGTCCTCCAGATCGAGCCCGCCCTGTTCGCCCCGGTGATCCCGAACCCCGGCAAGATCATCTGCGTCGGCTTGAACTACCGCACCCACATCACCGAGATGGGACGCGTTCTCCCGACTCACCCGACGTTGTTCGCCAAGTACCCCGAGGCGCTCATCGGTCCACATGAGACGTTGGTGCTGCCGCCGGAGTCCGACGCCGTGGACTGGGAAGCCGAACTGGCGGTCGTCATCGGACGGTCGGTTCGACGGGCCGACCGGGCCACCGCCGAGGCCGCCATCGCCGGGTACACCGTCATGAACGACGTCACGCTGCGGGACTGGCAGTTCCGCACGCGGGAGTGGCTGCAGGGCAAGACGTGGGAGGCGACGACGCCGCTCGGCCCCTGCCTCGTGACCCCGGACGAGCTCTCCCCCGACGCCGTGATCAGCTGCGCCGTCGACGGTGAGATCGTGCAGAGGTCGACCATCGCGGACCTGTTGTTCGACGCGGCCGACCTCGTCAGCTACATCTCGACCATCCTCACCCTCAACCCCGGCGACGTGATCGCCACCGGCACCACCGGTGGAGTCGGACACGCACGCACGCCAGCGCGTTACCTGCAGGACGGCCAGACCGTGGTCACGCGGGTCGAGGGCATCGGCGAGATGGTCACCCCCGTGCGGCGGGCGCCGTGACACCGACGCGTGAACTCCGCTGGATGGCCGAGGGCCACGAGCACTTCCTGTCGTGTCTCCGGTCGGTCGACGACGGGCAGCTCGCCCGGCCGAGCGGGCTGCCCGGCTGGACCGGCAGACATCTGTTGTCCCACTTGGGACACAACGCGCGTGCGCTGAGCCGCCTCGCGCGCTGGGCGGCGACCGGCGAACCGACACCGATGTACCCGAGCACGTCGGCGCGTGCCGAGGAGATCGAGACGGGCGCTGGGTGGCCGGTGCCGAGGCTTCGGGAATTCGTTGCCGAGGAACAGGAGCAGCTCGTTGCCGTCCTCGGCCTGATCACCGGCGAGCGGTGGCAGGCCGACGTGATCACGGCACAGGGACGCATCGTGCCGGCTGGCACCATTCCGTGGCTACGCGCTCGCGAGCTGTGGATCCACGCGCACGACCTGCGGCCCGGCGGCGATTTCGCTTTCATGCCCGCGGATTTCCTCGACGCGCTCGTCGAGGACGTCCTGACTCATCGACGCGCGCGGCAGTCCGTCGCCGTGAACGTGTCCGGCCCTCCAGCCGACCTGGCGCAGTGGCTCACGGGCCGCGGCGCTTCCCCCCGACTTCGCCCCGCCACCGGCTCCGCACTCCCGGAGCTCCCGCCGTGGCTGTGACCCCAGGAAGACCATCATGAACATCACCGCCGCCGTCGTGGAAGCGGAAGACGCTCCATTCCGGCTCACCGAGGTCGTCCTCGACGACCCGCGCCCGGACGAGATGGTCGTGCGCGTCGTGGCCGCCGGCCTGTGCCACACCGATCTCAGCGTCCGCAAGGGCCACACCCCGTTCCCGTTGCCCGCGGTGCTGGGCCACGAGGGCGCGGGTGTGGTCGAGGCGGTCGGCTCGCAGGTCAGCCGCTTCTCCCCCGGTGACCGCGTGATCATCAGTTTCAGCTCGTGCGGCCGGTGTTCCGCCTGTACCGCGGGACACCCGGTCTACTGCGGCCATTGGGTGGACCTGAACCTGCTCGGCGGATCCCGGCTGGACGGTTCGGCGACGATCACCAGGTCGTCCGGGCAGGTGCACGGCCACTTCTTCGGCCAGTCCGTGTTCGCCTCGCACGCGCTGGTGCACGAGCAGTCCGCGATCAAGGCACCGGACGACGTCGACCTCGAAGTGCTGGCACCGCTGGGATGCAGCGTCCAGACCGGTGTCGGCGCGGTGCTCAACGTGGCCAGGCCGGAGCCGGGGAGCACGCTCGTGGTGTTCGGCGCGGGTGGCGTCGGCCTCGCCGCGGTGATGGGAGCTCGGCTGACACCTGCCAGGCGCATCGTCGCCGTGGACATCAATCCCGCCCGGCTGGCGTTGGCCGAAGAACTCGGCGCGACCCACACCGTCAACTCGGCCGAGGACGATCCGCTCGTCGCCTTGATGGAACTGACCGGCGGCGCCGACTACGCGATCGAGACCACCGGACGAGCGGCCGTGCTGGAGACGGCGATCGCGTGCATGGCCTCCGGCGGCACCACCGTCGTCGTCGGCGCCCCGCCGCTCGGCACGACCATTCCGGTGGACGTCACGAACCTGCTCGGGCGCGGTATCCGCTTGGTGGGCACGAACCAGGGCGACAGCGATCCGAGCCGCTTCCTGCCCCGGCTCGTCGACCTGCACCGGGACGGACGTCTGCCGTTCGACCGGCTCATCACCCGGTTCGACTTCGAGCAGATCAACGACGCGGCCGCGGCGGTGCTGGACGGCACCGCGATCAAGCCGGTGGTGGTGATGCCGTCATGAGCAACCACGTGGAAGCACAGCAACAACGTGGCTACGACATCGGTTTGTTGCTGCTGCGTGCCTGTCTCGGTCTGACGATGGCCGCGCACGGCGCCCAGCACCTGTTCGGCTGGTTCGGCGGAGTCGGTCTTGCGATCACGGCGAAGTCCTTCTCCGCCAACGGTTATCTGGCGGCCGACGTGATGGCCGTCGTGGCGGCGGTGAGCGAACTGCTTGGCGGGCTCGGCCTCGCGCTGGGACTGCTCACGCCCCTCGCGGCGGCCGCGATCATCGGCACGATGATCAACGCGACCGCCGTCAAGTGGTCCAACGGCTTCTTCATCCCCAAAGGGGTGGAGTACGAGATCGTGCTCGCGGTCGCCGCGGCGGCGCTGGCGCTCACCGGGCCCGGCCGGTTCGCCGCCGACTCGTTCCTGCCCGTGCTGCGCGCGCACCGCTTGAGGTACGGCGTTTCGGCGGTGGCCTTGGCGGTGGTGTCCGGCGTCGTCGTTCTGCTGACCCGTTCCTGATGCGCGGACGGCCGCCGCCGCGGTTCCGGATCAACCGAACAGCGGCGGCGGCAGTTCCTCCGCGAGCACGATGGTGTGTACATGTCCAGGGTCTCGGCGCAGTACTCCCTGCCGAGGCCGCTGCCGCCATACCCGCCGAAGGGCGCCCGTCGACGAGGTCGAAGTACTGGTTCACCCACACCGAGCCGGCCTTCAACCGGTCGGCGGCGCGCATCGCGTTGCGGAGGTTCGTGGTGTACAGCTCCGCGGCGAGGCCGTAGTCCACGCCGTCGGCCTGCTGGATCAAGGTGTCGAAGTCGTTGGTGGTCGGTACGCTCTGGTGCCAGCCGTAATGGGTCATCGCGGCGGCGAAGAACCGGTACTGACCGATCGCGATGCGGTGGTCGCGCAGGATCCGGGGGAGGCGAAGCCGAGCACCACGTGGTCGCCTGGAGCCACCGCGGTGACCTTGCTGCCGACCGTTTCGACCACACCAGCACCCTCGTGGCCGAACACCGCGGGAAAGTCTCCTTCGCTGCCCGGTCGGCGCTGAACCGCCACCAGGCTGCGCGGCCGGGTGCCGCGCTGGAAGGACGAGTGCGTTCCGCGTCTCCCGCGCTGCGTTCACCGGTGAGTCGTCGCGTAGTGCCTCGCTCGGCGAACAGCCGTACTCCGCGCGGTGCTCGGCGAACCGGCTCAGGTTGCGGAAGCCCCAGCGGGAGGCAACGGCGGCGACCGTGGTCTCATGTGGACTGCGGACGCGCAGTTCGGCATGTGCCTGGCGCAGCCGGATTTCCCGGAGATAGCCGAGCGGAGTCGTCGAGCTCGACCGCTGGAACGCGGCTTGCAGGCCGCGCACGCTCAGGCGCGCGGCCGCCGCGATCTCCACCAGACCGATGTCCTCCGCCGCAGACGCGGACCCCGGAGCCGATTCGTTGATGCCGCAGGTGGTGCGGTACGCCTCCAGCAACGCGGCGGTCACCGTGCGGAACAACTGCCCGTGCACGAGAGGATCGCTGTCCGCCCCACCGGGTCCGCGCCTCCTCCACCAGGAAGCGGCGCCCCGCCAGACACTACGCCCGTGGTCGCACGTTCCCGACGGTCGAACCGATCACGACCTCATGACGGTCAGTCCGACGGGAAACACCTGCCGGCGCGGCCCGGCGACCAGCCCCCACAACCCCTTGGGCAGCACGAGGGTGAACGCCACCACGACGATCCCGAGCAACACCAGGTACCACGCGCCGAAGTGCGACAGTTCCCGTTCGAGCAGGAAGTAGAGCACCGCGCCGAGGATCGGGCCCTCGATGGCGCCGATACCGCCGATGACGACGACGAACATCATCACCGCGGTGTAGTTGATCGAGAACGCCGACTCCGGCTGCACGCGCAGGGTGTTCGATGCGATCAGCGCGCCCGCCATGCCGCAGCCGACCGCCGCGGCCACGTAGACCAGCCGCTTGGCCCCGGCGACCCCGACCCCGAGGCTGCTCGCGGCGACCGGGTCGTCGCGCACGGCCGTGAGTCCGAGCCCGGTCCTGGACCGCATCAGAAGGTAGACCCCGAAGACGCTGAGCACCGTCGTGGCCAGCGCGAGCCAGTACACGACGGCGATGCGGTAGGCGGGCCCGAGATCGCCGTAGGCACCAACGGAAACGCCCGCTCCCGCGCCGAGTCCGTCGACCTGGGTGAAGACCAGCCTGAGGACCTCGGCCACCACCCAGGTGCCGATCGCGAAGTAGCCACCGGCCAGGCGGAACACCAGGAACGAGGTGACCCAGGCGACCGCCCCCGCCGCCACGCCGGCGAGCGGCACGGCGAGAACCGCCGGAACACCCATCTGGTCGGCAATGGTCACAAGACCGTAGGAGCCGATACCGATGTAGGCCTGCTGGCCGACGGACACCATCCCGCCGTACCCGGCGAGCAGGTTCCACATCGTGCCCATCAGGACGTAGCAGAACAGCAGCACCAACTGGGTCTGCGTGCCGCGCGACACCGCGTACGGGGCATAGGCGAGCACGGCGACCAGCACGCCGAGCACGACCGCGCTGACGCGGGAGAAGGGGGTCGTCCTGCTGGCCCTCACGCGATCACCGCCTTGGGGAACAGGCCCTCCGGGCGAACGGCGAGCACGACGAGGAACACCACGTGTCCGGCCAGGACACCGGCCGCCGGATCGATGGCGGCACCGAGGAGCTGTGCGACACCGAGCAGGACACCGCCCGCGAGCGTGCCCCACAGTGAACCGAGGCCGCCGATCACGACCGTCTCGAAGGCGAACAACAGCACACCGGCGCCGGAACTGGGTGCGAACGTGCCCCGCATGCCGATGAACACCCCGGCGACCGCCACCAGACCCAGCGCGATCGCCGTGGCGGTCGCGAAGACCCGCCGGTCGTCGGCCCCGACGATCCGCGCCGCCTCGCGGTCGTCACTGGTCGCCCGCATCAACCTGCCTGCTGGAGTGCGGAAAAGGAACCACTGCAGACCGAGCACGGCGACGACTCCCACGGCGAAGGTGAGCAGAGGCAGGACACCCACCGACACGGTGCCGGTGAGCCGGACGCTCGCGACCGACAGCTGTCCGGTCGGAAGTGTCCGCGAGTCGGCGGAGAACCCGGTCAGCAGCAAGCTTTCCACGATCACGGCGAGTCCGAACGTGACCAGCAGCGGGGTGAGCGGACCTCGCGTCGCCGCACGGGTGAGGACGCCGCGCTGCAAGCCGAAACCCGCCGCGGCGAACACCGGGACCACGACGGCGAGCGTCATCAGCGGGTGCCATCCCAGGTGCTGCACGAGAGTCAGCGAGCCGTAAGCCGCGGTGACGGCGAACGCGCCGTGGGCGAGGTTCACCAGACGCATCACCCCGAAGATCAACGAGAGGCCCGCGGCGAGCAATGCGTAGAGCCCGCCGAGCAGGACGCCCTGCACGACTGCGTTGACGAGGTTCACGCTGCCTCCGCCTGGCCGAAGTACGCGGCGACGATCTGCTCGTACCGCACCGAGTCAACAGCGCCTTGCAACGCGGTGCGGCCGGCCAGCAGGCAGTGCAACCGGCCGGCGACCGCGGTCGCGCGATGCACGTCCTGCTCGACGAGCAGGACCGTGGTGCCGGACGCGACGACCTTCGGCAGAGCGGCGTACACCTGGTCGACGACGACGGGTGCAAGCCCGAGCGAGACCTCGTCGAGCAGCAGCAGCGCCGGGTTGCTCATCAGCGACCGGCCGATGGCCACGGCCTGCTGCTCACCGCCGGAAAGCCTTGCCGCGATCCGGTTCCGCCGCTCCTCGACCAACGGGAACAGGTCGTAGACCGCACGGAGCGACCACGGGCCCGGCCTGCTGCGCGCAGCGCCGGTGAGAAGGTTCTCCTCCACGGTCAGGCTGGGGAAGAGTCTGCGTCCTTCCGGGGTCAGCGAGATGCCCAGCGCAACCCTGCGATGAGCCGGCAACCGATCGACCGGCTGACCGCGATAGCTGATCTCACCCGACGTGGCGGCGTTGAGTCCCGCGATGGTCCGCAGCAAAGTCGACTTGCCCGCGCCGTTGGCACCGATGACGGCCACGGTTTCACCTTCGTCGATCGACAGGGAGATGCCGCGCAGCGCGTGGAAGTCTCCGTAGTGGACGTTGAGGTCGTCCAGTCGCAGCAAGGTCATGACGCACGCTCGACGGTGTGGCCGAGGTAGGCGGTGACCACTTCGGGATCTCGCATGACCGCCTGCGGATCGCCGATCGCGAGCATCGTGCCGTAGGTCAGGCACATCAGGCGGTCCACGACGGCGAGCAGGGCGTGCACGATGTGCTCGATCCAGATCACCGCGACCCCGCTGTCGCGCAGGCCTCGCACGGTGTCGACCAACGTCGGCAGCTCGCTGTCGGTGAGGCCGCCCGCGATCTCGTCGAGCAGGATCAGCCGCGGGCCGCAGGCCATCGCCCTGGCCAGTTCCAGCCGTTTGCGGTCGAGCAGCCGCAGCGCACCCGCCGGTGAGTTCGCGAGGGACATCAGCTCGGTCCTCTCCAACGCCTCGAACGCCGCGCGGTGAGCGTGCCGGCCGCGCAGGCCGGCGCCCAGGGTCGCGCCGACGAGGGCGTTGCCGAACACGGTCATCTCGCCGAAGGGACGCGGGATCTGGTAGGAGCGCCCGATGCCCGCCCGGCACCGCCGGTCCGCTCCGATTCGGGTCACGTCGGTCCCGGCGAACCTGATGGTTCCCTCGTCAGGTCGCAGGACACCGTTGACCAGGTTCAGCATGGTCGACTTGCCGGCCCCGTTGGGCCCGACCACGCCGAGCGCCTCGCCCGGTGCCACGGTGAAGGACAGGTCGTCGATCACCGTGAGCTTGCCGAACCGCTTGGCGAGTCCACTGATCTCGAGCAGAGGTGTCATCGCAGGGCCTCGACTCGGCCGCCGGTCGGGATGTCGGTCGCCTTGCTGTTGCTGACGATGACGAGCTCGTACGGGTGAGGACCGGCCGACTTGCGCCACTGGCCGCCCACGAGCGGTGTCTTGGCGACGTTGGGCACGGGCCCCGCGGTCCAGTCCAGCGCACCGACGATGGTGTTGGTCTTCAACGACTTCAGCACGTCGACCACCTTCGTCCCGTCAACGCTGCCCGCCCGCGTCAGCGCCGTGACCATCACCTCGAAGAGCGCGTGGGTGAAGCCGATCGGCTGGATCCACTGCCTCCCGGTCGTCTTCTCGTAGGCAGCGGCGAGGTCCGCCGCCGACTGCCCGGTCAAGCTGCTCTTGTACGGGTAGGACGGGTGCCACCACACCTCGGTGGCCAGGTTGTCGCCGAGGTCGCCGAGCGCCTGGACCGAGGACGGGAACAGCAGCGCCTTGCCGATGGTGGCGAGCTTGGGCTGGTAGCCCTGCTGCTTGGCCTGGGTCCAGAAGGTCGTGAAGTCCGGCGGAATCGGGACACCGAGCAGGATGTCGGCACCGTCGGCCTTGAAGCGCGCGATCTGAGCGGTGAAGTCCTGTGTTCCGTTGGGATAGAACCCGGGGTCCACAGTGGAGTACCCCTGCGCCGCGATCACGGTGGGGAACCCGGTCTTCTGGTCGCCCCAGGCGCGGCCGTCGGGATCGTTGGGCCACAACGCCCCGGCCTTCTTCCCCGCGGACACGGCGTTCCACATGTCGAGGTACACCGCCTCGACGTCCTCGAGGCCCCAGAAGAAGTGGTAGGTCCAGCGGAAGGGCTTGTCGGGTTTGCCGCCCCGGCCGAAGAAGTACGGCTGCCACGGGTCGCTCGTGGTGATGCACGGAACGCCGTTGGCCTCACACTGATCGGCCACCGGGTTGACCACGTCCGGCGTGCCACCGGACATGATGAGGTCGACCTGATCAGAGTTGATCAGCTCGCCGGCCACCTCGCCCGCGCGCTTGGAGTCCGACGCGGCGTCCTTGACGATGATCTCGACCGAGTAGTCCTCTGCGCCGATCCGCACCGGGTGGGTCCGGAAGTGCTCGCGCATCTGATCGATGACGAAGTCGTCAGCCTCCCCGAACGCGGCCAGCGGACCGGTCTGCGGGGTGACGAAGCCGACCTTGATCACTCTGCTGTCGCCGTCGCGGCCGGCCTGGTCGTCCAGTCCGCCGCAGGCGCTGAGAGTCAGGGCCGCCGCTAGCGCCACAGCTCCAGTGCGTGAAAAGCGCCTTCGTGACATGGGTTTCTCCGAGAGTGGTGGGGAGGTGTTCACAGAGTTCTCAACCACGGACACGAGCCGCGGTCCGCACCGATGCGATCGAGGTGGATGCACAGCCGCTGAACCAGGCCGCGACGGACGGTCGCCCGCGCCAGGCGAGCTCGCCGGGCTCCATCCACAGTGGAGGAACTCGTCCGTGCTCCCCTGGTCCGTGGAGCTCTTCGAGCTCGGCGGTCCGATCGGTTCGGACAGGCCCGCGCAAGAGGGCGGGACCGGGTTCGACAGGTTCTGGCATTCCGCGATGATGGAACTCTTTCCGCAACGCGGGACAACCTTTTCTGCTGTGCAGAACAGGCTCTTACACAACAGGGTCGGCCGCTCACGCACTGCAGTTGGCACTCCTCCGTCCCACCGCAACCCGCGCCGACGGCTCGGCGACTTCTCCCAGGCCACCCTGCAACGCTGCTCGGCCTTCTCGGCGCCCGCCCCCTGACAGCGCGCGGACGTCGACCGCATCCTGGACGAGCTGCCCGCCCCGCATCGGCGCGACTGCCGTTCTGCATGCGGTCGAGAGCTCGACGAGGTGCCGTTCAGCCGCGGCCAGGCCGTCGGCACCAGCGCATGAACACACAAACTGCGCACGCTTGTCCTGGCAGAGAATTACGGCGTGATCCACACCTTGAACGCGTCACCGTCGAACACACGCTTGGACGAGTAGAAGGCGTCCAAGGCGGCCCCGCCAGGGCCGGTGACACCGGTCGGAACACCCCACGCGGGATCCATCTCGCACCACGTGGTGGTCGGAGGGGCGAAGGTCCGCCCACTACCTCCACCCGTGGACGCGCCCTGTCTCGTCGACCGGAACGGGGAAACGCCGCCCGTCCCCGGACAGTGCTCAGCCGACGACGGAGCGGAGAAATTCGATCTTGCGCCGGTTGTAGTCGTCAGTCCTCGGGGACGGGGCGCTCATGAAGGTGTGTCCGAGCGTCACCTCGCTGACGGGATAGAGGTCGAGGGCGTTGCGCACCCCGAGTTCGTTGAGGCGGGCGGCGAAATCGCGGGCCTGATCGGGGAAGGTGCCGGTGTTGCCGTCGGCGATGAAGGCCGGCGGGAATTCGGCGGTGGCGTGATCGGTGACGCTCGCCTCGTCGAAGCGGGCGGTCGTGGTGCCGACGTAGACCCGGAGGCACAGCCCGAAAAGCCAGTCCTGCGCCAAGGCAGGCGCCTCGGTCCGGCCGGCGCGGCGCGGGTCGAACGGGGCGCTGTCGAACACGACGGCCTTGAGCTGGTCCCGGTTCAGCGACGGCGCGATGTTCATCTGCCGGGCATAGGCGGGATTGGTCTGGATGTTGGCGTACTGGCCGACGATGTGGCCGCCTGCGCTGCCGCCGGACAGGACCACGCGGCTCATGTCGAGCCCGTACTCGCCGCCATGCGTCTTCAGGAACTCGATGGCCTGCGTCAACTGGATGACGGGCGTCGGGTAGGGCGTCCGCGGGGCCAGTCCGTAGCCGATCGAGACCAGGTTGTACCCGGCGTCGAGCACGGGGGCGTTACCGAGCGCGAAGGTGTGGTCGGCCGCGTTCGGGTCGCCCCCGAGTTTGTCTCCCAGGATGAAGCCGCCGCCGTGGACGATCACGTACGTGGGCCGGCTGACGGTGGGGTCGTTGCCGGCGATGTAGACGTCGAGGTAGCTGTTGGGGTACTTGTCGCCGTACTTGATGTCGTTGATGAGCCGGGTGTTCGAGACCACGGTGCTCGCCATGGGCTTCGCCGGCTCGAAGGAGTTGCCGTAGCCGGTCGCGGACTGAAGAGCCGTCGCCACCGGCACGGGCGTGACGGCGTTCACCAGCAGGGCCGCCGAGAGCACCGCGGCCACTCCGGCTACGAGGAGGCCGGCTCCCCGCAGCACGGTCCGGCCCAGCGTGCGCCCGTCGGCCACCGAGTCACGGCGCCTGGCCGTCCAGGTGGTGACGAGGCACGCGAACGCGACGACCACGGCGGCGACCTGACCGGTGACCAGGAGCGGGTACCAGCCCGAGATCAGCCAGACGATCTCGGCGAGAACCCCGACGATCGCCACGGCCTGCACCACTCGCGTCGCACGTCCGGCACGGGCGAAGTGGGCCAGTACCGTCGCGCCGGCCAGCCCCACGATCAGCAGGCCACCCACCACGGACATGTAGCGGATGAGCAGCATCTGCAGCCAGGCGACGAGCAGGACCGCGATGCCGATCGCGGTGAGCCCTCCACGCGCGACCTTCTCCTGAATCACTTTCGGTCTCCTTTGGACAGTTCAACGCAATGAAAGTGTTGCGGACAACCGTTTCACTCAGGCACCAACTGATGGCGCGGCGGAGGGAATCATCCGATGGACTGAACCGCCGTGGGTGTTGCCGCCGCCGTTCCGGTGTGGCGCCCGGCTCCGGGCAACCGGATGCTCCGGGCGTCGCTGAAGCGGATCACGACAGGGCCGTCGGTGGTCACGTCGTACTGGATCGCGAGGCGGCTGAGACAGGTTGGTCCTACGTCCACCATGACGGTCGCGATGTTCGACAGTGATCCGGTCAGGCGGGATGCCCGGACGAGAGGTCTCGATCCGACGACCGTCGCGCCCTGCGACACCCACGGCACCGGGTCGCTGCCGGCACCGCTGGTCTGCATGGTGACCGGCAGGCTGCCGCCGCATCCCTGCGTGGTCAGGTCCACATCGCCGTGTCCGTCGTGGGCGGTGGTGAGGCCGGAGATCCAGTAGGCGCGATCGTGGCGCAGCCCGTAGGTGGGGCTGTCGAGCTGCGGGTCGTAGCGGTAGGTGACCTGAGGCGGATTGACGGCGAGGGCCATGGTGGAGCTGTAGCGCGACTCCTTGCGCCAGTCGTCGAGAGTCGCGTATGTGCCGTGTTCGGCGACCGGATGGAACCACCATTGGTACTGATAGCCGGTGGTGGCCAACGCCTGCTGCACGGCGATCGCGCTCGTCGGAAGGACAAGTACGTCGGCACCGGAGTAGAGCATCCCGCCGGGCACCCAGCGCAGGTTCCGGACGTGGTCGACGGGGTTGCCGTCAGCACCGCCGAGCGGGCAGCGGCCGGCGAGCGGCGTGCCGGTGAGGCAGTCGGTGTAGCCGACCCAGTCGATGAATCCGGCGAACCGGTCGGGATACAGCTCGGCGAGGCGATAGGTGCCGTACCCGCCCATGGAGTAGCCGGAGATGATCTCTTGCCGGGTGTCGACGCGGTAGGCGGCTTCGGTGTCGTCGAGGGCGTCGAGGACGTCTCTTTCGGATGGACCTGAGTACCAGCCCGCCGGGCCGCGGCCGAGCGGAGTGACCAGGATCCGGTTCCGGCCTTCCCCGAACTCCTGTTGCATGCCTGGTTTCCCGAGTGCGAAGTTCAAGGCGTCGCAGTAGCCGTGCAGCACCAGTTGCAGGCCGTGCGGGCCACGCTTGTCGGGCAGGTAGATGGCGAACGGCTGGTACGCCCCGAGAAAGTGGAAGGCCTGACCGATCGGCGCCGCTTGCTCACCCGGAATGCCTTGGTAGGTCATGCCTTCGCCGCGGCCGAGCGTGTAGTCCGATTTGTACACCCGCTCGTGCAGGCCCGGTCCGACGTCGGCGATGCGGGTCACGCCGGATTTGAGGTCGTCGGCCGACACCACGTACCCGAACGCGCTGATGTCCCCGCCGTGTAGTGCCGCGGCCTGCTCGTCTTCGAACCACGGGCCGCGCTCGTCGTCACCGCGGAACGCCACGTTCATCACGGTTCCGTCGGACTGCGCGGTGAGCGCTTGGATGCGCCACACGCTGCCGGTCGGCATGGGCAGTGATCCGGTGATGGTGTTCGCGGTGGTGTCCACGGCGACGCCTGGCATGCCTGCGTGGAATGCGGCGGCCGAATCCCAGCCTCGGCTGGAGATGCGGACGCCGGGCAGACTCCCGCCCCCGGTCGCGGGATCGTTGTCCGTGTCGATGGCGAGCACCGCGACTGTCGAGTTCTCGTCGAACAGAGCGTTGAGCGCGAACGTGACACTCAGCCGGTTGTTCTTGACAGACACGCGCAACTGGCGAAGATCGGCGGTGTTCTCCTCTCCGGCCGGATACCGCTGATCCCCCGTCGGCGTCATGGATGACTGGCCAGGCATCGAACAGGTGGAGGACCCACCCGCTCCGGTGTCGGCACCGTAGTCGTCGTACACGTAGTCGCGGTGAACGAGGTCGCCCTTGCAGAGGTTCGTCGTGCCGGCGATCCACGAGCCGCTGTCGCAGCCGGCGGCTGTGTCGCCGGCCGTTGCCTCCGCGACCGGACAGGTAAGTACCCCAACGGACACAGCAACTGCAAGCATGGTCCAGCGCCGCGTACACGCCGCTTTCATTCGCGGTTCCCTTGTGGACTCTGACCCGTCAGGTGGGCGCGCCGCAGCACGGCTACGGCCTCCTCGCGCCAGCGCTGGGCCGCTGTCATGGCTTTCGTGAAGCCAGGCGAGATGTGGATATGACCGTGGTGAAGGGAAAACGTCGCCGGCACGCCTGCTTCGGTGAGCCGCTCGGCGTAGCGTTCGCCGTCGTCGCGCAACGGGTCGTACTCGGCGGACATGATGTGGGCCGGCGGAAGGCCGGACAGGTCGGGCGCGAGCAGTGGTGAGACGTACGGATTCGTCGCCTGCTCGGGCGAGGCGAGGTAGTAGCGCACACACATCTCGCCGGCGGCGAGGGTGAGTCCGTAGCCGGTGGCGAACCTCTGATGCGAAGGCTGACCGAGGGTGAGGTCGAGCGCCGGAACTTCGAGCAGCTGGAAGGCCAGGCGCGGGCCTGCCTCGTCGCGGGCCTTGAGCGTGAGCGCGGCGGCCAGGTTGGCACCGGCGGAGCCGCCGCCGATCGTGATCAGGTCGTGCCGGGCACCGAGCTGGTCAGCGTGCTCGGTGACCCACAGCAGTGCCGCGTAGCAGTCGTTCAGCCCGGCTGGAAAGGGGTGCTCGGGTGCTTTGCGGTAGTCCACCGCGACCACGACACAGCCGGCGCCCGCGGCCCGTTCCGCGCACAGGATGTCGATGGCTTTGTGCTTGGCCGAACCGCCGATCCAGCCGCCGCCGTGCACGTAGAGGTGCACCGGGTGCGGGCCTGCGCCGAAGGGCGTGAAGACGTGCAGGTCGATCGTCCCTCCGTCGACCGGAATGGAGACCACGTGGCGGGACTTGATCTCGGGCGCCGGTTCCGTCAGCTGGGCGACGAGCGCCTCCGCGGCGGCAGTCTCGTTGGAGCGGAAGGCGGGGAAGTCGTCGATCTCGTCGGGCAGGGGTGGCAGGGTCGCCAGGAGGGCTTCGAGGAACGGGTCGAGCGGCATGATCGGTTCCTTGGTTCGTCAGAGACAGATGCGGAGTGCTTCGCAGAGCGCTTCCGCCCGGTTGTCGCCCAGGCCGCCGGGACGGGCTGTCTGGTAGGCGAAGGCGATCTCCGATTCCGGGTGGGCGAAGGCGAGGCAGCCGCCGAAGCCGTCGTGGCCGAAGCTGCCGGGGCCGGCCATCCGCCGTCGCGTCGAGCTGAGCTGGAATCCGGTGCCCCACCGGTTTCCTTCGTCGGGACCGGCGAACGGTGGTCCCGACGAGCGTTCGACCCGTGCGTCGCGCACCGCCTCCGGCCCGAGAAGCCGGATGCCGTCGACCTCGCTGACGGTGGCCGCGTAGAGCTTGGCGAGGCTTCGGGCGTTGGTCACCAGGTTGCCTGCCGGTATCTCGCACGACAGCAGGCAAGGACTGTTCACCTCGGCGATGAGGTTGGCGGGGTCGAGGGCTCCGCCCAGGCTGGTCGAGCGTTGCACCAGCGGATCTGCGAGCGCCGCGGCCATGGACTGGGCGGCGGCGAGGTCGGTGTCCGGCAGCGGGTCCTGCAGGGTCCGGAAGTCGCCGGCGGCCGGATCCGTCCCGTAGGTCATCGCCAGGCCGAGCGGTTCCGCGATGTGCTCGCGCAGCCACTGGGCGGGCCGCCGGCCGGTCGCCCGGCGGAGCACTTCGCCTGCGAGCCAGCCGAGTGTGAGCGCGTGGTAACCGTATGCCGTACCCGGTTCCCAGGCAGGTGTCTGCCGGGCCAGTGCCGCTGCCACCGGGTCCCATGTGGACAGATCATCGACGCTCAGGTCCGCCTCGGGCGCCATCAGGCCCGCGCGGTGCGCGAGCAGCATCCGCACCGTCGTCGCGTGTTTGCCGTTGACCGCGAACTCGGGCCAGTACCGCTCGACCGGGGCGTCGAGTTCGAGCAGTCCGCGCTCGGCGGCCATCAGCAGGCAGATCGTGGTGACGCCTTTGCTGACGGAGAACACGACGGTGCGGAGGTCAGGCGTCCAGACGCCCTCGTCGGTCCGCCCGGCCCAGATGTCCACGACCGGTGTGCCCGACGCGTAGACCACGCAGGAGGCAGCGGTGTCGCCGCGCTGCCGGAAGTTGTCCGCGAAAGCGTCCGCGACCGGTTCGAAGCCCGCCGTGACCAGACCCTCGACGTGTACCGCCGTCACGTTCGCGCACTCCTTCGGACGGTGTTGCGCCGGATCTGCTCGACGATGTCAGTCCACAATGGACTTGGCAGCTCGTGGCCCATGCCGGCGTGGATGGTCAACGTCGAGTCCGGGATCTGCTCGTGCATGACCTTGGCCGCGACGACGTCGATCAGCTGGTCGCCGTCCCCGTGGATGATCGTGGTGGGTACATCGATCCGATGCAGCCGGAGCGTGCGGTCGCGCGAACGATCGACCGCCTCCAGTTGCCGTTCGATGCCGTCCGGGTCGTAGTCGCGGTCGTACATCTGGCCGCCGAGCTCGCGCAGCCACGCGACGTCCTGCTGGTATCCGGGTGAGGCGCAGGGGGCTTCGTTGTCGAGGTACAGCGCGATGGCCTCATCGCGATCGCGGGCGCGTGGCCGGTGCATGCGATCATCGACGACTTCCCGGCCGGCGAAGAAGTCCACGCTGGGCGCGGTGTAGATCAACGCGAGAGACCGGACGCGGTCCGGGTGCTCGAGGGCGAGCTCCTGGGCGATCATGCCGCCCATCGACTGCCCGGCCACGTGCGCCGCGGGTATCTCGAGGGCGGCGAGCAGTCCGGCGGCGTCGCTCGCCATCTCCGCCAGCGTGTAGCCGCCCGCGGGAAACTTCTGCGACAGCCCGACGTCCCTGTTGTCGAAGCGGATCACGTGAAATCCCGCGTCCGCGAGCTGTCGGCAGAGTTCGGCACGCCATCCGATCCGGTGCGCGCCCAGTCCCTGGATCAGCAGCAGCGGGGGCAGCCCGGCAGCTCCGAAGGTGTCGTAGTCCAGCGAGACGCCGCCGGAGGTGGTGATCTGTGTCATCGGTCTCCCCTATCGGATCGAGCGGATGCACATGGCGAGCGCGCCGGCGGCAAGCGCGAACACCGCACTGAACAGGAACAGCGAGCCGTAGCCGAGGCTGCTGATCAGAGCGCCCGCGACGAGTGGCGACACGAGCTGCGGCAGGCCGGTGGCGACGTTGAGGATCGCGAAGTCGCGTCCCTCGCTCTCCTTGTCCGGCAACACCAATGACATGACCGCGAGATCGACGGCGAAGTAGGTGCCCAGTGCCGCGCCGGAGACCGCGGAGTACACGAGCATCCCGGTCCAGGTGTGGCTGACCACCGGGATGATCTGCGACAGCCCGAGACCGACGGCGCTGACCGCGATGAAAAGCTTGCGCCGGTCGAGCTTGTCGGCCAGCCAGCCGCAGAGCGTCGCCACGGCGATCCAGGCGCCGAGCGACACCGTCGCCAACGTGCTCACGGCGACCGCGACGTCGCCGCCGGGAACGTTGTGGGCACCGACGTAGTCCTGCACCGCGTAGAACATGTACCCGGAGACGGTGAAGTAGGCCATGAACAGGCCGAAGCGGCTCGCGAAGGCCAGAACGAAGTCACGGTGGCGGAACGCGCGGAAGAAGACACCCGCCGCTGCCATCGCACCTCGGCGCTCTGCCTGTTCCACCGTCACGAGGTCGAGCGAGGACGGCTCCCGTGCACCGGCCACGAACGCGAGGGTTGTGACGGCCAGCACGAGGGCGAGGATCGTGTAGCCCCAGAACTGGCTGACCCGGCTGACCAGGTTGACCCCGACGAGAACGCCCATCGGTGTGCCGAGGCCGATCACCGCGGAGGCGACGCCCCGGCGGTGCACCGGCACCCGGTCGGGCAGGATCGCCGCGATGGCGCCGCCGTAGAAGTTCGCGGTGAACCACAACACCGTCATCACCAGTGCGAGCGCGACCAGTCCGGTCGTCATGCCCATGGCGATCGTCAGCACCCCGGAGGCCAGCGCCATGACGACCAGCCACGGAGCTCGCCGTCCGAACCGGGACCGGGTGCGGTCGGACAGTGCTCCGCCGGCAGGCAGGGCGATCATCGAGGCGACCGCGGCCAGTGTCGTCAGCAGCGCCAGGACACCGACCTTGGAGTCCGGCGCGAGCTGCGCCACCTGCGCGGGCAGCAGAATCATGCCGATCCCGTTGAACAAGGCGTACAACGCGGTCGTCGCCGGGAAGACGAAGGTCAGGAGCCGGCTCAGGCGAATCGGGTCAGGAGCGGGAGAAACGTGGCCTGACGGGACGTGACCGGGTCTCGGGTCGGTGCTGACGGGGATCGTGTCGTCCATGACAGATCTCTCCTCGGGTGCGACCACCTCGCCGAGACGCGGCGAAGGGCGACCTGGATCGGTAGAGCAGCGAAAACGGTGCGGATCTCCCCTGCTCACCACTTGTGGCGGTGTCTAATACGTATTAGATGCGGCACGCTAACCTGTGGACGTCCGGAAGCGCAAGACATCGACGAAATCGGCCGGGAGCAGTGGTGGGGCGAGTCACCAGCAGGGATGTCGCACGCGAGGCCGGGGTCTCCCAGACCACCGTGAGCTTCGTGCTCAACGGCAAGGACGAGCACGGCATCGCAGCCGAGACACGTCGCCTCGTGCTGGAGACGGCGGACCGGCTCGGGTACGTGCCTTCGGGCATCGGCCGTGCGATGCGCAAGGGGCGCGGCCAGGTCGTGTTGTGCGTGATCCCGGACCTTCCCGTCGCCGAGGCGATGGAACAGTTCAAACTCACCCTCGGTGCGTCCCTCGCTGAGGCCGGTTACGCGTGCGTGTACCTGCACCACGCCAAGCCGACCGTGCCGCTGGCCCAGACGTGGCAACACATTCAGCCCGCGATCGTCGTCGCCTTCGGCAGCTTGCCGCCCAGCGACGCGCGAACACTGAAGCAGGCGGGCATTCCGTTGCTCGAAGGCGTTCTCGCCCCGGAGAACGCGCGGATGACGGGCCTGAACCAGGAGGACGTCGGACGACTCCAGGTCGAACACCTCGCGGCCCGCGGTCACCGGCGCATCGGCTTCGCGGCACTGGACGACCCCCGGGAGAGCCCGTTCTGCCCGCCACGCCTGAAGGGAGCCAGACGAGCCTGCCGCGATTTGGGCCTGCCGGCACCGAAGGTCGTCGACCTGCGCTACTCGCAGGAGAGCGCCAGCGCCGCAGTGACGAAGTGGACGCGGGGCACCAACCCGGTCACGGCGGTCGCCGCCTTCAACGACCTCCTCGCCCTTGCCATCCTGGCGAGCTGCCGCACCCAGGACATCACCGTCCCGGACGACCTGGCGCTCATCGGAGTCGACGACCTGCCCATCGCCTCGCTCGCGGTACCGGCGCTGACCACCATCGCGATGGACCTCACCGCGATCGCCGTCAGCCTCACCACGACCGTCCTCTCGCTGATCGACAAGGGCGCTCCGGCAACTCCAGCCGACCCGGCCGCCATCCTCACCCTGGTCCAGCGAGACACCACCTGACCACTCAGCCGTTGGCGGCCAGGAGCTGGGTGACGGCCTGCCGGGCGATCCGGCCGGGATACGAGTCCCGGTTAGCGTCGAAGCCGTGGTCGGGGTAGATGGAACGGCCGATCACGACCAGGCCGGTGGCAGGCACGGCGATGATCAGGTGTCCGTTCTAGGGTGGGCGCATGAAGGTTCTGTCCATCCAGTCGGTCGTCGCCCACGGCCACGTCGGCAACTCCGCCGCCGTGTTCCCGCTGCAGCGCCTCGGGGTCGAGGTCGTCCCGATCCCCACGGTGAACTTCTCCAACCACACCGGGTACGGCGCGTGGCGCGGTCCGCTGCTGCCGCCGTCGGACGTGGCCGAGATCCTGCTCGGGGTGGAGGAACGCGGGGTGTTCCCGCAGGTCGACGCCGTGCTGTCCGGCTACCAGGGAGGCACGGGCATCGCCGATGTGATCATCGACGCGGTGCGCAGGGTGAAGGCCGCGAACCCGGCGGCGCTCTACGCGTGCGACCCGGTGATGGGCAACGCCAAGTCCGGGTGCTTCGTCGCGCCCGAGATCCCCGTGCTGCTGCGCGACCGGGTCGTGCCGGTGGCCGACATCATCACCCCGAACCAGTTCGAGCTGGGCTTCCTCACCGGCACCGAGCCGGCGAGTGTCGAGGACACGCTGGCGTCGGCCGATCTCGCCCGCGCGATGGGCCCGTCGACCGTGCTGGTCACGAGTGTCGAGCGGCCCGACCGGGAGGAGGGCACGATCGAGATGCTCGTCGTGGACACCGCCGGGTCGTGGCTCGTGAGCACCCCGCACCTGCCGTTCAAGGCGAACGGGTCCGGCGACGTCACGGCCGCGCTGTTCACCGCCCACTACGTGCAGACGAAGGACGCGGCACTGGCCCTGGAGCGCACCGCGTCGAGCGTCTTCGACCTGATCGACCTGACCCACCGCTCCGGTGAGCGCGAGCTGCGGCTGGTGCAGGCCCAGGAGTTCTACGCGACGCCGCGAATGCAGTTCAAGGCCGAACAGGTGCGCTGAGCCCGCGTCGGCGATGGCATGGCAGTCAGATGTGCCGGGCAGCGGGTTCGCCGCTGCTGCAACAGCATTTCTCCCGGCTGGTCCCCGCGGTGAAACGTTCGGTGTTCCGGTCGCGCGTCGCTGTGACCCGGACGGTCGGCGACGCGACGCCCCCGGCCCTGCGCGTCAGACGACAGAGCGGTGAGCCAGCTTCTGCCCGTCGAGCAGGCCCGCCACCACCGTGCCCCACAACACGATCGCCCCACCGAAGCCGGGCACCAGTCGCCACGACCAGCCCAGCCCGGCCACGCCAAGGCCGACCGCGAGCACACCCACACCACAGAGCAACGCGGCCAGCAACAGAAACCTGGTGGAACCGAAGAGCTTCGCGAACGGCACGAAATGCACTCCGACAACGAACAGCACCCACGCCGGCACCGCCTGCGGCAGATCGAGCACCGTCAACAGCCGCGACCCCGCGAAGATCGCGACCACCATCAGCAACACCGCGATCCCGTACGTCCGGCCGAACGGGCCGGCCTCCCGCCCGCCACCGCCAGGCAACCGCCCAGCGAACCGGCCGAAGCGGAGCACCCAGCCCGCGAGGCCTGCGGCGATCACCACACCGAGCACCATCAGCACGGTCCCACCGCTGGAAAGCGCGGCCACACCGGAGAACCACCACCCGATGCCGAACCCCACCCCGATCAACGACGCGATCATCAACGTGATCACGTGGCTCTTGGAGAACAGCTCGTCAGTCAACGTCGTACCTCGTTCTGTTCAAGTCCACACGCGACGCGCTGGAGCACAAGGTCACCGATGCCGACGTGAACAGCCCGGAAAAAGGTGGCACCGAGTCTGACACGAAAGCCCATGCGAGATCGCGCTGTGGATGCGCGGCAGCTGACACGCCGCCGCGCAAGCCCGACCTGCTCAGTTGCCGTCGTTGCCCAGGCCGATGATGCAGGCCGTGGGGAGGCCCTCATCGGCATGCACGCCCGCATCCGCCGGGGCTTCAGTGGCGGCAGCCTGCCCCACGGTCAACCCGAACATCAGCATCGCACCGATGGTTGCCAGCACTGCACGAGAAGCCGTCATCTGCGTTCCCCCTGGTGGTTGATCGTTCGACCGAGCGTAGCGCGCTGACCCGGTGACCGGCGGGCATGATCGCCCCTTTCCCGGCAGGACTTCAGTAGACGCGCACGCCGTAGGCGTTCAACGCCTCCACCACGGGCTGGAAGAACGTGGTGCCGCCGCTGGAGCAGTTCCCGCTGCCACCCGAGGTGAGGCCGAGCGCGGTGTTGCCGGCGAACAGGGAACCACCGCTGTCACCACCTTCGGCGCACACGGTGGTCCTGATGAGTCCGTACACCGTGGTGCCGTCGCTGTAGTTCACCGTCACGTTGAGCCCGGTCACCTGGCCCGTGCGGAACCCGGTCGTGCTGCCGCTGCGCCCGACCGACTGGCCCACGTACGGGTCGGCGGCCCTGGAGATGTCACGGGTGGTGCCGTTGTAGAGGTTCACCGCGCCGGGCCGCGCGATGCCGGAGGTGTAGCGGATGAGGGCGTAGTCGTTGCCGGGGAAGCTGCTGCCCTCACGCGTGCCGATCACCTGGCCTCCGGCGGCCGACCAGGTGGCCGCCGCGTTGCCGCAGTGGCCCGCAGTCAGGAACCACGCGGTGCTGCTGCCCGGCCGGTTCACGTTGAACCCGAGCGAACAGCGGTACGGGCCGCCGTAGATGGCGTCGCCACCGGTGATCGTCGTGGTGAACGCGCCGGGTACGTGCTCCAGCCGTGCCGTGTCCCCGAGCCCGGCGAGCACGCCGCGCAGTTTCGCCAGCTTCTCGCCGGTCACCGTGCTGTCGGCGGACACGAGGACCTGGTTCGTCCTCGGGTCGATCCCCCACGAAGTGCCGGGGATCGCCGCGGACCGGTCCAGCTTCTCGGTCGCGGCCTTCAGCACCGCGCCGCTGCGGGTGACGAACCGGGGCACCGCACCCGCGGCGCGGACGGCGTGAGCGGTCTCGGTGTCGGTCACCGCGACGACGAGCCTGCCCGTCGCGGAGTCCTGGTAGGACCCCGCGGTGCGGTCGCCCAGCCGGTCGGCGACCGCGGTGGCGAGATCGGTGGTGGCCGCCGCGACGTCGGCGGAGGCGGATGGGGTGAGAGCGACGCCCAGCAGCAGGGTGGCGGTCAGGGCGGCGAGACGGGATTTCATCAGGATCCTCCTTGGTGCAGGGGAACACACCCTTTTCCAGGTGTGCCAAGGAAAAGACCTCACAACGGTCGCCTGTGAGAGCGCGACCACACCTCGAGTCTACGACCGGTGCGTCTGCCCGGATTACGGCGAACGCCCCAACCCGCGCCTGGCAGCTCAGTCTGTCCGTTCTTGTCAGTGGTCGGACGTGCGCGAGACGATCGAGTCCGTTCCGGACTCCCGGTGCGCCCTCTGACCGAGTGCTCGTGTGACACCGAGCGCCGCGGTGCGCACGGCTGCCGCGAGCGCCTTCACGTTGGTGGACGAGCGCACGACGAGCGCGAGTGAGGCGCGAAGGCCGCCGTCCGGACCGAAGATCGGAGCCGCGACCGACGCCGCGCCAACGGTCATCTCCTCCAGGGAGTAGGCGAGCTTGTCGCGGCGGACCTGGCGCAGCGTCTGCGCGAGCACTCCGGGGAGGGTGATCGTGTGCGGGGTGCACGGCCGCAGTCCCTCGGAGGCCACCCTGGTCAGCAGCTCCGGCTCGGAGAACGCGAGGATGACCTTGCCGACTCCGGTGGCGTGCAGCGGCAGGTGACCGCCGACCTCGGTCAGCGTGCCGACCGACTGGTTGCCGGACAGCTTGTCGAGGTAGAGGGCTCTCGTGCCGTCCCGCACCGCCAGCTGGACGTTCTCGTGCGTCGCCTCGTAGAGGTCTTCCATGTACGGCATGGCGACCGATCGCAGGTCCCGGTGCCGCGGTGCGAGCGCGCCGACGTTCCACAGCCGGAGCCCGATCTGGAACCGGCCGTCGGGCAGTCGTTCCAGCGCACCCCAGGTGACCAGCTCCCCTGCCAGCCGGTGCGCGGTCGCGACGGGGAGGTTCGAGGCTTCCGCCAGCTCGCTGAGCGTCAGCTGCGGCCGCGCCGAGGAGAACGCGGCCAGCAGCGACAACAGCCGGTCAGCCGTGGTCCGGCCCGCCTCGCGGGTGTTGCCTCCCATGTGCACAGCCTCTCGTCACCGGAAGAAGACCACCACTCCGACGGAGGTGACGACGGCGAATGCCAGCGCCGCGAGGCCGAACCGCCCGGGCTCGCGGCCCCAGGGTGTCCTGGCGTCCACCGCGTAACGGCCGGCACCGGTGAAGAGGAGTGCGAGAGCCACCACCGCGAGAACGAGCTGGAACTCGAAACCCTCCTTCGTGCCGTTGAGGAAGAAGCCCGTGGGGGCGCGGACGTACACGATGTTCAGCGCCACGCCGAGCAGCGCCGCGCTGCCCAGCGGAGTGAGGAAGCCGAACAGCAGCAACAGGCTTCCACCGGTCTCGCTCAGCGCGGTCACCCAGGCCAGCAGGCTTGTACCCCTGGCGAAGCCGTAGCCGGTGAGGGTCTTGGCGAAGCCGTCGATGCCCGAACCGCCGAAGAGCCCGAACAGCTTCTGCAGGCCGTGCGCACCCACGACCGCGGCCAGGCCCACCCGCAGGACGAGGAGTCCCACGTCCCGGCTGCCTCCCGGTTCGACCTCCGACGAGGAAATGCTCCTGACCCGCTCTCGCGCGCTCTCAAAGATCATGGCTGTCCTCCGGGGCGATGTGGAACGTGTACTCGAGTGAGCGCCACGGCCCGTCGACGACCCGGCCATCAGGAGCCGGCCCGCTGTGCTCGGTGAAGTCGGCGACGAGCCGGTCCTTCACGCCGAAGACGGCGTCACCGCGGCCACCGCTCAGGTCGAGGTACGCGCCACCGCTGACGAACAGCTGGGTGATGAGCCTGCGATGGCCTGCCGCCTGGATCAGGAAGTGGACGTGCGGTGCCCGGTAGGGGTGCCTGCGCGCCGCGGCGAGCAGCTCGCCGACCGGGCCGTCGGTGGGAATGGGGTACTCGCACGGCAGGATGGACCAGCACCGGAACCTGCCGTCGGGCTTGGTGCGGAAGCGTCCGCGCAGCACCGGGCCGTCCAGGTCTGGCAGCTGGACGTCGTAGTAACCGTCCTCATCGGACTGCCAGACGTCCACGACCGCGTCGCCGAGCGGGTTTCCCGCTGAGTCCACCACCCTGGCGTCGATCCACAGTGGAGTGCCGGGCAGGCCGCCGGACAGGTCCGCGCCGTCGTCCTGCTCGGGTGGCCCTTCGACGTAGAACGGGCCGAGCACCGCCGAGGGGGTCGTGTCGGGCGTCCGCGAGTTGGCGAGCAGGTCCACCACGCTCGAGACGCCCAGGACGTCGGACAGGAGGATGAACTCCTGCCGGGTGTCGTCGCACGTCTGTCCGGTCCGGGTGAGGAAGTCGACGGCGTGCTGCCACTCCCGTTCGGTGACGTCGTTGGTGATCACGTAGTCGTGCAGGGTGCGCACGAGGCTGGTCAGCAGCTGCCGTCGCCGCGGGTCGGTGGTGGTGTCGAAGCTGGCCACGACCTGGCCCGTCAGCGTGGTGAGGTCCGGGTCCGTCGTGCGCGCGGCGGACGGGCGCGTGCCTCGCCAGGCCGCTTTCAGCAGCTCCAGGAGTTCTGGCCAGCTCGGCCGCCGCGGGTGCGGGTACGGCACGGCCACGGCGGCGGCCGCGACGGCCTCCAGATCGTCGAACCGCAGGCCGAGCTCGCTCAACGAGGTCGGCCCACTTGCCGAGGTGATGAGGTCGAGGACTCCGGTGGCGGCGTCCTCGGCGTCGAGCGCCTTCGCGATGGCGGTCATCACGCCAGGCGTGGCCGGCGCCGTGAAGGCGATCACGTGGGGAAGAAGCACGGTGTGCGTCTCGGCGTGGGGCAGACCGAACGAGCCTCCGAGCGTGTGGCAGAGCTTGTGGTGCAGGCCCATGCCCGCGGCACCGAGACACGTTCCGGCCAGCCACGCCGCCCTCAGCAGGCTCTCGCGCGCGGTGTGGTCGGCCGGGTCGCGCACGATGACCGGCAGGGCGCGGCCGATGCGTTCGACCGCCTCCAGTGCGATCTCCGCGATGTGGTCGTCGCAGTCCTCGGAGTACAACGCCTCCACCGCGTGAGCCAGCGCGTTCATCGCGCTGGTCACCGACAACGGCACCGGCAGGTCCAGTGTCAGCTCCACGTCGTAGATGACCGTGCCGGGGCGGATGCTCTCGGACGACCTCGTCGCTTTCACACCGCCGGCGGTCTCTCCCAGCACCGGTGTCATCTCCGAGCCTGCGTAGGTGGTGGGCACGATCACCTGCTCGATGCCTGCCCGCGCGGCCAACGCCTTGGCGAGTCCCGTCACCGTGCCGCCGCCAACGGCGACCACGCAGTCGACGCCGTGGTCGCGGACCAGCCTCATCACCTCGTCGGTGACCTCGACCGGGGTGTGCTGGGCCGCGCCGTCGAACCGCGCCGCGACCAGCTCACCCAGCAGCGACTCGGCGCGTGCCGCGGCGGCTGCGGCACCGCGCCCGCCCAGCAGCAGGATCCGGTGCCCGCCGAGCCGCTCGATCTCGTCGCGCAGCTCGCCGATCGTGCCCGAACCGAAGACCACTCGTGCTGTGCTCACGACGACCCCTCTCACGCCGAGCTCGTCGCGGCGAGCGGAGTCCCGGCCGTGGCCGAACCGAGCAGCCAGGAGCGGCCCTCCCGGTACAGCAGGTCGACCTCAGGCCCCTGCAGGCCGGGAAGTCCCGGCATCACGTCGTGTCCGGAGCTCTCCTGCAGGTGCGCGAGGTGCCGGTACCCCTCGGGGAACCTGGCCAGGGCGCCGGCGTCGAGGGTGACCGTGTCGCCGGGCGTCACGACGTCGAGGCGGTCGTGCTCGTAGATCGGCTGGCGCCGCACCACCGCCCAGCGGCCGTCCCTGCGTTCGAAGAAGTCGTAGAACCGCCCGGTGCAGGTGACGTCGACCGGCACGCCGCCGATCGAGCCCCGCTGCTGGATCTTCATCTTCGTCTGGGCCACCGCGCGGTCACCCGCCACCTCGCTGGTGTGCCCGCCGAGGAAGTGCAGGATTCGCACGCCTGCCTCGAAGCCCGCCCTGCTCGCTTCGATGAACCCCTCCGCGGTGCCCTGGAACCAGGTCGCGGTCATCCAGCCGTCGTCGTGCCACACCGACGCGAACCGCGCCCAGTCACCGGCGTCCCGGAACAGCACCCAGTTCTCGACGACCTCGCGAATCTGCGCTTTGTCGTTCATGTGTTCCCCGTTCGTCATCGGACTGCTTGGAAGGTCATCTCGCCTGCCGGCTGCCGCCGGCCCGCGACGGCCGCGGCGCTGATCGCCGCGAGGAAGCCGACTCCCGCGAAGACGTAGAAGCCCCACGGATAGGCGACTCCCGCGGACAGCAGCGCACCGCCGAGCAACGGCCCGCAGATCGCGCCGAGCCTGCCGACCCCCGCGGTCCAGCCGAGGCCGGTCGCCCGCGCGTGCGCCGGGTAGACCCGCTGCGTGTAGGAGTAGACGAGGGCTTGGGCGCTGAAGACGAAGAACCCCGCGGCGAAGACGACCGAGTAGACGCCCGCGCCGGGCAGCCGGATGCTGAGCAGCGCGAGGAAAGCGCCCGCACCGGCGAACCAGGCGATCGTCGAGCCGCGCACCCCGCGGCGCACGGCCAGCGCGCCCGCGACCACCATGCCGATCACGGCGCCGAGGTTGAGCGTCAGGAGCAGGCCGAGTGCCGCGCCGAGCGGGTAGCCGGCCTGTCGCATGATCTGCGGCAGCCACGTGTTGAGGCCGAACACCAGCACCAGGCCGAAGAACGTGGTCAGCCAGAACGCCAGCGTCGCCCGCAGCAGCCCACCGGTGAACAGGCTCACGACGGCCTCGCGCCCCACCTTGGCCGGCTCGTCGCGACGTCGCCGCACGTGGTCTTCCGACTCGGGCAGGTACCTGGCCATCAAGGGGACGAGCACCAGCGCCGGAAGAGCGCCCACGACGAACATCGAGCGCCAGCCGAAGTCCGCGATGAGCACGATCCCCAGCAACGACGTCAGCACGGCGCCGACGTGATATCCGGTCATCACGAACGTGGCCGCACTGGCACCTTTGCCTTGCCGCGCTTGATGTTCGGTCACGCGGGTGATGGCGGACGGCAGGCAGCCGCCGAGCCCGAGGCCGGCGAGGAACCTCATCAGGCCGAAGAACTCGAACGACGGCGAGAACGCGCACAAGAACGTGAACACCGAGAAGATCGTCACCGACAGCATGAGCGCTTTGCGGCGCCCGAGGACATCCGTGATCGTGCCGATCGCGAGCGCGCCGATCGTCATGCCGACCAGGCCCGCCGTCGACACGAGTGCCCCGGTCGCCGGTGTCAGTCCCCACACGTGGCCGCTCAGCAGGACCGGCAGCACCACGCCCAGGACGACCATGTCGAACCCGTCGAGCATCACCGCGGCCCAGCACAGCGGCCGGACCCATCTGGTGCTCTCTCGCGTCGTGTCCACAAGGGCCTCCACTTCGTCGGGGGATGCCGCGTTCTCCGGCTGCGGGTGCCGACAGTAGGAACCGCCGCGGCCGGGGAGCCAGGTCGCGTTTCCGCCCGGCGGAAATCGTCCAGAACCCGGCGGTTGTCTGTCCCATGTGGACCGAAGAGGCACGGGACATGTGCGCCCCATCACAGTGAGAACCTCCGCCGGATCCGGTCCGTCTTGCGGGGCATGAGGAAACTCGCACTCGCCGTGGTCCTGCTGCTCCTGCCGGTGGCCCCGGCGTCCGCATCTCCCGGATTGCGTTTCGAGCCCTGCGCCGACGTGCCCGAGGCCGGCTGCGCCACCCTGCGCGTGCCGGTCGACCGTGCTCGGCCGGACGGCCCGCAGGTCGATCTCAGCGTGGCCCGCCGTGCGGCCACCGATCCGAGTCGGCGCATCGGCGTGCTGATGGTCAACCCCGGCGGTCCTGGCGGATCCGCGGCGCAGTTCGCGAAGGACGCCCCGAAGCTCTTCAGCACGGAGATCCTCGCCCGGTTCGACATCGTGGGCCACGACCCGCGCGGCATCGGCGGCAGCAGTCCGATCTACTGCGACACCTCAGCCCTCGGACTGCCGCACCCGGCTGGACGCCCGGACACCCCGGAGCGGTTCGGCGCATTCGCGGCCTACAACCGCGCACTGACCGAGGACTGCCGCTCCCGTACAGGACCGGTGTTCGACCGGGTCGACGCACAGAGTGCCGTACGGGACATGGACGACCTGCGCAAGGCGTTGGGCGAACGCGAGATCAGCTATTACGGCATGTCCTACGGCACTCTCTACGGCCAGAAGTACGCCGAGCGGTTCGGCCGGAACGTGCGCGCGATGGTGATCGACAGCGTGGTCGACGCGAGCATGCCGCTACCCGGCCTGATGGAGGCGGGTGCCCGCGCGGGTGAGGACATCTTCACGGAGTTCGTGCGCTGGTGTGGCGACACCCCGTCGTGTGCACTGCACGGCAAGGACATTCACGCCTTGTACGCCGAGCTTCGTGCCCGCGCCGCGCGTGGCGACCTGCACGTACCCGATCTGCCGGACCAACCGCTGACGCCCGGCGAGCTCGCGAACCGCACCGTGCGGCACGGCTACGCACCGGATTTCCCGCGCATGGCCGAGTACTTCGCCACCCTGTCCGGGCAACCGGCCGCGGGCTTCGGCGCCACGGCGGCCAGTCGCCAGAGTTTCGCGGTGTTGTGCCAGGACTTCTCCGGTCATCCCCGCACCGCCGCGGAAGTCGCGGCCGTGGACGCCCGCGTGCGGGCGGCCGCCCCGACGGTCCAGGCCTCCCCGATCTGGGACCTCGCGCTGACCAGGTGCATCGGCTGGCAGGGCCCCGTGCTGAACCCTCCCACCCCTTGGCAGCCGGTCAAGGCGCCGCAGGTGCTGATGCTCAACTCACGGCACGACCCTTCTACCGGGTACGAGAACGCGGTGAACGTGCGTCGGCAGGCCCGCGGCAAAGCGACGCTGGTGACCTACGACGGCACCGGGCACGGGGTGTACCGCCGGACTCCGTGCACCCGCGCGGTCACCGACGCCTACCTGCTCGGCCTCACCGCGCCGCGAGACGGCTTCCACTGCCCTGCCGTCTGAGCACACTCGCCGGTCCGAAGTGGACGAACCGCGCTGCCTGGTGCGCCCCGATGGCGCACCAGGCAGCGCGGCGTCAGTGGTCGGACATGCCCGCGACGATCGAGGCCGAGGCCGCTCGCCGCGCCGGCAGCACCGCCGCGAGCACACCGGCGATCCCGACCGCGACGAACAACGCCGCCAACTGTCCGAACGGGACGGACACCACCATGCGCAGGTCGTCGTCCCGCGACACCGCGACGACCAGCAGTGCAGCCGACGCTCCCCCGACCACCGCGCCCAGCACCGCGCCGGTCAGCGCGATCAGGCTCGACTCGACCACGAGCGTCCTGCGCAGCTGCGCACGCGTGAAACCCAAGGCGCGCAACAGGGCCGACTCCCAGGTCCGTTCGATCACCGACAGCGTCATCGTGTTCGCGATTCCGAACAGGGCGGTCAGCACCGCCAGTCCGATCATCGCCCACACGAAGGCGAGCAGCTGGTCCACCCGCGCGGTGAACTCGGTTCGGACGTCGGCGAAACTCACGATCTTCGCGGTCGGCACACTCCGCGTCGCGGCGTCCAGCACGCTTCTGCCGTCGGCACCGGGCGCCATCTTCACCGCGATCGTGTCCACCCCGTCACCGGACCACACCGCCAGATCGGTGTAGGCGTCCATCCCGCCCGCCGGTTTGATCACCGCGACCACGCGCAGTGTCCGCGAGACCGAGTCCGCGGTGGCCAGGACCTCGCTGCCCACGTCGGCGCGGACCGAGCGCGCCAGCTCCTCGGTCAGGACGATTCCGTTGCCTCGCAGTGAGCCCGGATCGCCGCGGACGACCTCCGGGCGGATCAGGGTGCCGAGCGAGCCGGAGGTCACCGCGGCCGTGTCGGACCAGCGACTGGTGTCTCCCGCCCGCAGCGTCAGCGACAGCCGCGACTCCCCTCCGGCCCGCGCGACGCCGGGACGGGCGGCGATCTGGTCCACCAGCGAGGCGGGCAACCGGCGGTCGCTGACCGCGCTGCGCACCTCGTAGTCCGCCGGGAACCGCTGCTCCAGCTCGGTGTCCCTGGTTTCCTTCACACTGGTCGCGATCACGGTCAGCATGGTCACGACCGAGACGCCGACCAGCAGTGCCGCCATCGTGGCCGCGGTCCGGCGGGGATTGCGGATCGCGTTGCCCACCGCGAGCGCGGCCGGCACGCCGAACAACGACCGCGGCACCGCGCCCAGCAGCCGGATCAGCGGCCCCACCAGCAGCGGACCCGCCGTGACGACGGCGCCCAGCAGGACCATGCCCGCACCGATCGCGAGCACCATCGCGAACTTCGGTCCCGCACCCGAGGTCATCGCCAGCACGGTCAGCAGCCCGGCGACCGAAGCGAGCACGACCGCCACCACCGTGCGCGCCCGGCCGGTGCGCGCCACTTCCTCGCGGCTGTCCGCCTGAGTGCGCAGCACCTCCATCGGCGAGACCCGCGTCGCCCTGCGCGCGGGCAACACCGCGGCCAGCAGCGTGACCCCGAGTCCGACGGCGAACGCGGCGGCGACCGCGGGGGCACCGACCGGCAACCGCACCGGCGAAGATCCCAGCACTGACTGCAGAGCCGCCGCCAGTCCGATTCCCGCGGCCAGGCCGAGCACCGACGCGAGCACGCCGACCACGGCCGACTCGAGCAGGACGGAGCGGAAGATCTGCTTGCGTTCGGCGCCGATGCTGCGCAACAGACCGAGTTCGCGGGTGCGCTGGGCGATGAGGATCGTGAAGGTGTTCATGACGACCATCGCGGCCACGATCAGCGCCACCACCGCGAAGAGGGTCATCGCCATCGCGACGTCCTCGGTGCCGCCGTAGCGGGCGAGCAGGTTTTCCGCGTACGCCGCGCCGGTGGTCACCAGGAACTCGCCTCCCACCGCCGTGCGCAGCCGGTCGGCGAGCGTCGCCTGGTCCACTCCGGACGACCGCACGACGATCTGAGCGTTGTAGAGCGGTTCCGCTGGATCGACGAACGGGGTGACGTCGGGCAACAGCAGCTGCGCGGTGCCGGGCCGTTCCACGGTGCCGCTGTCGTACACACCGCTCACGGTGAACCGCACCGGTGCCGAGTCGCGGCCGAGCAGCACGAGCTCCGATCCCACCGCGAGGCCGCGGTCGCGTGCGGTTTGTTCGCTGACCGCTATCTGCCCCGCGGCAGGCATCGCGCCCTGCCTGATCTCCTGCGGGCGCAGCACGGGATCTGCCGCCAGAGCGACCAGGTCGGCCTCGTCCGCACGGCCCCCCGCGCCGACGACGGGCACCGGCACGCTTCGCCGCAGCCCCGCGCTCGCGACGCCGTCGACCGCCTGGACGGTGGCGACGTCCAGCTTCAGCTCACCACCGAGTTCCACCACGGCGTCGACGCCGCGCGCCGACCGGGCGAACTCGTCGCGCATCGTCGCCTTCAGCGCGTCGGCCAGCACCATCGTGCCGGACACGAAAGCCACACCGACCAGGATGGCGATCGACGACAGCACCAGGCGCGCGAACCGCGCCCTGATCCCGGCCAGGGTCGTCCGCAGCATCACGCCCCCAGCCTGGAGAGCGCGCCCAGCACCGACTCCGGTGTCGGCTGGAAGATCTCGCCGGCCACCCGGCCATCGGCGAGCAACACCACGCGGCCGGCGTACGAGGCGGCGACGGGGTCGTGCGTCACCATCACCACCGTCTGTCCCAGCTCGCGCACCGAAGTGCGCAGGAACTCCAGCACACCCGCGCCGGTGCGCGAGTCGAGGTTGCCGGTGGGTTCGTCCGCGAACACCACGTCCGGCCTGCCCACCAGTGCCCGCGCGCACGCCACCCGCTGCTGCTGACCTCCCGACAGCTCGCTCGGCTTGTGCCGCAGCCGGTCTCGCAGGCCGAGCATGTCGACGATCGTCGCGAACCACGTGCGGTCCAGCTCGCGGCCGGACAGTCGCATCGGGAGGAGGATGTTCTCCTCGGCGGTGAGGGCCGGCAGCAGGTTGAACGACTGGAACACGAACCCGATCCGGTCGCGCCGCAGCCGGGTCAGCCGGGTGTCGTTCAGCGACCCCAGCTCCGCTGGTCCGATGTGGACGGTGCCGGAGCCGGCCCTGTCCAGTCCGGCCAGGCAGTGCAGCAGCGTCGACTTCCCCGACCCGGACGGGCCCATGATCGCGGTGAACTCACCCGCGTGGAACCGCACGCTCACGCCGTCGAGCGCCCGTACAGCGGTCGGGCCGTTGCCGTAGATCTTCACCAGTTCGTGGGACGAAACGGCCCCGCGAACCTCCACTTGGGACACTTGGGACACTGTCATCGCATCTGCTCCGTCTTCTCGGGGAACTCGTGCGGCCAGACGGCGGCACCACCCGAGCCGGTTCTCCACGAGCGGATGTGTGACACACGACACATCAGTGCGAGAACCTGGTCCGCGTTCCCCACGTCTTGCGGAGTGTGAGAGCAATCCGGGGTGAGCCCACCGGCCTGGATGAGGAGCACCTCGTGCGGCGCGTCGCACGAGGTGACCGCCGCGCGTTCGAGGAGCTGTACCGCCGCACATCACCGTGGCTGACAGTGCGGCTGCGCAGGCGGTGCTCGGACGAACAGATCGTCGCCGAGGTGCTGCAGGAGACGTACCTCGCGGTGTGGCGCGCGGCCGACGCGTTCGCCGGTGCCGCCACCGGTGGGACCGCGGTCGGCTGGTTGTGGACCATCGCCGCCCGGCGCCTGATCGACGCGTTCCGCCGGCGCGCGCACCACGCCCAGCCACCCGCGGCCGCCGCGGGCGAGCCCGTCGTCCGGGCCGCGGAGGACGAGGCGCTCGACGGCGTGGTCGGCGACGAGGTCGGCGACGCGCTGCGGACACTGGCGCCGGAACTGCGGCAGGTGCTGCAGGCGATGGTGCTCGACGGACTGTCCGTCCGGGAGACCTCGGTGCTGCTCGGGGTGCCGGAGGGCACCGTCAAAACCCGCGCACGGCGGGCGAGGATCGCGATGCGGGAGGCCCTGTCATGACCGCCCACCACCCCGGCGAGCAGCTGCTGCGCCGTTACGCGCGAGGCGACGACGACATCCCCGCCGACCAGCTGTGGGCGGTCGAGTCGCACCTGGAGACGTGCGCGCCGTGCCGAGGCCGCCTCGCACCCGACCCCGTGGCCGACGCGGTGTGGGCCGATCTCGCCCCGCTGCTCGACCTCACTCCGCAGATGCCGCGCGCACGGCCGTGGCGGCGCCGGCTCACCGCCTGGGTCTCACCGATGGCCGGTCCGTGGCTCGCGATGATCCTCCTCGTCACCTTCGTCGCCGTCCTGCTCGACCAGATCGGCTCGGCGACCGGCGACGGCATCTCGCTGGTGCTGCTCATCGCACCCGTGCTGCCGGTGCTCGGCGTGGCGGCGTCGTGGGGACGCGCACTGGACCCGGCGTACGAGCTCACCGCGGCCACCCCGCGCGCGGGACTGCTCCTGGTGTTCCGGCGCACCGCCGCCGTGCTCGCCGTGGTGATGCCGGGCCTGTTCGCGGCGGGCTGGCTGGCCGGCACCTCGCCTGCCCAGTGGCTGCTGCCGTGTCTCGCGTTCACCACGGGCACGCTGGCGCTCAGCGGGCTGATCGGCGTCACCCGCGCCGCCGTCGCCCTCGTCGTGCTGTGGGCCGGCGCGATCGTCGCACCGACCATCGCGCTCAGCCGCACGTCCGCCGTGTTCAGCGCCGAGGCCATCCCGGTGTGGGCGGCGTTGCTCGCGCTGGGGTTGCTCGCGATCGCCCTGAACCGCACCGCTTTCACGCGTCTGGAGGCCAGCCGATGACCGCGCCCACCACGTTCGCCTGGGAGATCGAGGCACGGGACCTCCGGCTGCTGGTCGGCCGCCGCCGCACGGCCGTCGACGGCGTCACCCTCACCATGGGACGCGGCGTCCACGGACTGCTCGGCCCGAACGGCGCCGGCAAGACAACGCTCATCCGCGCCCTCGCCACCGTGCTGCGACCCACCTCCGGCACCCTCTCGCTGCTGGGCGGCATGGAGCTGCGCTCGTTGCGGCGCCGCATCGGGTACCTGCCGCAGGAGTTCGGCCACTACCGCCGCTTCACCGTCCGCGAGTTCGTCGAGTACATGGCTTGGCTCAAGGAGATGCCCGCCCGCGACGTCCCGGCCGCCGTCCAGCGCGCGGTCGAACGGGTCGGTCTCGCCGACCGCGCCGACGACCGGCTCAAGACGTTGTCCGGCGGCATGATCCGCCGGGTGGGCATCGCGCAGGCCATCGTCAACGACCCGGAGATCCTGCTGCTCGACGAACCCACCGCCGGCCTCGATCCCGCCCAGCGCCTGCGGTTCCGCGAGCTGCTCACCGAGCTCGGCACCGACGCCTGCGTGGTCGTCTCCACGCACCTCGTCGAGGACGTCGCCGCCGCGTGCACCGACGTCGTGCTGCTCGCGGAGGGCAGGCTCGTCTTCCAGGGCACGCCGGCCCAGCTCGCGGCGGCGGGCACCGACGAGCACGCGGGTGACAGCCCCATCGAACGCGGGTACAGCGCCCTGCTCGCCACGCCTCGTCAGCGGGGTTCGTGGTGAGGGCTCTTCGCCTGGAGCTGCGCCGTTCCCTGGCTCCGTGGGCGGGCATGCTCCTCGTCGCCACCGCGGTGGCGCTGCTGTACTCGGTCAGCGCGCCCTGGTGGAAAGGTCCGGAGGCGTGGGACGAGCAATGGCACTCGGCCGCCCAGTGGATCCGGTTCCTGCTCGTCTTCCTCTGGCCGCTGGTGGTCGGGGCGGGCGCCGTCGCGGGCCTGCGGGACCACCGCGCCGGCATCGCAGACCTCCTCACCACCGCCGCGCGGCCGCCGTGGCGACGAGCAGCGGTCACCGCCGGCGCACTCGCGATCTACCTGGTGCTCGGCTACCTGACGGTGTTCGCACTCGGCGCCGTCCAGGTGATCTGGCACGGCGGCTACTTCCACCTCGCCTGGCTGCCGATCACCGCGGTCGGCGCGCTCGCCGTCGTCGCGGGCGGCTGGCTGGGCATGGGGGTCGCCCGCGCCTTCCCGTCCGTGCTCACCCCTCCGCTGCTGGCGGTGAGCGCGCTGGTCGCCCTGGTGTTCCTCACCATCTCCCAGGACCCGGCGGCAGACCCTTCGCGGGTTCTGCCGAACCAGGTCGTCCTGCTGTCCCCCGCTCTCTCCGCCGTGCGCAACGTCTACGACACCGTCGCCGCAGCGGCGAACGCCGGGCAGGCGATCTGGCTGGCGGGGCTGGCGCTCACCGGGTTCGGTCTCCTCGTCGCCACGTCGGCGCGGCTGCGACTGATCGCGCTCGTTCCCGCCGTGGCGGGTTTCGCGATCGCGCTGCCGGTGCTGCCCGCCAGGACGCTCGTGCTCAACGAGTCCGCGTCGGCTGCCGTGTGCCGCGAGCACGTGTGCCTGACCAGGATGCGTGCGTCCACATTGGACTCGTTCGCCCCGGTGGCCGAGCACGCGTTGCGATTGCTGGCAACACTGCCCGACGCGCCCACCTCCGTCCGAGAGGTTCCAGAACCGAGCCTGCACCACGGCGGCGTTCCGCGGCGCCCCGAGACGGTGCCGGTGCTGTTCAACGGCTCGTTCGAGGCCGCCCAGCCCGGCGACTGGCTCACCGAGCTGGTCGCGGGCGCGGGCACGCCCACCTGTTTCGGAGAGAGCGACGACGACCAGGGGACGATCCGCGAGGCGGCCGCCCGTGCCGTCGCCGCCGCCTGGTTCACCGGAGAGCTCAAACCGGTGCGCGACCACCTCTTCATCAGAGCCGGTGCGGCCGAACCCGCCCGCCGCGCCTGGGAAGCCCTGCGCGTGCTGCCACCGGATCAGCAGCTGGCACGGGTGAGTGCCGCCCGCGCGGTGGGCTTGTCGTGTCAGGGCGACCAGCTCACGGCACTCACGGGTGGAACGTTGTGAGGGCGCTCCTGCTCTACGCGCGCTCCCGCCAGGTGCCCGCCTCCGTTGCGGCAGCGGCGCTTTTCTGCCTGCTCGTCCGCGCCGTGGCACCGTCCGCAGACCCGAGATGGCCCGCACTCGCCGTCACCGGCGCCGTCTCCGCGCTCGCCGTCGGGCTTTCCGGGCAGGACGACGACCTCGACCGCACCGCGGCCTGGCGGTGGCCGGTGTACCGGCTCGCCCACGTCCTGGCGATCGCCTCGGTGACGGCACTGCTCGTCACCTGCACCGCGCCGCTGCCTTTCGTGGCCCGTGCATGTGTTGGCATGACCGGACTTGCGGCTCTGGGGGCTGGACTGTTCGGCGGGCATCTGGCGTGGGCACCACCGTGCGCGTGGTTCGCCCTCACGTTCTTCAGCGACAGCTGGCTGTTCGCTCCACCGGACTCCCTCGGGGCGGCTTGTGCGGCGGTGGCGTTCGGCATGACCGGACTGATCGTTTACGTCCTGTTTCATTCCACACTGAAACTATAGTGACCCCGCAGGCCCGGAGCCACGGCGGTTCCGGGCCTGCGACCAGCCTTTTCGGCTACGGGCAACGCTTCCAGGAGAAGTGGTAATCCGTCTTCGCATGGCCGTCGAGCGAGTCCATCGCCATGAAGCTCGTCTTCTTCGCATCCGACGTGCCCACGTTGACCCGCAGCTCGGTGTTGATGTTGAGGTTCCTGTTCACGCCGCACGGCGGGTAGATGACCGGCGAGCCCACGTCCGTGGCCTGCCATTCGTCATCCGCCGGGCCCTGCCAGTTGTGGCTGCGGTAGCCCGTGTCCGCCATGCCCTGGAAGTAGTAGCTGGACCTCAGGATGCTGGTGGCACCGCGTTCGAGGTGGAGGTAGCCGGCGTAGTCGACCTTGGAGATGCCGTAGACGAAGCCCTCCGGCGCGTTCACCCTGATGCTCAGCTGGCAGTTCTTCCGGAAGTCCGTCGGCGCGGCGCCGGGGCCGACCTTGGCCGCATAGCTGCTGAAGACCACGTGGAAGGCGGAGTTGTCCGGCGACACCGACACCGAGGTCGTGCCTCTGGGGCAGCCGCTTCCGTTGATCGTGTCGACGGTGACCGCGCCGGGTGGTGGGACATCGGCCTGCGGGAGGACGACGGTGGACATCGCCATGGCCGCGGCGACAATCGCGTTGATCATTGGAGACCTTCCGGCTCGTACGCTGGGCAGCGGCGGAGAAGAAGTACCCAACCCGATGACGGCCGCTTGGTGGGGTTCCCGCCGCCTTGCGATTACCTGACGATCGGCCCGCGCGGTCGCGGAGTTCGCTGACCGTGCGAGCGACTCGGTCGAGCCGGTCACGCAGTCGCTCACCGAGGCGGCCGAGCGCGTGGAGGAGTAAGCGAGCTCCGGCCTGCGCGACGCGGCGGACGAGGTGAAGCAGACCGCCTCGGACGCGGCCAGGGCCCCTGCGGATCGAGGCAGGTCCTCCGCCCACGAACTGGGCGCAGCACGGCCGTGAAGCTGTCCGCGAGGTCAAGCCCTGAGCGAGATCCACTGTCTACCCGTGCAGTGTTCGGCCAACCTGCCGGGAACTCGTCAAACGCTGTGGCGCACCGCGACCAACGCGACGTCGTCGGTCGCCGGCTGGTCACCGACCATCGCGGCCATGACCTGGATGCACGCTGCTTCCGGACCCGTCGGCTTGACGGCCCGGCGCAGCCGTTCCAGGCCCGCGTCGAGGTCCTGGCCCCGCCGTTCCACGAGACCGTCGGTGTAGAGGGCGATCAGAGCGCCTGGTGGCACCTCGACGTCGATGCACCGGCGGCCGGTGCTGCACAGGTCGAACCCGACCGGCGGATCTACCTGGACAGCGATGAACCGGGTCTCCTCTCCCGCCACCGCGATGACCGGGGGCAGGTGTCCGGCCACGGAGAGGCGCATGTGGTGCGTCACAGTGTCGATGACGGCGTAAGCGACCGTGGCCATCGTGTCGTGCTCGAAGTGGCTGGCTTTCCGGTCGAGCTTGCCGAGCACCTCCGCGGGATCCGGGCAGTCCAGAGCATAGGCGCGCAACGCGCTCCTGAGCCGTCCCATGACCACAGCGGCCGGCAGTCCGCTGCCGACGACGTCGCCGATCACCACACCGATGCGCTCACCGGGCAGTTCGAACACGTCGTACCAGTCGCCACCGACGCCGCTTTCCGCACCCGCGACGTAGCGTGCCGCGAACTCCCAGCCCTTGGTGCTCGGCAACCGGCTTGGCAGCAGGCTTTCCTGCAAGACGGTGGCCGCGGCGCGTTCCGATCGCGTCCGATCCATGAAGACCGCCACCGCGAGACGGTCGGCGATGAGTTGCAGCGCCTCGACCTCCTCGTCGGTGAAGCGGCGTGACGTGGTGCTGCCGACGTGAACGACTCCCGTCACCTCGCCCTCCGCGATCATCGGCACGCCGAGGAGCACCTTCAGACCGTGCTCCCACAGCAACGGATTGACCACTGTGGACTCGTCGACGTGCTCGACCAGGACCGGCTCCCGGAGCTGAGCCACGCGACCTGCGAAGCCTTTGCCCACGGGTACGCGGACACCCTGGAATACCTCCTCCTCCAGGCCCGAGGTCGCCTTCGCCACGAGCTGGTCGCGGCTGCGGTTCACGAGCAAGACGGTGGCGGTGTCGACCGCGAGCAGGTCGCGGACACCGCCCAGCAGGACGCCGAGGAGTTTCTCGAGGTCGAGTTCTTTGAGCGTCCCGTCCGTCACCAGGTCGAGCGCACGCGAACGAATTGACGAATCCCGCGAATCATCCATTCCGCCTCCACCCGCCACGCGCCACTCGAACCGCCATTCTCGCAAGCCCGGAAATGCGGTTTTCGACTGATCCAACGCGGGTACCTACACCCGCAGTCACCGACAGGAGGGGCACCGCTTGACCATCGGCGACGAACCTCCCGATCGGGTGCACGTTCTGGAGCTCGACAGCGGCGTGGCCGACATCGCCGGTGTTCGCCGCTGGGCGCGGTCGGTTCTGCCCGACCTGGAGGAGGACGATCTCGGCGACGTGCTGCTCGTTGTCACGGAACTCGTCTCGAACGTCTACGACCACGCGGCGTTTCCGGCGCAGGTCGAACTGCGGAGCTCGGCAGACCCCTGGGTCGTCAAGATCACCGTCAAGGACGGCTCTCCATCCCCGCCGCTGCTGCGGACGTTCTCCCCTGATGCCGCGCGAGGACGCGGCTTGATCCTCGTGGATCAGCTGACCGCGCACTGGGGCGTTACTCAGCTCGTCACCGGCAAGTCCGTCTGGGCGGTCCTGCCCTGCGCCGGCACGCCCTGACCGAGCGCGCGGGCGGCTTCGACGCGCGGAGTCCGCTCCGTCATCTGTCACTCCCATCGGCAAACCGCGAGAAGCGCCGATGGCAGCCGCCCAACCCGGAGAACCTGTAGATGTACCTCGCACGGATGATCGATGTTCGGTGAACTCCAACCAAACTAGGCCCCTGTCCGGTGACGCACAACTTCGCAGGCGGCAGCGCACACGACTTGTTGCTGGCCACATCCTCGGCGCGCCTTTTCCACGTTCATCGCCGCGATGAACGGGTATCACGCCACTCTTTTCGAGCCAGCGCCGACCTAGTGGCGTGGCCCGGAACGTT